>QKDA01000094.1 GCA_003246765.1 Spirochaetales bacterium | reverse complement strand
GACACTGCCCCCATCCAGGAGCTCCTCGACACCATGGATACCTACTTCAAGGATCCCGAGCGCGCCGCGGACAAGCCCTTCCTTATGCCGATCGAAGACATCTTCACCATCTCCGGACGCGGTACCGTCGTTACCGGCCGTATCGAGAGCGGTGTGGTGAACCTCAACGAGGAAGTCGAGATCGTCGGTATTCGCCCGACCCAGAAGACCGTTATCACCGGTATCGAGATGTTCAAC
Source organism: Spirochaetales bacterium (assembly GCA_003246765.1). Lineage (GTDB taxonomy): Bacteria > Spirochaetota > Spirochaetia > Treponematales > Treponemataceae > Teretinema. The sequence goes on along the minus strand of QKDA01000094.1, from coordinate 43,562 downwards.
AAGCTCCTCGACAGCGGTATGGCCGGCGACAACGTCGGTCTCCTCCTCCGCGGTATTGAGAAGAAGGCCGTCGAGCGCGGCCAGGTTCTCGCCAAGCCCGGTTCGATCACCCCTCACACCAAGTTCGAGGCCCAGATCTACGTGCTTTCCAAGGATGAGGGCGGACGCCACAGTCCCTTCTTCTCCGGCTATCGCCCGCAGTTCTACTTCCGCACCACCGACATCACCGGAACCATCACCCTTCCGGCCGGCGTCGACATGGTGAAGCCCGGCGACAACACCAAGATCATCGGTGAGCTCATTCACCCCATCGCCATGGCGAAGGGACTCAAGCTCGCCGTTCGCGAGGGCGGACGCACCGTTGCTTCCGGTCAGGTAACCGAGATCGTCGAGTAATATTTGAACAGAACGGCCTTCGGGTTTCGCCGATGAAACCCGGAAGGACCCGGAACCGCTCCCGTAGGGAGCTTCCGGGTCCCGTTTTACGGAAGGCGCCCGCCGCCTTCCGCCGTTTTGTCTGGAGGAAAAATGGCTAAGGAAAAAATTCGCGTAAGACTTCGCGGATTCGATGTAGAGTTGATCGACCAGAGCTCGAAGGCAATCGTTCAGACTGTCCAGAAGGCCGGTGCCAAGGTTTCGGGGCCCATCCCCCTGCCCACCAGGATCAACAAGGTTACGGTTCTCCGCTCCCCCCACGTGAACAAGAAATCCCGGGAGCAGTTCGAGATGCGCACGCACAAGCGGCTTATCGACATCATCGAGCCCTCCGCCGAGGTGATGGACTCGCTCATGAAGCTCGAGCTCCCCGCCGGCGTGGACGTAGAGATTAAGCAGTAAGCAATAAGGTAGACGGTCCCCCGGATCAGGGGATAACGTACCAGGCATCGTCCGGTCGGGCGGCGCCGAGAATTAAGGGACGGCCAACAAGCGAAAAGCCCGTTGGCGCAGTTTCAAGGAGTGATCAGAATGATAGGTCTGATAGCAAAGAAAGTGGGCATGACCCAGGTCTTTGACGAAAGCGGAAACCTTATACCGGTGACCGTGATCCGCGTCGAGCCCAACACGGTCGTGTCCAAGAAAGACGAGGCGTCCTTCGGCTACGAAGCCGTCGTGCTCGGTCTTGAGGATCTCAAGGCGAGCCGCGCCAGCAAGCCGTACGCGGGACAGTTCCCCGAGGGCATCGCCCCCAAGCGGCACCTCAAGGAATTTCGCGGTTTCGAACGCGAGGTTGCCGTAGGCGATCAGGTTGGTGTCGAGATTTTCGAGGACGTTCGCTTCCTCGACGTCACGGCCACCTCTAAGGGAAAGGGATTCCAGGGTGTCATGAAGCGCTGGGGTTTCCATGGCGGACGCGCGTCCCATGGTTCCAAGTTCCACCGCGAGCCCGGTGGTACCGGCATGAGCACCACTCCCGGACATACTTTCAAGAATATCAAGATGCCCGGACGCATGGGACGCGAGCGCGTCACCGTGCAGAATCTCAAGATCCAGAAAATCGATCCTGAGCTGAAGGTAGTGATGGTTCGCGGATCCGTACCCGGTCACAAGGACTGTACGCTGATCATCAAGTCCGCAGTCAAGAAAGAGAACTAACGACAGGAGAAGACGATGGAAAAGAAAGTCTATTCGGTCGATGGCAAGGAACTGAGGACGATCAATCTCGATGACAACGTATTTGGCCTCCCGGTCAACGAAGACGTGATCTACTACGCCATCAACAATGAATTGGCCAATCTGCGCGTCGGAACCGCTTGTACGAAGACCCGCGCCGAAGTGCACGGCTCCAATGCCAAGCCGTACAAGCAGAAAGGCACCGGCCGCGCCCGCCGGGGTGACAAGAAGTCCCCCATCGCAGTGGGCGGCGGTATCGTATTCGGTCCCCGACCGCGTGATTATAGTTTTGCTTTGCCCAAGAAGGTAAAGCGCCTCGCCATGAAGACCATTCTCAGCCTCAAGGCTCAGGACGGTCGCCTTACGGTGGTTGAGGATTTTACCGTGGAAAGCGGAAAGACCAAGGATCTCGTGAAGATTCTTTCGAATTTCGCCCAGGGCGAGCGCACCGTTATCGTTCTTAAGGACGACGACGCGGCGATCAAGCGGGCCGGACGCAATATTCCGACCCTCTCGTTCCTTTCCTTTAACAGGCTCCGCGCCCACGACCTCTTCTATGGACGGAAGGTAATCGTGCTCGAGTCCGCGGCAAAGAATCTCGCCGGTTTTTACGGCGTAGAAGAGGGGGCTGAGTGATGAACTACGAGAATATCCTCATTTCTCCGGTTCTGTCCGAGAAATCGAACGAGCTTCGCGAGCAGGGAAAGTACGTTTTTAAGGTAGATCCCGCAGCGAGCAAAATCGAGATTAAGGAAGCCGTCCGCAAGCTCTTCGACGTAAAGGTTGTGGACTGCACGGTGATCAATGTCGGTGGAAAGATGAAGCGGGTGCGCGGTCGCCCCGGTCGGACTTCCAGCTGGAAGAAAGCCGTCGTGCGGCTTGCGCCCGGCGAGACTATCAAGGTGTTCGAGGGCGTTTAACGCCCGAGATTCCGCGTTAATTAAGGGGAAACCAAATGGCTCTCAAAGTATACAAGCCTTACACGCCGGGAACCAGAACACGTGTTGACCTGCGCAAGGACGAAATTACCGCCGACAGGCCCGAGAAGGGACTGACCAGCGGCAAGAAGTCCCATGGCGGTCGCGGCGCTGGCGGGCGGATTTCCGTTCGCCACCAGGGCGGCGGCCACAAGCAGAAGTATCGCGACATCGACTTCAAGCGCAATAAATACGGCATTCCGGGCACGGTCAAGACCATCGAGTACGATCCGAACCGCAGCGCCAACATCGCCCTCGTGTTTTACGCCGACGGCGAGAAGCGCTACATTCTCGCCCCCCGGGGCCTCTCGGTGGGTCAGAAGATCATGAGCGGCGAGAACGCCGCCCTGGAAGTGGCCAATGCCCTTCCTCTCGAGGTGATTCCCGTCGGCTTCACCGTCCACAACATCGAGCTCACCATCGGTAAGGGCGGCCAGATGGCCCGTTCCGCCGGCGCCAGCGCGATGGTGGCCGCGAAAGACGGCGACTACGTCACCGTAAAGCTTCCCTCCGGGGAAATGCGCATGGTTCACAAGCGCTGCTACGCCACCATCGGCGAAGTCGGTAACGAGGACCACATGAATACCAGCCTTGGTAAGGCCGGTCGCTCCCGCTGGAAGGGTATTCGCCCGACGGTTCGCGGTATGTCCATGAACCCGGTCGATCACCCCCTCGGTGGTGGTGAAGGACGCGGTAAGGGACGTAACCCCGTTACTCCCTGGGGTCAGCCCTGCCGTGGCTACAAGACCCGGAAGAAACGGAAGGTTTCGAGCAATTTCATTGTCTCGAGACGCAAGTAACAGGGGGACGGTAAATGTCAAGGTCTGTTAAGAAAGGCCCCTTCATCGAGAAGAGCCTGTACAAGAAAGTTATCGAGATGAACAAGGCGAGCGACCGGAAGATGATCAAGTCCTATTCCCGCTGCTCGACTATTATCCCTGAAATGGTAGGAAATACCATCTCTGTCTACAATGGCAAAACCTGGGTTCCGGTGTACGTCACCGAAAACCTCGTCGGCCATAAGCTTGGCGAATTCGCGCCCACCCGGATCTTCCGGGGACACGCCGGATCCGACAAGAAGACAGGTAAGAAGTGATAGGTGGATGTAATGGCTGACAAAAGCGGATATATAGCCACTTCTAAATTCCTCATCGCGTCCCCCACGAAGGTTCGTCCCGTGGCAAACGTGATAAAGCTGAAGCCTTACACCGAGGCCATGGCGATTCTCGAGAACATGCCCCAGAAGGGCGCGCGTCTCCTGACCAAGACCATGAAGTCGGCCGCGGCTAACGCGCTCGACCTGAACAAGAAGCTCGATGAGGACATGCTCTTCGTCAAGGAAATCCGGATCGACGAGGGCCCCCGCCTCAAGAGGCTCTGGCCTCGCGGACGCGGTCGGGCCGATCAGCTCCTGAAGCGGATGTGTCATATCACCGTCGTCGTCGACGAAAAGGCGGGGGAATAACGTGGGACAGAAAGTAAACCCTATCGGTCTCAGGCTTGGGATCAACAAGACCTGGAGCTCGCGCTGGTACGCGGATCCCCGCGAATACGCCGACCTGCTCCATGAAGACCTGAAGATTCGCAAGATGGTTCAGAACTTGCCCGAGTGTAAGAACGCTGATATCGCCGAGATCGAGATCGTTCGTCACCCCCAGCGCGTGACCATCGTGATCCATACCGCCCGCCCGGGCGTTATCATCGGCGTTAAGGGCGCGAACATCGAGCAGATCGGGGCCCAGATCCAGAAATCCTTCACCAAGAAGGTTCAGATCAAGATCAAGGAGATCAAGCGCTCCGAGGTCAACGCGTCCCTGGTCTCCCAGAACGTGGCTCGCCAGCTCCTGAACCGCGGTTCCTTCCGCAAGGCCCTTAAGCAGGCCTCCTCCGCCGCCATGAAGGCCGGCGCCCAGGGCGTGAAGATCCGCGTTTCCGGACGCCTCGGCGGCGCCGAAATGTCCCGCACCGAGGAGCACAAGGAAGGACGGGTTCCTCTCCATACGCTCCGCGCGGACATCGATTACGGTTTTTCCGAAGCACACACCACGTACGGCGCCATCGGCGTTAAGGTGTGGATTTATAACGGGATGATGTACGGCCACGAGCAGAAAGAGGACGCCGGCGCGCTCCTCAAGAAGCAGCGGCGGGACAGGCCCGAGCGCGGCGAGCGCGGCGAGCGGGGCGAACGCTCCGAGCGGCATGAACGCGCCCCGGCGGGGAGGAACTAAGTCATGGCTCTCAGCCCTAAGCGAATAAAGCACAGAAAGGTCCAGCGCGGCCGCATTAACGGCGAGGCCACGCGGGGCAACAATATCGATTTCGGGGACTTCGCCCTCGTCTCCCTCGAGCCCTTTTGGCTTACCAATCGGCAGCTCGAGGCGGCGCGCGTCGCCCTGAACCGCAAGATCAAGCGCTCCGGTAAGCTGTGGGTCCGGGTTTTCCCGGACAAGCCCTATACGAAGAAGCCCGCCGAAACCCGAATGGGTAAGGGAAAGGGCGCCCCTGAGTACTGGGTAGCCGTGGTCAAGCCCGGAACGATCCTGTTTGAGCTCGCCGGCGTCGAGGAAACCCTCGCCTCCGAAGCGATGCAGCTTGCCGGCAGCAAACTGCCGTTCAAGACCAAATTTGCCGTTCGCAGAATCGAGAACTAAGGAGGCGTGGCATGAAAAAGAAAGAACTCAAGTCCATGTCCCTCGCCGAAATGGTTGCGAAACGGAACGAGCTTAACCGCCAGTACATGGACCTTCGGTTCCAGATGGTGGTCGGACACGTCGACAACCCCCTTCAGAAGCGGATCATCCGCCGCGAGATCGCGGCGCTGAACACGTTCATTCGCCAGCACGAGCTGGCGGTGAAGGGTAACTAACGAGGAGCAGGCCCGTGGAAGAGAAAGAGATCGCGAAGAAAAGCGGGAACCGCGAGTTTGTTGGTGTCGTTACCAGCGACAAGATGGATAAAACCATCGTGGTCCAGGTAAACACCAAAAAACTTCACAGACTGTACAAGAAGTACGTCTCTCGCAGCAAGAAGTACAAGGCCCACGACGAGAAGAACGACGCCCACATCGGCGACACCGTTCGCATCGTCGAATCCAGGCCGATAAGCAAGGACAAGTGCTGGCGGATGGTGGAAATCGTCGCCCGGGCGAAGTAAGGGGAGCATACTATGATTCAGATGCAGACAAACCTCAACGTCGCCGACAACTCGGGAGCCAAGCTCGTCCAGTGCATCAAGGTGCTCGGCGGTTCGCACCGCCGCTACGCCAGCATCGGTGACATCATCGTCGTGGCCGTCAAGGACGCGCTTCCGACGTCGACCATCAAGAAGGGTTCCGTGGAGAAGGCCGTCGTGGTCCGTATTTCCAAGGAATATCGCCGCCCCGACGGTACCTACATTCGTTTCGACGACAACGCCTGCGTTATCATCGACGCGAACAAGAACCCGAAGGGAAAGCGCATTTTCGGACCGGTTGCCCGCGAGCTTCGCGACATGGATTACATGAAGATCGTGTCCCTCGCGCCGGAAGTTCTGTAAGGGGATTGAAGGCATGGAAAAGAAATTCAAGATCCGGAAGGACGACACCGTCGAAATCATCGCCGGCAAGGACAAGGGCAAGCGCGGAAACGTGGTTCGCGTGCTTCGCGACAAGGATCGCGTTATCGTCGCGGGGGCCAACCTCGTAAAGAAGGCGATGAAGAAGCGCTCCCAGCAGGATCGCGGCGGCATCGTCGAGATCGAGGCGCCGATTCACGTTTCCAACGTGATGATCGTATGCAAGAAGTGCGGACCTACCCGCATCGGCTATAAGGTCGACGGCGAGAAAAAGGTCCGCGTGTGCCGCAAATGCGGGGAGGCTCTGTAATGGCGAAGTACATACCCCGTCTCAAGACCGTGTACATCGAGAAGATCGCCCCCGAACTCTTCAAGGAGTTCGGATACAAGTCCGTGATGCAGACCCCCAAGCTCAGCAAGATCGTGCTCAGCATGGGTATCGGCGAGGCGCTTTCCAACAAGAAGCTTCTCGACGCGGCAGCCACCGACATGGGCCTCATTACCGGCCAGAAGGCCGTCAAGACCAAGGCCAAAAAGAGCATCGCGAACTTCAAGCTTCGCGAGGGCAATGAGGTCGGCGTCATGGTTACGCTCCGCGGCGCGAGGATGTACGAATTCCTCGATCGCTTCGTGAACGTCGCCCTGCCGCGCGTCAAGGACTTCCGCGGAATCAACCCGAACGGGTTTGACGGAAACGGAAACTATTCGTTGGGAATCACCGAGCAGATCATTTTCCCGGAGATCGACTTCGACAAGATCGAACGGATCGCTGGTCTGAACATCAACGTGGTTACCACTGCCAAGACCGACGCGGAAGCCAAGGCTCTCCTCGTCAAGTTTGGCATGCCCTTCAGGAAGTAAGTGAGGAGTTCATGGCTACAACTGCGATGATTAATAAGGCCAACGCCACCCCGAAGTATTCCACCAGGAAATATAATCGGTGCAGGGTGTGCGGTCGGCCCCGTGGATATCTCCGGAAGTACCAGATGTGCCGCGTCTGCTTCCGGAAGTTGGCTAGCGAAGGCCTGATACCGGGCGTCACTAAGTCGAGCTGGTAGTAGGGAGGAGAATAAATGAGCGTTTCAGATCCCGTGGCAGATATGCTGACCAAGGTCCGGAATGCGGCTATGGCCCGCCACGAAAAGGTGGACATTCCCGCCTCCAAGCTCAAGCTTGAGATCGTGAAGATCCTGAAGACCGAAGGCTTTATCAAGAATTTCAAGAAGGTGAACCAGGACGGCCTCAACAGCATCCGTGTTTTCCTTAAGTACGATGACAAGAACTCGTCGGTGATTCACGGGCTGGAGAAGGTCTCCACCCCCGGCCGCCGGGTGTATGCCGGATACAAGGACCTGCCCCGCGTTTACAACGGGTACGGTACCCTGATCGTTTCAACCTCCTTGGGCGTTACCACCGGTAAAAAGGCCCTGGAGAAGCAGGTGGGCGGCGAGCTCATCTGCACGGTGTGGTAATCGGGAGGAAAGTATGTCCAGAATCGGAAAGCTTCCCGTCGCCATACCGGCGGGCGTGAAGGTCACCGTAGAGGCTGCCGCCGTGCACGTCGAGGGTCCCAAGGGAAAACTCTCCCAGGCCTACGATGATTCGGTTTCTTTCAAAATTGAGGGAAACGAGGCGATCGTGACCCGCAAGGACGAGACGAAAGTAGTCAAGTCCAAGCACGGACTCTATCGCAACCTCCTCAACAACATGGTGATCGGGGTGAGCAAGGGCTTCAGCAAGGTTCTCGTGATCAACGGCGTCGGTTACCGCGCCGAGGTGCAGGGAAACATGCTCGTGCTGAACCTCGGTTTCTCCACCGACTTTGTCGCGGGTATCCCCGAGGGCCTCACGGTCACCGCGGACGCCCAGGGCAAGATCACGATCACCGGAATCCGCAAGGACCAGGTAGGCGAATATGCCGCCGAGATCCGCAAGCTTCGTGGTCCCGAACCCTATAAGGGAAAGGGAATCCGTTACGAGACCGAAGTCATCAAGCGGAAAGTCGGAAAGTCCGGCGTTAAATAAGGGTAAGGCTATATGTTCAAGAAACTAGACGATAAAGCCAGGAAGAGACTCAAGAGGAAGGTGCACATCCGCAAGCGCGTGTACGGCACCGCCGCCCGCCCCCGCATGACCGTCACCCGCTCGAACAGCAACCTGTTCGTGCAGGTTGTCGACGATGACGCAGGGACGACCCTCGCCGCGGTCTCTACGCTCGAGAAGGACCTTTCTTCCCTGAAGGCGAACGTTGCCAGCGGGACTAAGGTCGGTGAAGAAATCGGTCGCCGCCTGAAGGAAAAGAATATCAATTCCATCGTGTTCGACCGCAACGGCTACCTCTACCACGGCGTGGTTAAGGCTGTCGCCGACGGTGCCCGGTCCGCCGGGATCGAGTTCTAGGAGTGGCTATGGAACACAAAGACTATAACAGGGAAAGAGAGCCTAAGGAATTCGTCGAGAAGCTCGTGAAGCTCAACCGCACCGCGAAAGTGGTGAAGGGCGGCCGGCGCTTTTCGTTCTCGGCTCTCACCGTGGTCGGCGACCAGAAGGGCCGCGTAGGTTTCGGGTTCGGCAAGGCCAACGACGTTACCGAGGCGATCCGCAAGAGCATCGACAAGGCCAAGCGGAACATGGTGTTCGTTCCCCTGAAGAACGGCACCATCCCCCACGAGATCACGGCGGACTTCAAGAGCTCTTCCGTTCTCCTGCGCCCCGCGGCGCCCGGTACCGGACTCATCGCCGGCGGTCCCGTCCGCGCGGTTCTTGAGGCCGCCGGAGCCACCGACGTTCTGTCCAAGTCCCTCGGCTCCTCGAGCCAGGTGAACGTGATCCGCGCGACCTTCGAGGCCATCAAGCAGATGATGGACGCCAGGGTCGTCGCGAAGAACCGGGGCAAGGCCCTGAAGGACCTGTGGGGGTAAGATATGGCAAAGAAAATTTCCATTAAGCTCGTCCGCAGCACCATCAGCCAGAAGCCGGCGGTCCGCGCGACCGTTCGGTCCCTGGGCCTGAAGAAGCTCAACTCGACGGTGGAGCAGGAAGCGACCGCGCCGATCCTCGGCATGGTCGAGGCCGTTAAGCACCTCGTCGAGGTTAAGGAGATCAACTAATGTCCGATTTCATTCTTTCCGCTCCCGAGGGAGCGAATAAAAAGAAGCGCATCGTCGGTCGCGGTTCGTCTTCCGGTCGCGGAACCACCGCCGGCCGCGGAAACAAGGGACAGCAGTCCCGTTCCGGCGGCAAGGTGTACGTGGGTTTCGAGGGCGGCCAGATGCCCCTCTACCGGCGCATCGCCAAGCGCGGGTTTTCAAACTATCCTTTCCGCAAGGAATACGAGGTGTTCAACCTTAAGGAGCTTGAAGTCCGCTACGCCGACGGCGAGACCGTCAACCGCGAAAGCCTCGTCCTCAAGGGCCTCCTCAAAAAGGTCTCCTCCCTCGTGAAAGTACTCGGCGACGGCGAAATCACCAAGAAGGTCACTGTCGACGTGGACAAGGTTTCTGCTTCTGCGAAGGAGAAGATCGAAAAGGCCGGCGGGACCGTAGTTCAGGCCGCCGAATAAGCGGGACGGGTGAAGACAGATGGCTAACAACGCATTCGTAAATATGTTCAGAATCAAGGAGCTCCGGGAGCGGATCTTCTTTACTGTCATAATTCTCGCTGTGTATCGCCTTGGCTCGGTACTGACCATTCCCGGTATTGATCCGCATGCCCTTACGGTGTACTTCAAATCGCAGCTCCAGGGTAACGCGTTCGTGGATTACATGGACTTCTTCGCGGGCGGCGCGTTCTCGAACTTCTCCGTGTTCATGCTTGGCGTTATGCCCTATATCTCCACCCAGATCCTGATGCAGCTTGCGCTCATCATCTTCCCGTCCCTAAAAAGGGTCGCAGAAGAGGACGGCGGGCGCCGGAAGATACAGCTTTGGACCCGCGTCGCCACGATCGGCGTAGCGCTCATCCAATCCTACGCGGTTACGGTTTACGCCCAGAGCATTCCGGGCGCCATCGTGATTGATAAGCTGGCCTATTCGCTCATCGCCATGCTCACGGTGACCACCGGTACCATGGTAACGGTTTGGCTCGGCGAGCAGATCACCGCGAGGGGTATCGGCAACGGTATTTCCATGCTGATCTTCGCGGGTATCGTGGCGCGTTTGCCCCAGGCTATTTGGGAACTGATCAAGATGGTCCAGAACCAGGAGCTCAACCCGGTTTTCGTCATCGTGGCTTTCGTCATGTTCGCCGGGGTTATCGCCCTGGTCGTGTACGAACAGCAGGGTCAGCGCAAGATTCCCGTTCACTACGCAAAGCGGGTGGTCGGAAGGAAGATGTACGGCGGTCAGAACACTTATATCCCGTTCAAGATCAATCCGTCGGGAGTTATCCCGGTAATCTTCGCTTCCTCGTTCCTGACCTTCCCCATGCAGGTGGCTTCAAGCATCGGTCCGAACGTGAAGTGGCTCAACAGCGTGGCCACGTTCCTCAGGCCCCATGGCATTTGGTATAACGTTCTGTACGTTCTGCTCATCGTTTTCTTCGCGTATTTCTATACACAGGTAACCCTGAACCCCACCGAAATCGCGAAGCAGATCCGGGAAAACGGCGGCTCCATTCCCGGGATCAGGACTGACAAGACCGAAGAGTATATGCAGCGGATCCTGAATCGGCTGATTCTGCCCGGTTCGCTGTATCTGGCCCTGATCGCGGTGTTGCCGACGATCATCCAGAGCCTTTTTGGGTTCCCCCAGACGATATCCCTTCTTATGGGCGGAACTTCGCTCCTCATCCTCGTTGGCGTCGATCTCGATACCATGAGCCAGATCGAGGCCCAGCTCAAGATGCACCATCATGAAGGGCTGGTGAAAAAAGGCAAGATCAGGTCTAGGAACCTGTAGAAAAAGATTCGTGAAAGGCGTATAATCGTCTTTCACGACAAGGGGTTTATTATGAAGGTTAGAACTAGCGTTAAGCCCATATGCGACAAGTGCAAGGTCATTCGACGGCGAGGAATCGTCCGGATTATCTGCACCAATCCGAAGCACAAGCAGCGCCAGGGCTGATGGAGGAATAGAATGGCTCGTTTAGCGGGAGTCGACCTCCCTAACAAGCACGTCAACATAGCGTTGACCTACATCTACGGAATCGGAAGGACCTCCGCGGACCAGATCTGCGAGAAGGCAAAAATCGATCCCATGCGCATGATCAACGATCTCAACCAGGACGAACTCGGAGAGCTCCGCAACATAATCGAAGCGGAGTACAAGGTCGAGGGACGTCTGAGAACCGAGATCGGTTTGAACATTAAACGCCTGATGGATATCGGCTGTTACCGGGGCCTCCGGCACCGAAAGGGCCTCCCCGTCCGCGGTCAGCGGACGAGGACGAATTCTCGCACGCGCAAGGGTAAGAAAAAGACCGTTGCCGGCAAGAAGAAGTAATCTAGAGGTTGGAGGACTTATAACGTGGCAACCGTAAAGAAACGGAAAGAAAAAAAGAGCGTTTACGAAGGTAACGTCTATATCCAGGCGACGTTCAACAACACGATCGTTACCATTACCGACCTGCGCGGAAACGCCCTCTCATGGGCTTCTTCGGGCGGTCTTGGGTTTAACGGCGCGAAAAAGTCGACCCCCTTCGCCGCTCAGACTGTCGCGGAAACCGCGGTGCAGAAGGCTCTCACCTACGGTCTTCGGGAAGTGCACGTGTTCGTCAAGGGACCCGGTGTCGGCCGTGAATCTGCCGTCCGCTCTCTCGGCGCCCTCGGACTTAAGGTCAAGTCCATCAGCGACGTGACCCCGATCCCGCACAATGGCTGCCGGCCCCGCAAGACCCGGCGCATCTGAGAGAGGAGAGAGATATGGCAAGATATACCGGACCCCTGTGCCGCCTTTGCCGGGCGGAGCAGAAAAAGCTTTTCCTCAAGGGCGATCGCTGCAAGTCTGACAAGTGCCCGATCAACAAGAAGAGGGCCATGCCCGGCAAGGACCCCAAGGCCCGTACCGGAAAGCGCAGCGACTACGGCACCCAGCTTCGCGAGAAGCAGAAACTCAAGAGGACTTACGGAATGCTCGAGAAGCAGTTCCGCATTTTCTTTGACCGCGCGATCCGCATGCCCGGCGTAACCGGCGACAACCTGATCGGCCTCCTCGAGCGCCGCCTGGACAACGTCGTGTTCCGCATGCACTTCGCCGTGAACCGCAACCAGGCCCGCCAGGTCGTTCAGCACGGTCACGTGCTCGTAAACGGCAAGCCGGTCAATATCGCGAGCTACATCGTGAAGGCCGGGGACACCGTCGAGGTCAAGGAAGCCAGCAAGAAGCTCAACGTGATCAAGGATGCCCTCAAGGAAGTTTCCAAATCCGGAACCTATCCCTGGATCACCCTTGACGCCGACGCCCTCAAGGGAACCTTCGTGTCGATTCCCCGCCGCGCCGACGTAACCGATCTGGCCGACATCAAAGAACAGCTCGTCGTCGAGCTCTATTCTAAGTAAGAGGAGTTCGAATGGCCCGCAAAAATCTGCTAAAGGGGTTCAAAAAGCCGAAGGGCCTCTCCTTCGAGCATGATGAATCGACATCCGACTACGGAAAATTTGTGGCTTCTCCCTTCGAAACCGGTTTTGGAACCACGGTTGGAAATACGCTCCGCCGCGTCCTTTTATCGTCGATACAGGGTTACGCGATCACCGCTGTGAAGATCACGTCCTACGACGCCGACGGGGTGCCCCACGGGATTTCCAGCGAGTTTGAGACGATTCCGAATGTTGTAGAAGATACCCTGGAAGTCCTGAATAATCTGAAACAGATTCGTTTGCGGCTTCCCGACGACGTAGAGCAGGATACCTTCCTCTTTGAATTTACGGGACCGGTTAACGTCACGAGCGACATGTTCGCCCGGGACACCCAGCTTGAGATTTTAAGCAAGCCCTTCCCGATTTTCACGATGATGGAAGGCGGCCGGGTGGAATTCGAGGTCCAGGTGGACTTCGGGCGGGGCTACGTTCCCGCCGAGGTTAACGAGCGCTATATCGAGGTCGTGGGAACCATTCCCATGGACGCGATATTCAGCCCCGTCGTGAAGGTTAAGTACGCGATCGAGCCGACCCGTGTCGGCCAGCGGAACGACTACGACAAGCTTGTGCTCGAGATCTGGACCGACGGTACCATCTCTCCCGAGAACGCGCTCGCCGAGGCCGCGAAGATCGCGAAGGACCACTTCTCGATTTTCGTAAACTTCAACGAGAACGAGATCGGGAAGGACGAGGACTACGACGAGGAAGACGAGCGGGTTCGCCAGCTCCTCAATACCCCCGTCGAGGAACTCGAGCTCTCCGTTCGCTCTTCGAACTGTCTCAAAAACGCAAATATCAGGACAATTGGCGAATTAACCAAGAAAACCGAGGAAGACATCGCGAAAACGCGTAACTTCGGAAAGAAGAGTCTCCAGGAAATCCGGGAGAAGCTCCTCGAGTGGAACCTTGGTCTTGGCATGACCGATTACAGTCATCTCAAGAATTCGATCAAGTTGCCCAAGCAGAAGGAAGAAACTGATGAAGCATAAGAATGGCTTTAATCCGCTTTCGCGCAACGCCTCTCACCGGCGCGCAATGCACCGCAACATGGTGACCTCCCTGTTCAAGTTCGAACGGGTTACCACCACCCAGCCGAAGGCGCTGGAAGTACGCCGCACCGCCGAGAAGCTCATCACCCGCGCCAAGGTTGACACCGTGCACAATCGCCGCCAGGTCGCCCGCTTTATTTCCGACCCCGCGATCCTCGCCAAGCTCTTCACCGATATCGGTCCCCGCATGAAGGATCGTGCCGGCGGCTATACCCGGGTTCTCAAGCTCGGCTTCCGCGAGGGAGACGCCGCTGAGGTCGCGATTCTCGAGCTCGTAGATTACAAGCTTGAGGTCGAGGAGAAGGCTCCCGAGAAGAAGGTGAAAAAGGCCGAGACCAAGAGCGAGGCCCCGAAAGAGGCCGAGGCCAAGAAAGCCGCTCCCAAAAAGAGCGCCCCGAAGAAGGCTGCGGCCCCTGCGTCCAAGGATGGGTCCGAGGGAGAGGTCAAGAAGGCCGCGCCCCGGAAGACCGCCGCAAAGAAAGCCGCCGAGCCTAAGGCTCCCACGGAGGAATAATCATGTCCAAAGCGCATCGCGGAAAGGGTATACGAACCGAGAAGAATCATGGCCGCGGAACCTGTCCGGTCTGCAAGAAAGAGGGCGTAAAGGTTCTCTACGAGCAGGAAGTGGCGGGAGCCAAGACCAAGATCTGCAAGATCTGCAAGGCGACGATCAAGCACGGCAAGGCCGTTTGACGAGTCTTCGGTTCTACCAAAGAAGGGGACCGATCCTACTGGGATCGGTCCTTTTTTTATCGAAATTTATCCGAAATAATTGCATAAATATACCGTTTTGCGAGTAGACAGGAGCGAGATCTCCCCATAAAATACTGTAGGAATACTGAAAACGCTTTTTCAGGAGGAGTAATTCGATGAAAGTTAGTAATGTGATCATTGCCGTGTCCGCGGTCGCGCTTGTGGCGCTTACCGCCGGATGCGCGAAAAAGGATGCCGGAACCATCAAGATCGGCGTGGCGGGCGCCCATTCCGGCGACCTCGCTTCTTACGGTCTGCCCACGGTAAACGCGGCGAACCTGGTCGTTGAAGAAGTCAACGCGAAGGGAGGCATTAACGGCCGCAAGATCGAGCTTATCGTCGCTGACGACCAGTGCAAGCCCGAGCTCGCGACCAATGCCGCATCCAAGCTCGTCAGCGACGGCGTAGCCGCCGTCATCGGCCATATCTGCTCCGGCGCAACCAAGAGCGCCCTCGGAATCTACAAGGATTCCAACGTGGTGTGCATCAGCCCCTCGGCTACCAATCCTCCCCTGACCCAGTCCGGAGAGTACCCCAACTTCTTCCGGACCATCGCGCCGGACGACGCCCAGGCCAAGCTGGCGGTTGACTTCATCAAGGATACCCTCAAGCTCAAGACCCTCGCGGTGCTCCATGACAAGGGGGACTACGGCAAGGGTTTCGCGGATCTCGTGAAGCAGTTCGCCGAGGAAGCGGGCCTGCAGGTAGTGCTCTTCGAGGGCGTGAACCCCGGTGCCCCCGACTACTCCGCCGTGGTCAACAAGATCGGCAACGCCGCTCCCGAGGGCGTGGTGTGGGGCGGATATCACCCCGAGGCTTCCAAGCTCGTTCAGCAGATGCGGGACAAGGGAATCAATACCCCCTTCGTTTCCGACGACGGCGTGAAGGACAATACCTTCATCGAGGTAGCCGGAAAGTACTCCGAGGGCGTGTATGCCACCGGTCCCATGGACACCTCCAGCCTCCCCGTGGCGGTCAAGGCCATCGAGGCCCACAAGGCTAAGTACGGCGAAGAGCCCGGCGCCTTCTTCAAGGAAGCCTATGCCGCGACCCTCGCGATCGTAAACGCGATCGAAAAGGCCAAGTCCACCGAGTACGAGGCGATTTCCAAGGCCCTTCGCGCCGAATACGTCGACACCTCCCTCGGGAGCATCAGCTTCGACGCCAAGGGCGACGTCATCGGCTTCGGTTTCTCCGTATTCCAGGTCCAGAACGGAAAGTTCGTGGAACTGAAGTAAACCGGCCCGCGGCAGCCTCACGGGGATGCCGCGGCGGGGCTTGGCCCGCGCCGGGCCCCGCGCTATGAGCGGGAATTTTTCCCGCAAATTCGCGCAAAGACCCTTCTCGCCGCCAGTCGGCGCGTCGGGTCTTTGTCGCGTTTATACTTCTTAAGGATATCTTTAATGGATTATTTTCTGAAACTGTTCCTTAGCGGAACGGCTAAGGGCAGCATCTACGCCCTCATTGCCCTCGGTTACACCATGGTGTACGGAATCGTCCAGCTGATCAACTTCGCCCACGGCGAGGTGTACATGATCGGCGGGTTTACCGCCCTCATCGTGGGCGGGTTTCTTTCCACTCTCGGCGTCCCCATGTACGGCGTCCTTCTTCTGTCGGTTCTCGCCGCCATCGTCATTTCTTCCGCCCTCGGCGTGACCATCGAGAGAATCGCCTACAAGCCCCTGCGCAACAAGCCCAGGCTTTCGGCCCTCATTAGCGCCATCGGCATTTCCATGATTCTCCAGAACTTCGTCCTTCTGGTTCAAACCGAAAAATACCTGTCCTTCCCGTCCTATCTGCCGGAGCTCGCCTTTCTTGAGCCCGTGCGGGAATACGTGAATTCCACTCAGTTCATCATATTGGTGACCACCGCGGTGATCATGGTGATCCTCATCGGCATCATCAAATTTACCAAGATCGGCAAGGCCATGCGCGCCACAGCCCAGGACAAGGATATGGCCCTTCTCCTCGGGGTCAACGTGAATCAAGTGATATCGTCGACCTTCGTGATCGGTTCGGCCCTGGCCGCGGTCGGTGGCGTGCTGATCTGCTCGTATATGGGGCAGATTAATTACTATATCGGATTTATCGCCGGCATTAAGGCCTTCGTGGCCGCGGTTCTCGGGGGCATCGGGAGCATTCCCGGCGCCGTTCTCGGAAGCTTTATCCTGGGTTGGACCGAGAGCCTCGGCACGGGCTACATTTCCAGCGATTATGAGGACGCCTTCGCCTTCGTCATTCTCATCCTCATTCTCGTGCTGAAGCCCGCGGGAATCCTCGGTAAAAACCAGAAACAGAAGGTGTGACATAATGGCCCATAAAAAACTTATTTCCGAGCTCCTCGATACCCTCAGGGTAACCCTGTGGTTCGTGGCCTTGCTCTTTCCCCTTACCGTAATGAAGGTGTCCGTTTCGGGCGGCTCCGCGGCGGTGACCTTTCGCTGGGCCGCGGTACCCATCGTGGCGGCGGCTTCTTTCGCGCTTTCCTTTATCTGGCGCCGGGCCCTGGAGTGGAACGACCTTCGCTCCAGCAAGGATTCCTCCGCATCCCCCCTGGGAAAGCTGTCATCCCGGGTTAAGGGCGCCTTCGCGAAACCCGCTGCAAGGAACCTGTCATTGGCGGCGGTCTTGGTCGCGGTAATCGCCTATCCCTGGGCCTTGGGCATGTATCACACGAACATCATGATCACCGCCCTCATCTACGTAATCCTCGCCCTGGGCCTCAATATCGTCGTCGGCCTCGGCGGGCTCCTGAACCTCGGTTACGCTGCCTTTTTCGCGGTGGGTGCCTATACCTACGGCCTATTATGGAAATACGCGGGGCCGCTGTTTCAGGCCGCGAATATCCATACGGGATGGCTTTTTTGGATAGCCCTTCCCCTGGCGGGAATTCTCGCGGCCCTGTTCGGCATACTCCTGAGCTTGCCTGTACTGCGGCTTCGGGGCGATTATCTCGCCATCATCACCCTTGCGTTCGGGGAAATCCTGCGGATGTTCCTCCAGAACTCTGGGAACCTTACCGGGGGAGCCTCCGGGATCAGCCTTATCCCCCGTCCCTGGTTCTTTGGCTTAAAGCTTCACCCTGCGGACGCTGCTACCTATATTTACTACATCGTATTGCTTTTGGTGGTACTCACGATATTCGTCGTCAGGCGCATTGAGGACTCCCGGGTCGGGCGGGCCCTGGAGGCGATGAGGGAGGACGAGATCGCCTGCGAGGCCATGGGTATCGATCTTGTGAGGAACAAGCTCATCACCTTCGCCCTGGGAGCGTTCTGGGCGGGAATCGCCGGCGTGGTGCTTGCCGCGCAAACCACGTTTATCAATCCCGACAGCTTTACCCTTTGGGAGTCCATTATCATTCTCATGGCCGTGGTAATTGGGGGTACCGGTTCGATACCGGGCGTAATCGCCGGCGCTCTCCTATTGAAGCTGCTTCCCGAGTATTTCCGCGCCCTGGCGCAGTACCGGATGCTAATTTACGGCGTGGCCATGATCGTGATCATTATCTTTAAGCCCGACGGGCTCATACCGCGAAGCCGGAAGAAATATACCTTCTCCGCCGGGGAGGCAGAAAAATGAGCGAGAAAGAGAATATCCTCACCCTGGACGGTCTTTCGATGGTTTTTGGGGGCTTGCGTGCCATAGATAACGCCTCCATGAGCGTGCGAAAGGGGGAGATTACCGCCCTCATCGGCCCTAACGGAGCGGGCAAGACTACCATTTTCAACTGCATCACCGGGGTTTACAAGCCAACCGCAGGCTCTGTGAGCATTACCAGGGGCGGGGCCAAGCCCGAGCAAATTCAGGGGCTGAAGCCCAACGTGATTAACCGCAAGGGCCTCGCGCGCACCTTCCAGAATATCCGGCTTTTCGGGAACATGAGCGTTCTCGAGAACGTGATGATAGCCCGCCATAATTCCCTCAAGGCGGGGGTTTTCCGCTCTATTCTCCGGGACCCTGGCACGAGGGCCGAGGAACGGCAGGTTATTGAGGACAGCTACGGGATCCTCAAGAGGATGAACCTTCACGGTTTCGTTAACGAGGCGGCCCGTAACCTGCCCTACGGGGCCCAACGGCGCCTGGAAATCGCGCGGGCCCTGGCCACGAATCCCTTCCTCCTGCTTCTGGACGAGCCCGCGGCGGGAATGAATCCCCACGAGACGAAGGAACTGGAAGAAACCCTTCATATGATCAACGGCGAGATGGGCGTGTCTATCCTCCTCATCGAGCATGACATGAGTTTGGTTATGAACGTTTCCGAGCGCATCTACGTGCTCGATTACGGGCGAATGATCGCCGACGGGAATCCTTCCGACATAAAGGGGAATCCCGAGGTCATCAAGGCCTACCTTGGAGAATGAGATGGCGCTCTTAAGCATTGAAGGCATAAGCACTTTTTACGGCAATATACAGGCCCTGCACGGGATTTCGCTCAGCGTTGAAGAGGGCGAGATCGTGACCCTTATCGGGGCGAACGGCGCGGGCAAGACCACCACCCTCATGTCCATTTGCGGCATTACCCCGGTGCGGTCGGGAACGGTAACCCTTGACGGAGAGGACATAACCCGTTTAGGGCCGAACCTCATCGTGGAGCGGGGTATCGCCCAGGTGCCCGAGGGCAGGCGTATTTTCCCCCAGCTGACGGTTACGGAAAACCTGGACATGGGAGCCTTTTTGCGGAAGGACAAGGACGGAATAAAGCGGGATTTGGAAGAGGTTTTCACCCTCTTCCCTCGGCTCGCCGAGCGGAGGCATCAGCCCGGGGGCACTCTCTCGGGAGGGGAGCAGCAGATGCTCGCCATTTCCCGGGCCCTCATGCAGCGGCCCCGGATCCTCCTCCTGGACGAGCCTTCCCTCGGGCTCGCGCCAATTTTCGTCCAGCACATCTTCGAGATCATTAAGAAGATCAACGAGGAGAGGAAAACCACGATCTTCCTGGTGGAGCAGAACGCCCATATGGCCCTCAAGATCGCCGACAAGGGCTTCGTGCTCCAGAACGGAAGGATCAAGATGGAAGACACGGCGGAAAACCTCCTGGCCAACGAGGAAGTCCGGAAGGCTTACCTGGGTATTTAACGGAAACCCTAAGTCGGCATTTCGCCGGGATACGCGGGGTCCGCCGCCGCTGCCAGGGCGCGGGGTGCTATCACGCCGCGGGCCGTAATCCCCGCGGGTTACTTCGCTCGCGCCGGCGGGAAAGCTGTAGTATAATCATGGTAAGAGACTTTCCAAGGAGGCTTCTTTCATGATCGTAGCCGATGTCATGACCCGTAACCCGCTTTTTGTGCACCCCGACATGTCCGTGCCCGACGCCCGGGCGCTCATCAAGAAAGAGAAGGTAGGCCGGCTTCCCGTGCTGGACCGCGAGAACCGCCTCGTGGGAATCGTGACCGAATGGGACCTGGTAAACGCGAGTCCCTCGGTGGCGACCACCCTCGACATCTACGAGATGGGATTCCTTCTCTCAAAGCTTAAGGTTGAGCAGGTGATGGAACGGTCGGTGATTACCGTTACCGAGGATACGGTAATAGAGGAAGCGGCCCGGATCATGGACGACCACCATATCAGCGCCCTGCCGGTCATGCGTTCCGGGCTGTTGGTGGGGATCATTTCTGACGGGGATATTTTCCGCATCTTCATCGAGCTATTCGGGGCCCGGCAGGAAGGGGTCAGGCTCACGATGCTCGTGCCGGAGCAGCGGGGGGAGCTCCATAACATAACCCACGCGGTCATGGAAAAGGGCGGCGACATAATCGCACTGGTGATCAGCGACGGCGAGGACGTATCCAATAAAACTTGCATCCTGAAGGTTGCCAACGTGGCCCGGGAGGAACTCCTGGCGGCGGTGAAGCCCTATGCCATCAAGATAGAGGATATTCGGTAGCGCTCTCGCCGCGTCCGCCGATTGGCCCCCGGATGACCCGGGGGCTTATTCATTTCTTTTTGCGCTTTTCTTTATCCTCTTTAGGCACTTCCCACTCTACCCTAATGCCCCTGTTTTCTATCTCCGGGATCCGCGCCAGGTTGGGGCATTCCTCCCGGTGGATGATAATGCCCCTCCCTCGGGATATGTAGCCGACAATGGGATCCGGGGGGACCGGGGAACAGCAGGCCGCGAATTTGAGGAGAAAATTGGTAGTGTCCCCGACGCGAATCTTTAGGACCGCCGCGTCGAAGGACCGCTCCCCCTCCGCCGGCTGGGGGCCCGTCCCCTTATGGTGGCTTAAGCCCGTGTGGGGCGAGGTATTCGCGCCTCCCTCGTGGGCAGACTTCTTCTCGAAACCGCTGGCGGGCTCGTTTTCCTGAAGCCACGCCCGTATCTTTTGGCGAGCCCGGGCGGTGTGGGCATTGTTGTACTGGTTGGCCGTGGGATGGGCCTGGGGATGGGTGATGACCTCCACCACCTGGGTATTCTTAAGGGCCTGCGAAAGGGGAATGATGGTCCCGTCCGCCTTGGCCCCCACGATTTTCTCGCCCACCGCGGTATGGATGGCGTAGGCGAAGTCGATCGCCGTGGAGCCCGCGGGAAGCTCGATGATGTCTCCCTTGGGGGTAAAAACGTAGATCGACGCCCCGAGTATCTCGGACCGGATCCGCTCGAGGAAGTCCTCGTCGCTGAACTGTTCCGTCGAGGCCTCCCGCAGCCGGTTTATTACGGAGAGATGCTCCTCCCCGAGGGCCTCCCTGTTCGTGCCCCGCTTGTACAGCCAGTGGCTCGCGACGCCGTTTTCCGCTACCAGGTGCATTTCCTTCGTACGGATCTGGATTTCCAGGGGCTTTCCTCCCTCGCACATGACCGTGGTATGGAGACTCTGGTAGCCGTTCGCTTTGGGCATGGCCACGTAGTCCTTAAAGCGGCCTTCCAGGGGTTTCCAAATGGTATGCACGAGTCCAAGGACCGTATAGCACTCGTTAGGCGTGCCGCAGATAATCCGCATGGCCAATAGGTCGTACAGTTCGTCCGCCGCCTTGTTCCTCTTTTTCATTTTCTGGTATATGGACCAGAAATGCTTTGCCCGGGTCTTGACGGTAACCCGGAGGCCCGCGCGGCGCGCAGCCTCGAGTATTTCCCCCTCCGCCCGCTCCAGGTAGCCCGCCCGTTCGCCCTTCTTTGCCGCCACGATGGCCTTGATATGGTCGAAGGCTTCCCGATTGATGTACTTGAGGCTCAAGTCCTCGAGTTCGTCCTTGATGGACGAGATACCGAGCCTGTTCGCCAGGGGGGCCCATATGTCGATGGTTTCTTGGGCAATGGCCTTTCGGGTTTCCTCGGGATAGCCCTTGAGATGACGCATCCGGTCGAGCCGGTCCGCCAGGCGTATTATGACGATTCGGAGGTCTCCCACGAGGGCGAAAAACATGCGCCTGACCGACTCGGCCCCGTGGAGGGTCTTGTTGGCGGTTTTCAGGGCGGAAACCCTTGAGGTCCCGCTCACTAGGGCGGCCACGGCGGGACCGAAGCGCTCGGTGATTTCTTCCAGGCCGATTCCGAGCTCGTCAAGGGTGCCGTGGAGGAAGGTGCAGGCGATGCTCTCCGCGTCAAGGTCGAGCTCCGCCAGGATTCGGGCGATGCGCAGGGGGTGTTCCATGAAGGGTTCGCCCCCCGCACGGGTATCGTTTCCCTTTCGCTCGGCCATGAATTCCCAGGCGCGGGAGATGAGGTCTCTTTCGCTTTCCTCAAACCGCGGGTAGTCCGCGAAGAGGGCGTCCAGTCGTTCATCCATGGGGTTTCCTCCCTTCTACGACCCTGTCGGTTCCCGCTAGATCGGGGTGTACCGCGACGTTACCGTATCCCGAAGCGCCGAGAAAGCCCGCAGCGGATCGGGCATTGTATTCCCCCGTTTCCACGAGAAGGATGCCCCCTTCCGCGAGGACCGGTAAGGCTCCTTTCGCCAGGGCTTTGACCAGGTCAAGGCCGTCCTTTCCTCCGTCGAGGGCCAACGCGGGTTCCGAGCGGCCGTCGGAGAGTAGGGTGGGGACTACCGCGCTGGGAACGTAGGGCGGATTTGACACGATGAGGTCCCAGTTTGCGCCCTCGAAGCCGAAATCGGCGGGGGAGGGGAGAGAGGAGCGGAGATCGCCGGAAAGAAAGCGCAGTCGGTCGTCGCCGAGAAGCCGGTCCCGGTTGGTTTCCGCCACCGCCAAGGCTTCCCTGGAAATGTCCGTGGCTCCAAGCCGCGCGTTCCCGAGTTCCCTCGCCACGGAAACGGCGACGCAACCCGAACCGGTACAGACGTCGAGAATGAGGGGCGAGTCCTTGCCGAGTTCGGCGAGCCGGGCCAAGGCGGTTTCCACGAGGGTTTCCGTGTCGTTCTTGGGAATGAGCACGGCGGGGGTGACCGTAAAGGGCAGCCCCCAGAATTCCCGGCTTCCGACGATGTAGGCCACGGGAAGTCCCGCGGCGCGCCGGTCGATGTCGGAGAAAAAGGATTCCCCGTCGGGGAGTTCCGTTTCGGGATGGGCCATGAGGCTTGACCTGGCCATGCCCAGCCTGTGGGAGAGGATGAGGTCGGCGTCCAGGGCGGGCGTCCCCGATCTGACCGGCGCGGGGACTTCCGGGCCCGTGAGGCGGCGGAGTGCGATCGCGCGGGCTTCGGCGACGGTCATCTTCGCGCCTCCCTAGCCCGCCTGGGCCTTGAGCTGTTCTTCCCTGGCGGACATGGCCAGGGCCTCGAAGAGCTCCGTCAGGTCGCCCTGCATCACGAGATCGAGTTTATAGAGGGTAAGGTTGATTCTGTGGTCCGTGAGCCGGTTTTGGGGGAAGTTATAGGTCCGGATACGCTCGGAACGGTCTCCCGAACCGACCTGGCTCTTGCGGTCCGCCGCGCGCTCGGCGTTTCTCTTTTCCTCTTCCATCTCGAAAAGGCGGGTTCGAAGCACCCTCATGGCCTTGGCCTTGTTCTTGATTTGGCTTTTCTCGTCCTGGCAAATAACCACCAGTCCCGTGGGGATGTGGGTGAGCCTGACCGCGGAATCCGTGGTGTTGACGCACTGACCGCCAGGGCCCCCCGCCCGCATCACGTCGATTCGAAGGTCTTCCTGGCGGATGACTATCTCGGTTTCTTCCGCTTCCGGGAGTACCGCCACGGTAACGGCGCTGGTATGTATGCGCCCGGAAGCCTCCGTCGCGGGGACCCGCTGAACCCTGTGGACTCCCGACTCGTAGCGGAGGCTCCCGTACACGTATTTGCCCGAAATGGAGAAGGTGATTTCCTTGTAGCCCCCGAGGCCGGTTTCGTTGGAGGAGAGAATCTCGTATTTCCATCCCTTCGTTTCGGCAAAGCGGGTGTACATGCGGAAAAGATCCGAGGCGAAAAGGGCCGCTTCCTCACCTCCCGTTCCCCCGCGAATTTCCATGATTATGTTTTTCTCTTCCAGGGGATCCGGCGGAATAAGAAGGAACTTGATGCGTTCCTCGCTCTTGGGTAGTTCCTCTTCCAGTTCCCGGAGCTCTTCCCGGGCCATATCCCTCATATCGGGATCGTCGGAATCTTGGGCCAGCGACCGGGCGTCGCGAATGCCCTCCTCGATCCGGCGGAGATTGGCATATTCCTCCATGAGATCGCTTAGGTAGGCATGCTCGCGCATGGTGTCCTTGTACCGCGCGGGATCGCGGGCGAGGTCCGGGTTTTGTATTTCCGTCTCAAGCTCCGTAAAGCGCGCCTTGAGCCGTTCGAGTCGGTCGTGCATGGTGTTCCCTCGGGATGACTATACCAAAATGCCCCGCGGGTATCAATCAGCGCCGGGTTTTCGCCGGCTCTTCGCGGCTGAGGCCTTTCCTGATGCGGGGCGCCCTCCGCCGGACACCCGGCTTCCGCCGCCGGGGGTACGGGATCCGCCGTCCGCGGCGCGGGGCTTTGCGCCCGGGGCCGGGCGGCTTCCTCCGTCGGCGGCGCGGGGCCTGGTTCCCGAAGCCGTCCTGCTTACGCCGCCAGCCGGAGGCGTAGGGGTTCCACCGGGGGTTCGCGTAGCCGCGGCCCTAACCGGTCTCTGTGGCGAGCCGGCCCGACCTTGGGCGATCGGGATTCCGGCTTTTCCCCCGGACCTTCGGGGAGGCTGAAAAAAACCGAAGAGGCTTCCGCAGAGGCCTCCGGCTAAATGGGCGAATTGGGAGATATCGTCGCCCCCGAAGGCGTTGAGGATTTCCCTGCCGAGATAGAGAATGACCACCAGGATGAAGGTTAAGGGGACGTCGTCGTGTCCGTGGTTCGCGAAGGACGCGAGGAGGATCATCATGAAAACCACCCCCGACGCGCCGAGAAGGGGATGGGGAAAGAAGCACGCGTTCAGCACCCCCGTTACGAATCCCGTCACGACGATCATCAGGGCCATGGTGACGGACCCGTAGGTCTCCTCCAGCATGGGCCCGAGGAGGAGTATGTACGCGAAGTTGTTGATGAGATGGTTCCAGTCGGCGTGGCCCGCGATGTGGGTGAAGAGGCGAAGATAGTCGAGGGGAGAAAGCAGGTTGAAGCTCAGGGCGTCGGGAACGGTAAAAAACGCCCGGGTAAGGCCGTGCAGGACGGAGGTGTCGAGAAAAACCACCAGGGAACAGACGAGGGCGTAGGTGAGGGTCGTGGGCGCGTTGTACTTAATCCGCATAGGTCAGCTTGACGGGGCAATGGTCTGAACCGGTGACGTCTGCCTGGATCTCGGAGGAACGCACCTTCTCCATGAACGAGGGATTGACGCAGGTATAGTCGATTCTCCAGCCGACGTTCTTCTCCCTCGCGTGAAAGCGGTAGCTCCACCAGGTGTAGCGGCCGGGCTCGGAGCAAAAGGCCCTGAAGGTGTCCACGTAGCCCGCGGCGGTGAAACCGTCCATCCAGGCCCGCTCTTCCGGCAGGTAGCCGGGATTTTTCTCGTTGCTCTTGGGATTCGCGAGGTCTATGGGTTTGTGGGCCACGTTGTAGTCGCCGCAGAGGATGACGTTCCTTCCCTCGGCCACGATACGGTCGCATTCGGCCTGTATGGCGGCGCAAAAACCGAGCTTATAGGGGAGCCTCGCGCCCTCTTCCTGAGAGTTGGGAAAATAGGCGGAGATAACGTCCGCCTCGGGGAACCGGGCGATAACCACCCGCCCCTCGTCGTCGAATTCGTCCACCCCGAGGGTCCGCACGCTTTCGGGCTCGACGCGGCTGTAGATGGCGGTGCCCGAATATCCGGCCTTTTTGGCGGAACTCCACCATGAGCGGTAGCGGTGCTCCCCGAAGACCGGCTCCGCCAGTTCTGCACTTACCTGTCCCTTGTGGGCCTTGGTTTCCTGGAGACACAGCACGTCGGGAAGTTCCCGGGCGAACCACTCGAGAAAGCCCTTTTTTTCCGCCGCGCGGATGCCGTTAACGTTCCATGATACGACCGATT
Source organism: Spirochaetales bacterium (assembly GCA_003246765.1). Lineage (GTDB taxonomy): Bacteria > Spirochaetota > Spirochaetia > Treponematales > Treponemataceae > Teretinema. The sequence goes on along the minus strand of QKDA01000094.1, from coordinate 17,679 downwards.
TCATGGGCCCATAATGGCATGGGGAGCGCCCCTCCATCAAGGCATAAAGCTGTTGTTTACCCGGGGGTTTTGCAGTATTTTTAAGGCGTATGGAATTCATTAACGGAACGGAAAGCAAGACCGGGGTTTCAGAGGAACTTCGGGAACCCGAGCAGTTTCGGGTGGTGCTCCTCAACGACGATTTCACCACGAAGGAATTCGTGATAGCCGTGCTCGTGGCGGTGTTTCATAAAAGCAGCGAGGACGCGTGGGCCATCATGGAGGACGTGCACCGGAAGGGCCGGGGGGTCGTGGGAACCTATACCCACGACATCGCGGCGACCCGCTGCGTGCAGGTGCATGAGGCGGCCCGTCAAAACGGCTTTCCCCTCCGCTGCGTAATGGAGTTATCGTGAAGATTAAGATAAGCGGCGCCGTGCAGCGCGTACTGGATCAGGCCTGGACCGACGCGAGGACTCGCGGTCACGAATACGTGACCCCGGAACACGTGCTGTTGGCCGCCCTGGACCATCCCCCGGCATTGAGAATTCTCGCCCTGTGCGGCGCGGACATCCCCTATATCCACGACAGCGTGGACGAGTACCTGCGGAAAAACATGCCCCGCATGACCGGCCAGGAACCCCTGCAGACCGTCGGTTTCCAGAGCGTGTTCCAAAGGGCGGTGGTGCACTGCGAGAGCGCGGAGAAACCGGTGCTCGAGCTCAGCGATATACTGGTGAGCCTTCTGGACGAGGACAAGAATTACTGTTCCTATTACCTCCGGCGGGGCGGCCTTGACCGGCTGCTTCTCCTGGAGGTCATCAGCCACGGCGGATCCGGCATCGGCGACGGCGTAGAAGGGGAGGGCCTGGAAGCCGAGATCGATTACGGCCCGGAGATCACCGGGGGCCCCTCCGGCGAGGCGGGCGGCGGAGGAATCGGCCGCGGAATCCCGGGGACGTCCTTTTCCTCCGATGACGAGGGAGGAGCTGCCTTTAACGACCGCGATCCCGAACGGTCCATCCCCGGAGCGGAGGGAACCGAAACGGCGGACGCGGGACTGGGGAAGAAAGGCTCAAAGAAAAGCTTCCTCGAAAGGTTTGCGGTAGAACTTACTTCTCTAGCCCGGGCGGGATCCCTGGAACCGCTAATCGGCCGCGCCGACGAGATCGAAAGGACCGTGCAGGTCCTGTGCAGAAGAATGAAGAACAACCCCATTCACGTCGGCGACGCGGGGGTGGGTAAGACCGCCATTACCGAGGGCCTGGCCCAACGCATCGCCGCGGGGGAGGTTCCGGAGCTTCTTTCGGGTTACGAGATTTACAGCCTGGACCTCGGCGCCCTGGTGGCGGGGACGAAATTCAGGGGCGACTTTGAGGAACGGCTCAAGCGGGTAACGGAGGAGCTCCTAAAAAAGCAGAAGGTTATCCTGTTTATCGACGAGATACACACCCTCGTCGGGGCGGGTTCCACCGGGGGCGGCACCCTGGACGCGTCCAACCTCCTAAAGCCCGTGCTTTCCTCGGGCAAGATCCGCTGTATAGGATCGACTACCTACGAGGAATATTCCAAGTATTTCGAGAAGGACCATGCCCTGTCCCGGCGGTTCCAGAAGATAGACATTGGGGAGCCTTCCGTGGACGACGCCATCGCCATCCTCCGGGGGCTGAAGGCCCGGTATGAGGATTTTCACGGGGTCACCTTCACCGACGAGGCCATTGAGCAGGCGGTTCGGCTTTCGGACCAGTACATCACCGAGCGGAGGCTTCCCGACAAGGCAATCGACATTATCGACGAGGCAGGATCCCGGGCCCGTATTCTCGCGGGGCCCCGCGCGCTGCCGGTGGCCGAGACCCCGGCGGACGCAACCCCGTCAGGCGAGGCCGCCGCGAGCCCCTCGGAACCTAAGGCGGCGGTCCAGGGGGCGATACCCGTCATTGACCGGGCCCTCATCGAGACGGTGGTCGCGAAGATCGCGAGAATTCCCGAGCGGACCGTTACGGTGAACGAGACCGAGCGGCTTCGGGAGCTGGGTACTACCCTGGAACGCTCCATTTTCGGCCAGGACGAGGCGGTTAAGGCCGTCGTGAAGGCGGTCAAGCGCTCCCGCGCGGGGTTCCGCGCCCAGGGAAAACCCGTGGCGAATTTTCTCTTCGTGGGCCCCACGGGAGTCGGCAAGACAGAGCTTGCGCGAACCCTCGCCTCGGAGCTGGGGATCGCCATGCACCGCTTCGACATGAGCGAGTACCAGGAAAAGCACACCGTCAGCCGCCTCATCGGCTCGCCCCCGGGGTACGTGGGCTTTGAGGAGGGAGGCCTCCTCACGGACGCGGTACGCCGGCAGCCCCACGCGGTAGTGCTTCTCGACGAGATAGAGAAGGCCCATTCGGACATATTCAATATCCTCCTTCAGATAATGGACTACGCGACCCTCACGGACAATCAGGGCCGAAAGGCGGATTTCCGGAACGTGATCCTTATCATGACGAGCAACGCCGGGGCGAGGGACATCGGAAAACCCATGATCGGTTTCGGCGGGCGGGAGATCTCGGCGGAGGCGGTGAACGAGGCGGTGGACCGGACCTTCACCCCGGAATTCCGCAACCGCCTGGACGCGGTGGTGCGCTTTTCCCATCTTTCCCTGGAGGTCATGGAATCCATCGTGCGCAAGGAACTGGAGGGGGTCCGTGGCCGGCTCGCGGATAAGAAGGTGACCCTGGAGGTTACGGAGGGGGCGGTGGAGTACCTGGCGCGAAAGGGTTACTCCCCCGAGTTCGGTGCGCGAAACGTCTCGCGCCTGGTGGAAGAGCTGGTAACCACTCCCCTGGTGGATCTCGTGCTCTTCGGCGAGCTCTCCGACGGAGGCATTGCCCTGTGCGAGCTGGAGGAAGGCGAGGGGGGAACCCTCCGCGTTGGCCCCAAGGAAACGGGAGCGTAAGGAAAAAAATGGCCCGGCGGGACGCGAGGATATTTGACGCAGAAAGTCGGTGCGACCCCGACTTCCCCTGGTTGGACGCTGAGGACCGCTTTGTCTTTCCCGACCCTGACGAGGTCCCCGGCACCGTGGTCGCCGTAGGGGGCAACCTCTCCCCGGGAATGCTCGTGTCCGCCTATACCCAGGGCATCTTTCCCTGGTTCAACGAGGACGATCCCCTTTATTGGCAGTCCCCGGACCCCCGATTCGTCATACTCCCGGAAACCTTTCACGTTCCCTGCAGGCTCGAGCGGGAGCTCAGGAAAAACCGCTTTCAAATCCGCGTCGATACCGCGTTTTCGCGGGTGATCGGCCATTGCGCCGCGGTCTCGCGCCCGGGGCAGTGCGGAACCTGGATTACCGACGACATGATCGAAGCCTACGAAGGCCTGCATCGGGAGGGCCTCGCGCATTCGGTGGAGGCGTGGTCGGACGGCGAGTTGGCGGGCGGCTTGTACGGGGTAAGCCTGGGGAGGGTTTTTTTCGGGGAATCCATGTTCACCCGGGCGAGCGACGCCGCGAAAATAGCCTTTGTCACCTTCGCTCGGCACTTCTTTACCCGCATGGGCGGCGGGATGATCGACTCCCAGGTCTACACGGACAACATGGCCCGCTTCGGCGGGTCGAATATTTCCCGTTCCGCGTACCTTCGGAAGCTGTCTTCCCTCGTCCCCGAGGGTCCCCTGGCACGGGGCCTGTGGAGGCCTGACCTCCTTTCCCCCTAAGCGCGGGGAGGGGTGAACTTGTAGCCGATGCCGCGGACCGTGTGGATGTACTTCGGAACGTCCTTGACGTCCCCGAGCTTCTGCCTGAGCCGGGCTACGTGAACGTCGATGGTTCTCGTCGTTATCTCCGGATCGTAGCCCCACACGGTATTAAGGAGTTCCTCCCGGGAGACTATGGCGTCCGCGTGGCGGTAAAAATAGTCCAGGAGCTTAATCTCCTGGGCCGACAGGGGAAATTCCTCGGTTCCGTTCGCGATGTATCCCCTTTTGAGGTCGATTACCAGTTCCCCGGAGGCCTTGTCCTGCCCCGTGTCGTAGGCATGGGCCGAGGCCTCTGCCCTTCGAAGAAGCGCCTCGATGCGGGCCAGGAGCTCCGCCATGTCAAAAGGCTTGCCGAGGTAGTCGTCGGCGCCGAGCTTCAGCCCGTTCACCCGGTCCGATACCTGGCCCCGGGCGGTAAGCATGAGAATCGGCTTGGTGATGCCCGAGGAACGCAGGGCCTTGCAGATTGCGAGACCGTCCTTGCCCGGGAGCATTATGTCCAGCAGGATCAGGTCGTGATCCCCGTTCCGGGCGATGGCCTCCCCCGCGATCCCGTCGGGACAGGTCTCGAACTCGTATCCCTCCGCCAGAAGCCGGTCGCCCACGGTGAGCTGGATGCCCTGCTCGTCTTCGATCATCAGTATCTTGGCGCCCATGTCATTCTCCCTTCGCTTCCCCCAGGGTCACTGCAAAGGTGCACCCCGAGTCCTGTTTGCTCTCAAGGCGAACGGTTCCCCCGTGCAGGGCGACGATTCGCCTAACCAGATTGAGTCCCACCCCGTTTCCCGGCACCTGGTTGTCCATGGCCCTTTTTCCCCGGATAAAGGCCTCGAACACGGTCTTGCGTTCCCTCGCGGATATTCCCGGCCCCTTGTCGCGCACCTTCACGGTGACCCACCCCTCGCCCTCGCGCCCGTTCGCCCCGGTTCTCGCCACGACTATGCCGAGGTATTTCCCCTCGGCGGCGTGGCGGACCGCGTTTTGCGCCAGGTTGCGGAATACCGATTCCAGGGCTATGCGGTCTCCCTCCACGTAGAGCGGCTCCGGGCCCATGAGGACCTCCGTGCGGAATTCGTTGCGGAGCCTGTCCTCCTCGGTAAAGCGGAGGGCGGACTGCACCAGCTCCTCCACGGGTATCCTCTCGGGCTTCGTTCGAACCGACGAGTTCGTGTTGGAGTATAGGAGAAAGTGCTCTATGGAGACTCCCAGGCGAAGAGCCTCCTTCCGGATCATTTGGCCGTACTGCTCGGCCTTTCGCTGGTCCTTGATGAGGCCGTCGGTGAGGTTTTGGGCCGCCGAGGAGATGACTGCCAGGGGGGTTTTAAGCTCGTGGGTAACCGTGGCGATGAACTCCTGCTGGCTCCTGGCGAGTTTCGTGGCCCTGCGGTTGGCCTCGGCGAGTACCACCATGACGGCGATGAGAAGGAGTACCACCCCGAAGCTGAGTATCGCGTTTTGCAGCGTGGCGCGCCGCGAGAGTTCCGCGAGCGAGACGTCCCGGTTAACGATCTGGAGGCGCAGGTTCGAGAAGAGGTGGGAGGGCACGTCGTCGGGAGGCGTTGAGGGATCGATCTTTATCCTCTGCTTGATGAATGAGAAGACCTGCACGTAATCGGGGGCGATGCGTTCCAACCGGAGCGCCGGTCCCTGCTCGAAGACGGGAAGGTTCACGTGGGCGAGCAGGGGAACGTCCAGGTCGAAGCGTCCGAATACCTCCTTCGAGGCTTCCTCCTCGGAGCTCCAAAGGACCTTGCCCGTGAGGGAATCCAAGATTCGGAACGCGTAGCTTGCCGAGCTCCCGAGTTCTTCCCGGGCGATGGAGGGTATGACCGAATCGAAGAGTATTCCCTTGTCCAGGGCGCACAGCACGAAGGCTGTCCTGCTGTCGCCCCCTCCGAGGGGAAGCACCAAGTCCAGGGTATCCCCCAGGTCCATCACGGAGGCGCCGAAGAAGCTTCGGTAATCCCCGGGGCTTTCGGGCAGCGTCAGTCCCGCGGGCATCGGCGCCGGTACGAGGGCGGAACCGTTCCACCCCCGGCAGCTTCCCGTGGAGGGATCGATTACGTAGAGGCCCGAGAGGAGCTCGGGCGATATGGAATAGTAATGCCAGAAGGCGAAGCGCTCCCGCAGTACGGACTCCAGGTCTTCCCGGTCGTCCAGGCGCACCCTGAATACCGAGGGCAGGTAGTAGAATTCTTCTTTAATGCGCTTCGAAAGTCCCGAGGCGGCTTCGATCATTCTCGACTCGATCCGGTTATGTTCCCGGTACTGCAGCTCCTCGAGCCAGTTGAACTGGTTCCAGGCCAGGGTCCCGAGGGCGGGGAGGGTAATGCCGATTATGACCCACGAAAGGGGGAATTTTCTCTTCACGCCTTAATACTACTGCATTTTTACGCTGCTGTAACAATCAAGGCCCCTTTATGCCCTCCATTTTACACCCCTGTAACACTCGCATTTTTATTAACCCCTATGCTTGATATCAGGAAGTACTGGAGGTGCTTAATGCCCAATACCAATTTGATCTTTGAGGGAGAGCGTAGGGGCTCTGCCTCCGCGGCGCCGGGAACCAAAAAAAAGAACCGGGCGATCCTGCCCCTGGCAACTGCGGCGGTATTCGCCGCCGTTGGGGGGCTCGCGTGGCTCATCGCGCCGAAGAGCCAATCGACGGCCTACACCCTGAAAATCTGGAACGAGTCCGCGGTGGAGACCGCGACTATCAGGAACACCGTTTCCGCCACGGGCACCGTGGAATTGAAGGATAAGGAAACCATCCTTTCCCCCGAAACCTCGCAGGTTCAGGCGGTCTTCGTCGCCGAGGGCGACGCGGTTACGAAGGGCCAGGCCTTGGCGCAGCTCGCGACGGCGGACCTGGAGTGGAACCTCGTAGTCGCCCAGGACGAACTGGACCAGCTTCTCCGCGACGCCGCCATGACGGACACGCAGTTTGAGTTTTCCCTCAAGCAGCAGGCGATTGCCCTGAAAACCGCGGAACGAAACCTCTTGAACGCCAAGGACAGCCTGGAGCAGACCCAGGGGCTCTTTGACAGGGGGATCGCCTCCCAAAGCGAGCTCACCTCGGCCAAAAACGCCGTCGCCGACGCCACCGACGCCCTGGATCTGGCGAGGCTAACCCGGGAACAGACCCAGGCGCAGCACGACATTGACCTTTCGAACCGGGCGAGTACGGTGGAACAGAAAAAGAAGGCTATCAGCGACCTTAAGGATACGATCGAGGCCTGTACCATCCGAAGCGGCGTGAACGGCCGGGTATACTCCCTGGGCATTGCCGTCGGCGACAGGGTTTCGGCGTATTCCGTAGTGGCCACGGTCGCGAACCCTTCGGATATTCAGGTGGCTATCGACGTGAGCGAAAACCGTATCGGCGAGGTCAAGCTCGGTGACCCGGTGGCGGTGACCGTAGGCGACGCGGTGGTCAAGGGAGAGGTGACCTCGATAGCGAGCTCCGCATCCACGTCTTCTTCCTCGTCCACCTCGACGGTCAGGGTCGTGTCGCAGTTCGCCCAGGCTCCCTCCAACGCGATTGTGGGGGCCTCGGTATCCGCGGAAATCGAGGTGGGGGTCATAGAGAACGCCCTGACGCTGCCGAGAGGCCCCTACCTTTCGAGCGGAAACTATTCCGCGGTGTACGTAATTGAAGTATCGAAGGCCGTCAAGAAAAACGCTGCCTTCGGCATTACCGACGGCAACGCGATTCAGGTACTTTCTGGACTCGTCGAGGGAGACCGGGTGATTACCTCCGCCTATCAGGAGTACATCCATCTCGGCGAAATCGGCCTTTCCAAATGACGCAAGGAGGAACGCTATCATGATCAATCTTGAGGGAATCAGCAAATATTGGGATAAGTCGGCCATAGCCGAGGGATCGGAGAGGGTTTGGGGCCTTAAGGACGTGAATCTCGAGATCAATCGGGGGGAATTCGTGACCATCATGGGACCCTCGGGTTCGGGAAAATCGACCCTGCTGCAGATTTTAGGGCTTCTCGACCTTCCTTCCCAGGGGAAATTCCTCCTGGAGGGGCAGGACGTGATGGGGCTTTCGGACCGGGAGCTTGCCCGGGTCCGCAACCGCTTTTTCGGATTCGTCTTTCAGAGTTTCCATTTGCTCCCGGAGCTCAACGCCCTGGAGAACGTGCAGCTTCCGATGACCTACGCGGGCATTCCCGCCCGGCAGCGTATGGAGAGGGCCGGCGAGCTTCTCGAAAAGGTGGGGCTAAGCCACCGCATGAGGCACCACCCCAGGGCCATGTCCGGCGGCGAGCAGCAGCGGGTGGCTATCGCGCGGGCCTTGGCCAACGACCCGGGCTTCCTTTTCGCCGACGAACCCACGGGTAACCTGCCCTCCGAGACGGGGAGGCAGATCATGGAGATTATCCAGGGTCTCAACCGGGAGGGAATGACCATTATCATGGTTACCCATGACGATAACCTGGGCAAAATGGGAAGCCGCTGCGTTCGACTCGCCGACGGCCGGATTCTCGGCTAAGGGGGAAGGCAATGAACGCCCTTGAATTGAGCGTGCGGTATATACGGTCGAGAAAGCTGGAATCCTTTCTGGCGGTCACGGGAATCGTGCTCGGCGTGGCGACCCTGGCGGGGACCCTGTCCCTGGTCTCGAGCTACGGAAGCTACTTCGAGAAATTTTCCCGATCTCCCCAAGCCCGTCAGGTCACGGTCCGCCAGGCCACGAGAACCAGAAGCCAAAGCGGCGAGGCCGCCGTGCTCATCGGCGCAACGGAGATAGAAAATATAGAATTCACCGCCGAGGACGCAAAACGGGCACTGCAGGAAACAAGCAACGTGGAAGGCTATTACGAAGCACAGTTTAGGAGTTTCTACACCGCCGCCAGCAGCGTGCAGGGGAGCGCTTTCGGCGGCCCCGGCGGTTTCGGCATGATGCGTGCGGCGGCGCAGCCCTCCGGGCCGGATTCCGGTACGGCTTCAAGCGCCAATGGTTCCTCCGGTTCCGGTTCCGCGGTACCCGGCGGGGACTCGGCCCCTCCCGAGGGCGATATGCCCCCCGACGCCGCCTTCATGCAGCAGGAGCCGGTCGACGCCGCGGCGGAAAAGCCCTCCATGGAGGAAATTCCGGGGGCTATGGTGTCGGGCGGGTTCTTTCCCGCCTATAACCTTACCGCCGCCTACGGCGACGTCCTCTCCGACGCCGCATCGGGCAGCGCCGCCGCGGGGGCCGTAATCGGCGCCAGGCTCGCGGAACGGCTCTACGCCAGCGTCTCGGATCCTGCCGAGCTTGTCGGAATGAAACTCGTGCTCAATAACCTATCCTATACGATCATCGGGGTGCTCGCCTATGACGAGTGGGAGAGTTCCGGGCGGAACGTGTCCTTCAACGATATGGTATTCGTTCCCACCATGGAGATGCGCTTCTCGTCCACCCGGCAGTCCCGCTACAGGGAATTGAGCTTCTCGGTCCCCGCGTCGGGGGATCCCGCCCAGGCCGCGATCGAGCTTGAGCGTTTCTTCGACTCCGCATACGGGGAGGGCGCGGTCCTGGCGGAAGCCAATCTCGACGCGTTCCGGAAGGAAGTGACGAAACGGGAGCGCATTCTGGCTCTCATGGCGATCCTTGCTTCCGCCAGCGCCCTCACGGCGGCGATAAACCTCTTCAACCTCATGACGAGCCGCGTCATGAGGCGCCGCAGGCCAATCGCGGTCATGCGGGCCCTGGGCGCCTGGAACATGCGCGTTTTCGGGCAGATCATGGCAGAGGCCGCGGTGATCGGAGTTTCCGGCGCGGCGGTCGGCCTCGCCCTCTCTCCGGCAGTGGTAGCCGTGCTTGCGCGCATGCTGGAAAACAATTCCTCGGGACAGAGCATTCCCGTGTCCGTGAACCTCCCAGTCCTCGCGGCCGTGGGCCTCGGGGCCCTGGCGGTTTCCCTCGTTTTCGCCGCGATTCCCGCCCGTTCGGGGTCCCGGCTCGTGATCACCGACGCGCTTCGCGCCGAATAGGGGTTATTTACCATGGTTAAGCGAATGTTTTGGAAATGGTACCGGATCATCATGACCCATCCGGTGCGCAACCTGCTTCTCATACTGACGACGGGCATCGGAACGGGGGCCCTGGCCCTCTCCATGCAGACCACCGCCAGGCTCGACCGGCTGGTAGAGTCAACCACCGGGGGGGCCGACAAGAGGATCGTCATAGCCAACGCCGAGATCGGCGCCGACGGGGAGCTCGACTGGACCATGCCCTTCCAGTTCGACGAGTCCTACCGGGACGCTATCGCCTCCGACATTGGGGGCGTAAAGGCTGTCTCCGTGGTCAATACCATGCCGATGGACCAGATCCAGGCGAACGGGCAGTATTGGAAACCCTCGGGAGTGCTGGGGACAGACCAGAATTACGCGGAGGTCATGGGACTTTCCCTCGTGACCGGAACCTTTCTCTCCGCGGACAACGTTAAAAACCGGGACAAGACGCTGGTTATCTCCGAACGGGCCGCGACGACCCTCTTCGGCGGCGCCGAGGAAGCCCAGGGGCAAGTCGTGGCGGTGGATAACGGTTTCAGGATGTTTACCCGCGACATCGCCGGGGGATCCGGGGCTAACGCCGCGCGGCGGGTCTCCCCCTGGAGCAACTATACCGTAATCGGGGTGTACGCCGACCCGACCCGATTCGAGGCGGAAAACTACGGAATCGCGGATTACCTCATGCCCTATACCTCCCTCCTGCCCAGCGGCATGAGCTTCAACATGCCCGTCCGGATGTTCGCCGCGCGGATCACGGGCACCTCCGTCGCCAACGTGGAATCCGCCGTGCGGAGCCGTCTGGACGAGGCCACGGGGACCCAGGTGAAGATTTCCGCATGGGAGGGATCCCCGGACAGTCCCGGCGTTTCGACCATCGACAAGGCGAGACAGTCCCTGACGGACCTCTCCCTGGTTACCTCGGGATTGGGTGTGCTCATCCTCATCATAGCGGCTTTCGGCATCGTCTCGGGCCTTCTCGTGGACGCCGCCGACCGGGCTAAGGAAATCGCCCTCAAGCGGGCCATCGGCATGACCGTCTTTCAGGGAACCGTCGAGCTTTCCGGACGGAGCATGGCTCTCGCGGGAGCCGGCGGCATCATCGGCCTCGCCTTGGCCACGGCTCTGTCCCTGCCCATGCGGGAGATTTTGGTTCCCTATCTGGACGCCCTCGGCATCGCTTCCGGCGACCTCACCTCCCGCCTTTTCGAGATCCGCACGGTGCTTGCCCCGGCGGCAGCCCTCGCCCTGGCCTTTTTGTTCAGTCTTCTCCCCGCGGCCCGGGCGGCGGGAGCATCCATCGTTGACGGGCTTAAGGAGTAAGGAATGAGAAAAATAGCGCGGAAAACCGTGATAAGGTATTGCGCGGTACTGGCGTTTGCGGCCGTGCCGCCGCTGTCCCTCGGAGCCCTCACCCTAGAAGACGCAATGAACGCGGCCCTTCAGGCGGATTCCTCCCTAGCGGACGCCAAAAGCGCCCTGACCATCGCGGAGAACAACCTCTTTCGCTCGGCGCCGCTTTACGGCTCGAGCCTTTCGGTAGGCGCTACCGTCAAGGGAAGCGGGGACAGCGACTCCCCGGTCGCGCCGGGAAGCTCAGGGTCGGAGGATACGCAGAAATCGATGACCGCGAGTCTCGCCCTTCCCTTGGCCCGGTGGCTCTCCCTTTCGCTTTCGGGTACCACGGACCTGGAAACGGCAAGCCAAACCCTGGCGATAACCTTCTCCCCCCTGGCGAAACCCGATTCCAGCGCCGAAACCGCCCTGAAGCGGGCGGTGCTTCAAGCCTCGAGCGCTCTCAGGAATTCGATGCTCAGCGTTCGCCGGGAGTACCGGGCGGTGCTTACGGCGAAAGCTGAATACGAGGCGAAAAAAGCCGCCGTTCGTACCTCCCAGAACGCCCTCTCGAAGATTCAGTACCTAGTGGAGTTGGGAAAGTCGCGAAAGTCCGAGGAGATAAACGCCTATTCCGACCTGATGGACGCCCAGGGCGCGTTGGATACCGCGGAGAACAACCTCTCTTCCGCAGTGCAAAGCCTGGCCCTCAGAACGGGATTGGAGCTGACTACGGAAGGCGAGTATACGCCTCCCCCGGAGAATTCCGAGCGGACCCTGGCGGATCTCCAGACATGGCTTGACCGGTCGGCGGATCTCCTTCTCGCCAGGTTAGCCCTGGACTCGGAGACCCTGAGCGCCCGTCAGTCCGTATCCCTCCCTGACCTCAGCGTCGGGGCTACCGTGGACGACAGCGCCTCCTGGTCGGTGACCGCGAAGGTAAGCCTCTCGCCGGAGGTTTTTTTCCAAAAGGCGAGTTCCAGCGCCGGCGAGAGCCTGGCGGTTCAGAGGAGGGCTTATGCCGCGGCGGAACAGAACGCCAAGACCGCCTTCGCGAACCAGCAGTCCGCCCTTTCCATGGCCTTAAGGAATTACGAAAACGCCCAGCGCTTCGTTGAATCCGCGGGGCTTTCCCACACCGAGACCAAGCTCATGCTTGAGCGGGGAGAAGCCTCCCAGGCGGACCTGGACAGCGCCGCCGAAAACCTTCTGGCGGCCCAATATCAGCTGGCGAAGGCCTCGGAATCCCTGGAAAACGCCAGGGACCAGCTCGACACGGCCTGGCAGCTGCCCCTCGAGTGAAAACTCCGGCAGTTCCCGTGCGCCGTCTCCGGCTCAGAGCGAAGGATTCTCGGCCTGCCAGCGGTTGAGCAGCCAGATGACGTTGTTGTCGATGAGCTTGAGGGGTACGCCGCAGTTTCGGCACCGGAATCGCCCGTCTTCCCCCAGGGTTTCCTTCCCGCAGCCGATGCAGAGGGTGCCCTTGCATTGGGGACAGGTTCCCGCGGGAAGCTCGTCGGGGGGTTCCGCGGTGAGATGGAGGGAACCCTGGCTCGGCAGGTCCCGGGGAACGCGCCAGGTCCTGCCGCAGGAGAAGCACGAGAACCGTACTGTGCTCTTTTCGAGGATCTCCTCTTCCAGAGCCCTCAAGCGGCCCCCGGAGTCCACCTTTTCCAGCCTGAGCCTGATTTCCTCGGCCTTGGCGGGCCGGTTCGTGGCAAGATAGACCGCGCTGAGTTCGTAGAGGAGATCGGGATCTTCGGGATACTCCGCGAGCCCCTGCTGAAGGGCTACCTCGCTGCGGGTGAACTCCCCCTTCCGGGACGCCAGATAGCTTACGAGCTTATAGATCCTGGGCGAGGTCTTGAGATCGAGGGCACGTCCCAGGAGGTCGTCGGCCTCGTTCAGGTAGTCCAATTCGATGCAGTTTGCCGCCCGGTCCGCCAATAACTCCGGGTCGTAGGGGGTGAGGTTCTGGGCCTTGCGGTACCACTCCTCCGCTTCCTCGTACCGGCGGTCCTCCACGAGGAGATTCGCCCCGGATCTCAGGTAGGCGGCGTCGCTTTGATCGAACCCTGCCAGGGCAGCGTCGAGCCGACCGAGCCGCCGCTCAACCTCCGCGTGGTTTACCGCGATATCCCGCTCGCCCGGGAGCAGGCGGAGGGCTTCCCCGATGCTGCGGGCGGCCCCTTCAACGTCGTTTTCCGCCAGGGCCTTCAGGGCCGCGAGATTATGGACCCACCCGTTGCCGCTTCCCGTGAGGAGGGCCCTCTCAAGCTCATTGCCGCAGGGCTGCCCCGCGAAATAGAGGGTTTCCGCAAGCCTGAAATGGTAGAGGCCGCAGTCCGGCTCGAGCTCGCAGGCTTTGCGGAAGGCTTCAAGGGCTTTCGCGGCGTTTCCCCGCTCGGAAAGGCACATTCCCTGGAGGTACCACACCCCCGAATCCTCGCTTCCCTTCTCGAGGGCCCTCTCCAGGAACCGGGAGGCCTCGGCGCGGCGGCCTTCACCGTAGTGGAATTTCCCCCGGAGGGCGAGAACCTCGGGATCCTCGGCCGCGATGGTCTCCAGGGATTTTAAAACCTCCGCGAGGTCTTCGTACTCGTTGCCCGCCAGGAAGAGCCGGGCCGAGCGGATCCAGGCGTCCCGGGCCTTGCCGGTTTCGCCCGCGGCAAGCCATTCGTTTCCGGCGTTTCTGGGAAATATCCCCTGGTCCTTCGTTAGGTTTCCCGCCCGCTCGTAGGCGGCGGCGGCGGCGGCGGGGTTTCCCTTCCAGTGTTCCAGGTGCCCTTCAAGGTTGGAAAGGAAGGGCGACCCCTCTACCGATTCCCGTTCAAGGGAACCGAGCAGCTCGTCCAGTTCCACGAAGCGGTTTTGAAGGTAAAGGATTCCCGCGAGTTCCGCAGCGGCCTCCACGTGAGTGGAGTCGAGGGCCAGGGCCCGCCGAACCTCGCTTTCCGCCTCGGGAAGAAGCTGTTGGGCCAAATAGACCTGGGCGGCCAGGAGAAGGTCCTCGGTGCCCGGTTCCCTGTCTTTCCATGCCCGCTTGAGCTCGATGATCGCGGGCACGTACTTCCCCATGGCGTACCAGGTGCGGGCCAGCCGCAGGTGCGCGGCGGGGGGGACGGGGATAATCCTCGACCAACGGGTGTGGAGGGTCTCTATCTCGTAAGGCCGCGAGTCTACGGCGAGGCCCTCCAGGTTCGCGGTTACCCTTTCCCTGGCGGACCAGTTCTGGGCCGCGAAGGCGAGCCTGCCGGCGGCCTGGATGGTGTCGTCGTGGCACTCCGCCACCCATCGATCGTTAACCGTGATGAGATGGGAGGTTCCCCGGGCTATAATCCGCAAACGCCAGGGGCCTCCGTCGCTGTCGGCGTCTCCGGGGCTCCCCGTCTCGGTCCAGCCGAGTACCGGCAGGGGGGTGCCGTTCATGACCGCGTCCAGGCGGACCATTCCCCCGTCGGACAGGAGGAGGCTGTAGAAGGTGGATTCGTTGAGGTAGCGGAAGAGGATGCCCGCCGCGCAGGTGCCTGCCTTTGGGTCAATGCCGGGGTATGCCTCGGCCCCCGCGTCGCTGCCCCCGTCCGGGGCGAAGGATATCGCAGCCTCCGCCGCGAAGTCCCGGTATCGGTACACGGGATCGACGGACCAGGCAAAGACCTGCCGCTTGAGCAGCGTGAGTTCAAGGCTGTCGCGGGAAAACCGGGTCGAGTAGGAGAGGCCCGACTCCTTTTGGAATCGGGCGGTGCCGGGTTTGCGGAAATCCGCTGTCCAGAGTTCCTCGGCAATGTCGTCGGTATCCCTTTCCTGTTCCCGGTGGCGGGTAAAGAACTGCCTTATACGCTTGAACATACCCCTCTAAGGTATCTTAAACGCGGGTCTCTGTCGAGTCGAGATAAATTGTTGAAAAAAGCAATTAATTAGCCTTTTTTTCTATTCACTTTTTTTTTCCGATTCGCTACACTCCGCGTAAGAGCTTTCGGAGGTAATGCCTATGTCTTTTCCGTCAAATTTCACGTGGGGAGCCGCGACGGCGTCCTATCAGGTAGAGGGCGCGGCCGCCGAGGACGGCAGGGGAAGGTCCATATGGGACGCCTTCACCGCCTGGAGCGGAAAGGTATATAACGGCGATACCGGCCTCACGGCCTGCGACCATTATCACCGCTTCTCCGAGGACGTGGGACTCATGAAGGATTTGGGGCTCCAGGCCTACCGGTTCTCGGTCGCCTGGCCCAGGATCATCCCCTCAGGTTCGGGACAGGTCAATCAAAAGGGCCTCGACTTTTATTCCCGCCTGGTAGACTCCGTCCTGGAAGCGGGCATAGAACCCTGGCTCACCCTCTACCATTGGGACCTGCCCGAGGAGCTTCAGCTTCGGGGAGGCTGGATGAATCCCGACATAGCCGACCGCTTCGCGGAATACACCTCCGCCGTAGCCTCCGTACTGGGAGACAGGGTCAACCACTGGATGACCTTCAATGAACCCCAGTGTTTCCTCGGCCTCGGGACCCTCGAAGGCGTGCATGCCCCCGGATGGAAACTCTCCCGCCCGGACTTCATTAAATCCGTGCACAACAGTCTCGTCGCCCACGGCCGGTCCGTGGACGCCCTCCGCGCCGCCGGGGGAGACCGTTTCAAGATCGGCTACGTGCCCACAACCCAGGCTGCCATTCCGGACCAGAAGACCGAGTCGAACATTGAGGCCGCCCGCCGCGCCTTTTTCTCCCACACCCCCCATCGGCCCCTCATGTGGACCGTTTCCCTGTTTACGGACCCGGTATTCCTCGGCTCCTACGCGCCGGACATTCTCGCCGAGGTGGAGGGGGAACTCCCCCGGGGCTGGGAGCGGGACCTTCCCCTCATCGGCAGGAAGATCGACTTTTGCGGCATAAACCTCTATTCGGGCTACCGGGTCGGCGTTGATTCCGCCGGAAACCCGACCAAGGTGCCAGAGGCCCCCGGGTATCCCAAGACGGCCATCAAGTGGAATGTCGAGCCCGAAACGCTGCGCTGGGGCCCCCGTTTTCTCTACGAGCGCTACAAAAAGCCCGTGGTAATCACCGAGAACGGCCTCTCCCTTTCCGACTGGGTTTCCCTGGACGGCGCCGTGCACGACCCCGCCCGTATCGACTTTACCCGCCGGTACCTCCTGGAGCTGGAAAAGGCCGTTGACGACGGGGCGGACATCGCCGCGTATTTCCACTGGAGCTTCTTGGACAACTTTGAGTGGGCCCAGGGCTACTCCGAGCGGTTCGGCCTCGTGCACGTGGATTACGGAACGCAAAAAAGGACCATTAAGGATTCGGGCCGCTGGTATCGGGAGGTCATCGAAACCAACGGGGAGCGCCTCCGCCGGGACTGATAGTTTTTTAGCTTGCCCTCTCAACACGCCCCCGGGAATCTCGGCCTTAGCGCGGGTCGAAGCGGGAGATAATCTCGGCGAGGGTTCCGTCGCCCGTTATCTCCGCGAGGGCCCTGTTGAACCTTTCAAGCATTTCCGTGGAACCGGGGTACCGTTTTGAGGTCATGAGCCGGTACTGGTTCCCCGCCCAGAAGGGAATCTCCATGACCGTAAAGGACGTGCCGTAGGGCCGAACCATTTCACGGAGCACCAACGCTTCCTCCACGATAAAGTCGACGCGCCCGCCCGCAAGCATGGCCGCGAGCCGATCCGGCGTTTGGGCTTCAACTACCCGTGCCCCGGCGGCAGTCAGGGGATACCCGACAGCGTTGCTTCCCGCGATGATCCCAACGCCATAACCCCGAAGATCCTCAAGGCTCCTCAACGCGAAGTCCGGCGAGGGCGGACGGCTTCGGCTGTAGGCGAGGGCAAACCCGGAGGTAAAAAGAGGGTCCGAAAACAGAAAGGCCTCCTCGCGCTCGGGAATCTTCAGGAAGGGGAAGGTCGCGAAGGCCGTTCCAATCCCCACGTCCGCTTCGGCCCGTTTCCAGGGCACAAAGGCGTACCGCGGCACGAATCCCGCGCGTTCCAAGGCGGCGTTCACTATCTCGGTGGCAATACCGTGTCCCGGGATCCCTTCGTCAGTGAAGGGGGGCCATGTCCCGATTTCAAGAAGTACCTCCTCGGCGTTCGGCACGCCGGCGAGGGACGCTAGAAATGCGGCAAGGACAGCCAGTTTCGGGAAGCGCACTCTTTCCTCCTTAAGTTCTCTTCCTTATATGATATTCCCCCGGGAAAGATTTCGCCACGGTAAGGGGGCGTCGAGGCATCCGCCTCAGCGCTCCGCCGTCCGCACTATCCCGGTGTTTCGGTTTTTATCAAATTGTGGTATCCTTCAACTAATTATGATTGCCGGAGGGACCTATGCAGTATCGAGATTTCGGAACGACGGGGGTGAAAATTTCCGCCCTCGGCTTTGGGGCCATGCGGTTGCCGACCCTGGAGCTCGGCGGTAAGACGGTGTATGACCACGACGAAAGCATCCGGATCATTCATCGGGCCTTTGATCTTGGCGTGAATTATATCGATACCGCCCCGTACTATTGCGACCGGGAAAGCGAGATTATCGTGGGCAAGGCCCTCAAGGGCCGGCGCGATACAGTGTATCTTTCCACCAAGAACCCCATCGAGAACGCCTCGGGGGATGACTGGCGAAAGAG
>QKDA01000099.1 GCA_003246765.1 Spirochaetales bacterium | reverse complement strand
AAACGCCTCGTTTCCGCCCGGTCCGCGGGAGACCTTCCCCGGGCCCGGGACCTGGGCAACCGGCTCGCGGCCCTCTCGGCAAGAATCGAAAAGCTGTACGACGAATGGGAGTGAGAATAAAGGCGGCGGGAAGGAGACCTTCCCGCCGGGAGAAAAGTGAGAAACCCGTTTATTGAAGCCCGCGCGCTTAGTCGTTAGCGGGCTGCTTGCCGATATAGGCGAGAATGCCGCCGTCCACGTAGAGAATATGGCCGTTTACGAAGTCCGACGCGCCGGAGGCGAGGAACACCGCGGGACCCATCAGATCATCCGTGGTTCCCCAGCGGCCTGCGGGGGTCTTCGAGACGATGAACTTGTTGAAGGGATGGTCCGGGGTCCGCAAGGGGGCCGTTTGGGGGGTCTCAATGTAGCCCGGGCCGATTCCGTTGCACTGAATGTTGAATTCGCCGTACTCGCTGGCGATGTTCTTGGTGAGCATCTTGAGCCCGCCCTTGGCGGCGGCGTAGGCGCTCACGGTTTCCCGGCCGAGTTCGCTCATCATGCTCGCGATGTTGATGATCTTTCCGCCGCCCTTCTTTATCATTGACGGGATAACCGCCTTGGCGACGATGAAGGGGGCGTTCAGGTCAACGTCAATGACCTTCCGGAAGTCCTCCGCCGACATTTCGATCATCGGAATGCGCTTGATGATGCCCGCGTTGTTCACGAGGATATCCACGGGACCCGCGTCCCGCTCGATCTTGGCGACCGTCTCCTGGACCTGGGCCTCGTCGGTCACGTCGCATACGTAGCCCCTGGCCTCGATTCCCTCCTCGCGGTAGGCGGCGATGCCCTTGGCCACCAGCTCCTCGTTTATGTCGTTGAATACGATGGTAGCCCCGTACTTCGCAAAACCCGTCGCGAGGGCGAAGCCAATCCCGTAGGACGCGCCGGTAACGAACGCGACCTTGCCGTCCAGTCTGAAGCTCTGTTCTGAAAACATCTTAAAACCTCCGGATAACGAAAGCCCATTCCTGTGGAATAATGCCTAATTATACCTGAGGTTTTCAAAAAAAGCTAGTAAAAATGAAACATAGTTTCAAAAAAATAGACTCACTGGGAATGATAAGGCAGGAATACCTTGAAGGTCGTGAAGTCCAGGGGGCGGGACTCCACGTCGATGGTGCCGTTGTGCCCGTCTACCACGATATCCCGGCAAATCTTCAGGCCCAGGCCCGTTCCCTCGTTGTTGGGCTTGGTCGTGAAAAAGGGCTGGAAAAGCTTGTTCTTGATATCGTCCCGAATTCCGATTCCGTTGTCCGTCACCAGTATCTCGATTCCCCCTCGTCCCGGTCTCGCGGTGACCGAAAGTTTGGCGGCAAAACCGGCCTCGGCGCGGGAACGCAGCTGGAGGGCATACAGGGCATTGGTGAGAAGATTAATGAATACCCGGTTCAGAAGGCTCGGGTTCGCCAGGAGCTCCGGTATCCCTTCTTCGTAGGTTTCCTCGATGGCCACGGGAACGTCGGGGTACTGGATCTTGAAGGACTGCCACGCGAGGACTACGGAATCCCTGAGGAGAGGCTCTACCTGGGTCCTTTCGAGCCTGCCCGTATCGCCCCTGGCCTGGTTGAGCATGGACCTTATTATGTGGTTTGCCTTTTTCCCGTGCCGTTCTATGCTCTGGGAGGCGGTACGAAGGTCTTCCAGGCTTTTTTTCATCCCGGCGAGCCAGTCCCGGGTTACCTTCTCCCCCTCCTTGGGAAGGGCTCCCTCGATTTCCCCCAGGTATTCCCCAATACCCTCGGCGAAGTTGTTCACGAAGTTCAGGGGGTTCTTCAGCTCGTGGGCAATTCCCGCGGTAAGCTCCCCCAGGGATGCCATCTTCTCCGTTTGCATGAGGCGGTTTTGGGCGTTCTTGAGGTCGTCGACCATGCGGGAGGCCTTGACGGCGGCCGAGAGCTGTTCGTGGAGGAAATCCAGGGAGAGGATTATCCCCCCCGCCGCCGGATACCCGCAGAGCATGAACCCCTGGTATTCGTCTCCGTGCATCAGGGGCATCACCACGTTCACCGCGCCCGCGCCCTTCGGGAAGTAACCCTCCGGCGCGAGGGTCCGGCTCATGAAGGGAATGCCCTCGTCCGG
Organism: Spirochaetales bacterium; assembly: GCA_003246765.1. Lineage (GTDB taxonomy): Bacteria > Spirochaetota > Spirochaetia > Treponematales > Treponemataceae > Teretinema. The sequence goes on along the minus strand of QKDA01000099.1, from coordinate 11,287 downwards.
GATTGTCAGCCGCTTTCCGTCGCGCCACGCAAAGACGAGCCGCGACATTTCGGGGGGATCCGCGAATATTCCGTCCGCCGTACAGTCCCCGTCGGGCTCAGAAAGGAGGCAAAAGTCTATCCCCAGTTCCGTGAGGCTCGTCTCGAGGATGGAGAAGATGGCGGGGAGGGAGAGGGCCGTCGGCAGGCTGCCCGAGAGGGTTCGTATGAAGGAAAGCTCGTTGGAGTACCTGCTCCAGTTTCCGCTGCGGCCCACGTGTTCCCGCAGCAGGAACCTAACGGACTCGAGGCTTTCCGAAACCCGCTCCTGGGCGTCCCGGGGGAGCGATGCCGCCCAGGAGGCGAGATTTTTTAGCACCCTCTGGATCCGTTTGGTTTCCACCGGGTCGAAGGGGCTGTTGTCCATGATCGCCACGAAGGTTTCCCAGAAGGTTACCTCCGGGGGAAAGCCTTCCGCCTGGGCCGCCAAGGGGGGGGCCAGGAGGCGAAAGAGCCTGAGGTATTCGACGTCTTCTTCCGGGGGCGGCGACGGAAGAAGGATTCCTTCGAGGGGAACGTTCCTGTTTCTCCCGTCCAGGATCCTGCCGCTGCCTACGCACCCGCAGGACCGGCGAATCACCAGGCGCGTCGGTACCCGGGTTATCTCGGGAACTTCCTTGCCCGCGAGCATGTCCGCCAAAATCTCGCAGCTGGTCCTGCCGAGGGTATAGAGGGACTGGTCTACCGTGGTCAGGGGCGGGGCCTGGATGCGCGCGTCGTCCACGTCGTCGAATCCCCCCGCCGCGAGGTCCTCGGGAATGGAGATCCACCGGTTGCGCATGTAGTTGAGGGCCCCCAGGAGGGAACCGTCGTTGGCCCCGAGAATCGCCTGAAAATGGGCCTTCCGGGCGTCCAGGAGCTCCCGGGCGGCCTTCATTCCCCCCTCGGGCATGAAATATCCCTGAACCACCAGGGATTCGTCGTAGGGGATTCCCGCCTCCTCCAGGGCATCCCTGTAGGCCGCGAATCGTTCTTCCGCCTCCCGGCTCCCCTCGGGACCCCGAATGAAGGCGATGCGGGTAAACCCGTGGTCCCGGACAAAGTGGCGAACCAGGGCGCTCATGCCGGCGTAATTGTCCACCAGCACCGAGGGACGGCCTTCGGCGACCCGGGAAAGCGAAACCAGGGGGATGTCGCCGTAGCGGTCGACGCCGCGCCGAAATTCCTCTTCCGTGACGAAATTGAAAAGGGACGAGGAAAAGAGGATGATGCCGTCGAGCCGTTCCCGGCTTGGGAAGCCGTAGACTACCCCTAACTCCCGCTGGGAGGTGAAGGGGGTTTCGGGAATTTTCCCCGAGTAGAGGATTACCTGAAGGCCCCGCTCCCGGGCGGCGTCCACGACCCCCGGCCACACGTGGGATTGGAAAAGGTCGCCGATGGAGCCGAGCACTACCCCGATGGTCTTACCGCTCCCTTCCTTCTCTTTCATGGGCCTAATTCTAACGCATTTGCCTGGAAAAGGCCCATGGATTATGCTTAATGCGCGGAGGCGTCAATGGCCATCAGGATACTCTTCGTGGACGACGAGCCTGACCTCAGGGTCTTGATCAAGCAGCGTTTCAGAAAGCAGATTGCCGACGGTACCTACGAGTTCCTCTTTGCCGGAGACGGGGTAGAGGCCCTGGAGGTGCTCAGGCAGGCCAAGGGCGAGACCTCCCTGGCCCAAGCGGTTGATCCCGCCGCGGCCGCCGCCGCGGAGGATCCCGTGCGGGAGATCCATCCGCCGACCCTGCCGGAGATCGTGCTCACGGACATCAATATGCCCCGCCTCGACGGGCTTGCCCTCAGCGAGAGCGTGAGGGACCTGTATCCCGCGGTGGTGGTGGTGGTGATATCCGCCTACGACGACATCGGGAACATCCGCAAGGCCATGAACCACAACGTATCCGACTTCATCGTCAAGCCCATCGACTTCGTGGAGTTGGAGATCACCATAGAGAAATCCCACAATCGGCACCTCGAGATCATCGAGTACAACCGGCGCCTCCTGGAGAGCGCCGCCAAGCTCCGCCGTACCCTTGGCCAGACCCTGGAGGTTATATCGCTTATCGGGGAAATACGGGATCCCTACACGGCGGGACACCAGAAAAGGGTGTCCGCCCTGGCCAGGGCCATCGCCCGCAAGCTTGCCCTCCCCATGGACCGGGTAGAGGCGATTTTCGTGGCCGCCACCCTCCATGACATAGGCAAGATCTACGTGCCCGCGGAGATCCTTTCCAAGCCCGGGCGCCTGTCCGTCATCGAGTACAGCCTGATCAAGGAGCATTCCCGCCTGGGATACGAGATACTGAAGCCCATCGAATTTCCCTGGCCCGTGGCGGACATCGTTTACCAGCACCACGAGCATCTCGACGGTTCCGGATACCCCATGGGAATATCCGGCGACGACATCATGCTCGAGGCCCGGGTTCTCACGGTGGCGGACCTGGTGGAGGCGGTATCGTCCCATCGGCCCTACCGGGTCGCCATGGGGTACAAGATCGCCCTGGACCAGATTCGGGAGGGATCGGGAAGCATCTTTGATCCCGCCGTGGTGGACGCCTGCGTGTCCCTGTTCGAGTCGGGTCAGTTTGAGTTTCCGGAGTAGGGCCTTAGGCCCCGTGGCCGAGCAGGGCTGAAATCTCCCGGGCGGCCTTCATGATGGCGGCGATGTAGGATTCCGCGAGGCTTGGGTCGTAGCGGAAAAGGGGCCATGACACGCTGAGGGCCGCGGCGGCCTTGCCCGTGTAATCCCTCACGGGGGCGCAAATGCAGGACACTCCCTCCTCATGCTCCTCCCGGTCCATGGACCAGCCCTTTTCCCGTATCTCCATGAGTTCCCGCTCCAGTTCCGCGGGGGTCCTGATCGTGTTGGGGGTAAAGGGCACGAGCTTGAGGCGGCCCACGGTCCCGTGCCGCTCCCGGTCGTCCAGGTCCGACAGCAGCATCTTCCCGATGGCCGTGCAGTAAAGGGGTATGGCCTTGCCGACCCGGGAGTGCATGCGGATGGTGTATTTGGACTCCACCTTGAGAACGTAGATGGCAGCGTCCTCTTCCAAAATGCCCATGTGCACGGTTTCTCCCAGTTCCTCCGCCAGGGCTTCCGCCACAGGCCGGGCAATGCGCAGGAGATCCATGTGCTCAAGGCTGTGGGATCCTACTGAAAACATCTTGAGGGTCAGCGAATACCGGTCGTTGGGATCCCGATAGACGTAGCCGAGGGACCCAAGGGTGGTGAGAAAGCGGATGAGGGTAGCCTTGGGCAGGTCCGTTTCCTTCGCGAGGCTTTCAAGGTTTATCGATTTGTACTGGGAAAGGATCTCGAGAACCCTGATAGTCCTCGAGACCGCGCTGATCTGCTTTTCTCCCTGTTCGTCGGCGTCGCCCATGGGCAAGAGTATACCCCCTTTTTTTGTCATTTGAAATAGCGCCGGGCGTTGCGGAAGGAAATATCCGCCACGATCCGTTCAGCCTCCGCCCCCGCGGGGAACTCGCCCCTTTCGATCCACCCGCCGACGAGGTTGCAGAGAATCCTCCGGAAATACTCATGCCTGGGGTACGAAAGAAAGCTTCTGGAGTCCGTGAGCATTCCCACGAAATGCGCGAGGCTCCCGAGGTTGCCGAGAACCTTCAGCTGTTCTTCCATACCGTCCCTATGGTCCAGGAACCACCAGGCGGATCCGAGCTGGATCTTTCCGGGAATACCCTCCGCGCCGTCTAGAGGAGCGCCCTGGAAGGCCCCCATGAGGGTTCCCATGGGGTAGTAGTCCTTGGGGTTCAGGGTATAGAGCACCGTTTTGGGCAGTTCTCCCGCCTCCTGCATGGCGTCCAAGAGCCCCGCCAGGGACGCGGTGACGGCGCGGTCATGGGACGCGTCGTACCCCGTGTCGGGTCCGAGGGCGCGGAACATCCTTCCGTTCACGTTTCGGATCGCCGCGAAATGGAGCTGCATCGCCACGTCGCGCCGGGCGTAGGCCGCGGAGAGGGCGACGAGGACCCGGGTCTTCCAGGCCTCGGCCTCCTCGGCGGACACCCTCTCCCCCGCCATGGCCCGCCGGAAGGCGGCGTCGATCGAGCTGTCGTCGGCCCTTCTGAAGGGGGGCGCTTCCAGGGCATGGTCCGCGGCGCGGCAGCCCGCGGCGGTGAAATAGTCCAGCCTCTTTACCAAGGCCTCCACGGCGGTTTCCACGGAAACGATCTCGACCCCCGCGGCGGCGCCGAGCCTCCGAACGTACTCCGGGAAGCCCGGAAGGTCGATGTTGAGGGCCTTGTCGGGCCGGAAGGAGGGCAGAACCCGGGTCGCTATCTTCCCTATGGGGGCGGTTCCCTCTGCGATGGATCGGTGATGCTCCAGGGTATCCGCGGGATCGTCGGTGGTGCCCACGGCGTACACGTTCATGCGCGTGAAAATTCCCCGGACGGAAAGCCCTTCCGAGGCCAAAAGCCCGTTGGCCCGTTTCCAGACGGCGGGCCCCCGGTCGGAGGTGAGGGGCTCGTCAATGCCGAAATACCGCTGGAGCTCGAGGTGGGTCCAGTGGTAGAGGGGGTTCCCCGCGAGCCGCTCCACGGTCCGCGTCCAGGCCATGAACTTCTCGTAGGGTTCCGCGTCCCCGGTGATATACCTTTCCGGGATGCCGGCGGTCCGCATTTGGCGCCACTTGTAATGGTCCCCCCCGAGCCATATTTCCGTGAGGTTCCCGAATTTCCGGTTTTCCGCGATATCCTGGGGCGAGAGGTGGCAATGGAAGTCGTAGATCGGTTCCTTTGCGGCGACCTCGTGGTAGAGGTTCCGGGCGCACTTAGTCTCGAGCATGAAATTGCGGTCCATGAATTTTCTCATAAGGTCACTCCGTCCTTGAATATCGCGATTTCCCTATATCCGTTTTCCTCGTTTCGAGCCTTCTTCCGCCCCGAGGCCACATCCAGGATCAATGCCAGCAATTCCGCGAGAAGGGCGTCCCCGTTTCCGGCGCCGCCTGAGAGCATACGCCCCGCGTCGAAATCGATCCAGCCGGGCTTGGCCGCGGCCAGCTCGGAGTTGCTCGAAATTTTCAGGGTCGGCACGGGGGCTCCCAGGGGGGTGCCCCGGCCGGTGGTAAAGAGGATCAGGTGGGCTCCCGCGGCGGTCATGGCGGTGGTGGACACGATGTCGTTGCCGGGCCCCTCCAGGAGCTGGAGACCCGCGTCGGCAGGATCCGCCGACACCCGCTCCCCGTAGCGGAGCACCCCCCTGACGGGGGCGGTTCCGCCCTTTTGCACGCAGCCGCAGGATTTGTCTTCCAGGGTGGTGATTCCCCCTTCCTTGTTCCCGGGGGAGGGATTCTCGTAGACTACCTGCCCGTGGCGCCGATAGTAGTCCTTGAAGCCCTGAATGAGGCCCACGGTCTTGTCGAAGAGTTCACGGCTCCCGCAGCGGTCCATGAGCATCTGCTCGGCGCCGAACATCTCGGGCACCTCCGTGAGGATGGCGGTTCCCCCGAGGCTTGTCAGGGTGTCGGTTACCCGTCCGACCAGGGCGTTGGCGGTAATTCCCGAAAGGCCGTCGGAACCGCCGCATTTCATGCCGATCACGAGCCGGGACGCGGGTACCCTTTGCCGCCGTGCCTGGGCCGCGAAGGCCGCCAATTCGGCGAGCAGGGCCCGTCCCTCGGCGATCTCGTCGCCTGCCTTCTGGGTCACGAGAAAGCGGACCCGCCGCGGGTCGTAACCGCCCAAGGCCGCCTTGAATTCCTCTACGGCGTTGTTCTCGCAGCCGAGGCCGAGGACGAGAACGCCCCCGGCGTTGGGGTGCCTCACGAGATCCGCGAGGACGGTCCTGGTCATGGCGTGGTCGTCGCCCATCTGCGAGCAGCCGTAGGGATGGGTCCAGGCGTAGGCCCCGTCGATATCCCGTCTCCCGAATTCACTGTCCGCCCAGCGCGCCAGGGCCTCGGCGGTTCGGTTCACGCAGCCCACGGTGGGCACGATCCAAACCTCGTTCCTGATGCCGATCTGCCCGTCTTCCCGGGGAAAGGCGAGAATGTCCGGGAGCTCTCCCCCGGGAATAACCGGGGGAAAAGGGGCCTCGATCCCTTCCCGTTCCGCCCCGCCTTTCCAGCGGTATTCCCCGCCTTCGGAGAGTCCCGTGGCGAGGTTGTGGACGTGGACGTGGGCCCCGGCGGTTATCTTCGCGGAGGCGGTGCCGATGGGGTAGCCGTACTTGATGACGGCTTCCCCCGGGGCGATGTCCCTCAGGGCGACCTTATGGGCCTGGGGCACGCTGTCGGCGAGGGTAAGCGAAAAGCCCGGAATCCCGGTCTCTTCGGGGGAGAGGAGGGTTCCCGCCGAGAGGGGGGCCAAGGCTACGGCGACGGAATCATTCTCCCGAATCCTGTAGAGCAGGCGCCTTGCCGCCATGATTAGTCCTCCCTCCCGGAGAGAATGCCCGCGATCGCGGTCCTCACGCCGTTCCCTCCCTCCGAGGCGGGGGTCCAGAGGGCCTGGAGACCCAAGCGTACGGCGTCCTCGAGGCCGGGTATCGCGGTGAGGTCCTCGCCCCACCAGGAGACGTCCGTGAGGACCTCCCGGGCGATTCGGGCGGCCCGGGCGGCGGCGCTTTTATCGCGTACTGCATAGAGGGCGTCAAAGCGCTCGAGCACCGCGGGATCGTCCTTGATGGGGTAGGTTCCGCCGCCCCGTTTTCCCGTGAGCTCCCCGTTCGCCGTACCCTTACCCGGTTCGGCGGGTTCGTAAAAGGCGATGAGCGCCGCCAGGGAGAAGGCGAGGGCAGGGGGCGCCTTTCCCCGCTTGGCCGCAAAGCCCGTGAGGGAAGGCAGGTCCCGGGTCTTGAATTTCGACACGGAGTTGAGGGTTATGGAAAGGAGCAGATGGCGTATCCAGGGGTTCGCGAAGCGTTCCGCCACGTCGGCGGCGTATTTTTTGAGGGCCTCCACGTCGCCTTCCATGGAGGGGATTATCTCCTCGAAAAGGCCTTTGTCCATGAAGGAGCGAACGGCGTCGTCCTGCATGCATTCCTCCACCGTGTCGAGGCCCGAAAGGAAGGCCGCCGGAACGGTCATGGTGTGGGCGCCGTTGAGGATGCGGACCTTTCGGGTGCGGTAAAAACTCATGTCATCGGTCCAGATCACGTTCAGCCCCGCCTGGGCGAGGGGAAGCTCCCGGGAGTGGTCTTTCTTGGTCTCAATGACCCAGAGGTGGAATATCTCCGCCGCCACCAGGAGGTTGTCCTGATAGCCCGCCCGTCCGCACAGGGCCGGGGCCTCGTCCTTGGGATATCCCGGGACGATGCGGTCCACGAGGCTGTTGCAAAAGTCGCAGGCCCCTTCCACCCACTCCGCGAAGGCCTTCTCGAGGTTCCACTCCCCGGCGTAGCGGAGCACCAGCTCCCGCAGCCTGTCCCCGTTTTTATCGATGAGCTCGCAGGGTATGAAGACCAAGCCCTTCGAGGGGTCTCCCGCGAAATGCCTCCACCGGCGGTAGAGAAAGGCCGTGACCTTTCCGGGGAAGGATGATTGGGGCCGGTCCTCGAGACGGTCCGCCGGGCCGTACGCGATTCCCGCCTCGGTGGTGTTGGAGACCACGAACCGGAGATCGGGGCTCTCGGCGAGCTTGAGGTATTCCTCGTGCTCGGTATAGGCGTTCAGGCAGCGGCTTACGGAACGGATCGTCCGGAGTTCGGAAACCTCCTTTCCCTCCTGCACGCCCCGGAGCACCGTGGTGTAAAGCCCCTTTTGGGCGTTGATCATCTCCGCCATGCCCCTTTCCAAGGGCTGAACCATGACCACGTTTCCGTTGAAACCGGCCTTCTCGTTGGCTATGTCGACCATCCAGTCCACGAAGGCGCGGAGGAAATTCCCTTCCCCGAACTGGAGGATTTTCTCCGGCCTCGCGACCGGCTCGATCGTATCTTGAATGGCTTTCATCGTAGGCTCCTTGGTTTCAATGGTAACCCATCAAGGCTTGGGCGGAACATGGCCGCGGTTGACCAGCTTTTGGACTAAACCGACGCCCGAGAGGGCGGCGAGGGTTTGTTGGAAGAGAATCCCCGTTACCACCGGCACCGCGGCGGAGGGCGGAAAGAAGGAAATGGCAAGTACCAGGGCGGCGCTGATGTTCCGCATCCCCGCCGCGAAGGTGAGGGCTACCGTGTCTTCCGGGGGGAGTTTGGCGATGCTTCCCCCCAGACGCCCCAGCGCGAAGCCTCCCAGGGTAAAGGCCACGCAGGCCGCCGCCACCGCGGCGAGGCTCCAGTCCAGGGGAGGCAGGCGGCCCGGAAGGCGGCTCACGTTGAGGGCGATCACGGCGACGAGGAGAAGCTTGGACAGGGGCTTGAGCGCCGGGCCCGCGGCCTTGGGTATGCGTCCCCGGGACGCTTCGTTGAGGGCTATCCCCGCGATCGAGGGAATAACTACCATAAATAGGAGGGAAGCGAACATACTTCCCGTGTCGACGGCCACCCGCTGCCCCATGAGCAGGGAAACCGTGGCGCTCACCGTCAGGGGCGCCAGCAGGGTATCGATCAGTATGAGGGCCAGGCTCAAGGGGCCGTTTCCCCGGTATATCGAGGTCCAGATAAACCCCGAGACCGCGGTGGGGATGGAGAAGAGGAGGATGAACCCGGTTACGTAATCGGTCCGCTGGGGGAAGGCAAGCCCCGCCAGCAGCCGGACCATGATCGGGATGATGGCGTGAAAGAGCGCGAAAAACAGGAAAATGGGCAGGGGGCGGCGAATTACGGTTCGGGCATCATCGACGGTCAGGGAGAGGGCTCCGGAAAAGGTGATAAACGCGAAGAGGGGCACAATGGACGGCGCGGCCCAGCCGATTCGGCGGCCGAGAACGAGTCCCAGGGCCACGGCGAAGGGGGTCAATAAAGGCATTACCTTTTCGAGGAAGGAATTTACCCTGTTAAGATAATGGAACACTGTTTCAAAACAGTAACTTGTAAATTTTATAGTGTCAATATACTATCTGAATAGGATGAAACGGCTCGGCTTTGCCCTCGCCTCCATACATACCGGCTCCTCTCTCGGCTTGCTGCCCGCGGTCATTCGGGACGCGGCGAAACTTGACGTTCCCCTTTTCATCTTTCCCGGCGGACGGCTCGATTCCCGTCCGGATCAAGAATACCTGAGAAACGGGATTTACCGCCTGGCGAACGGGGAGAATATCGACGGTTTGGTTTGCTGGGGCTCGAGTATCGGCGGCGCGGTTTCCGTGTCGGAACTCGACCGCTTCCACAAAGGCTTCGATCCCCTGCCCTACGTGACCATCGCCCATAAAATGGAAGGACACCCCTGCGTGTGTTTCGACGCCTACGGGGGAATGAAGGCCCTGGTCCTCCATTTCATTCGGGTTCACGGTTCCCGGCGCATCGCGTTTATCCGCGGTCCCGAGACCCATGCCTCCTCCCAGGACCGATTCAACGGCTACCGGGACGCCCTAAGGGAATCGGGCCTCCCGGATGCGGCGGGAACTCCCCTGGTGACCGATCCCTTTCCCTGGAATTCGGGGGAAGCCGCCATCGCCCAGCTCTATACCGAGCGATCTCTTATCCCGGGGCGCGATTTCGATACCCTCCTGTGCTCCAGCGACATGATGGCCTTCGCGGCGGTACGCTTTCTCGAACGCTTGGGTTACCGCGTTCCCGACGACTATAGGGTAGGGGGGTTCAACGATTCCCGGGAAAGCCGCATTCTCACGAGTCCCCTCACCACGGTCAGGATGCCCTTCAAAGAATTGGGCACCAAGGCCGTTTCCCTCCTGCTTTCGCTTCTGGGGGAGGACCGGCCCCACCGGGTGGGAGGCACCGGGGGGGCTCTCGCGGATCTGGTGCTCCCGACGGAACCCGTAATCCGGGAATCCTGCGGCTGCGCGGGTTCCCTGGAGATACCTCGAACCGAAACGCGCCCCCCGGGGGAATCCCTGGCGGACGCCTTGCGGGAATTATTCCGCCTGGACCTCGGCGACCGGGAAGCCTTCATCGATCCCCTGTTGGACGCGGTGCGGGGCGGCGATATGCCCCTCTTTTTTCGGCTTCTGGAGCGGGTTCTGACGAGGTTTTTCGAGGGGGGCGGCGACGTAGCAGTCCTTCGCGAGGCGGTCAGTCTCGCCTTTTCCCCCGGGGCCCTCCCCTTGGACCCATCCTCCTCCCTCGCGGCTGAAAGGCGGGTTTACTACCTTTCGGGAAAGGTGCAGCAGCGCCTCGCGGCGCTCCGGCACTACGAGACCGCCCGCCGGCAATCGGTGCTCAATTCCCTGAAAAACGACCTCCTGTGCGCCCGGGACAGGGACTCCCTGGTTCCCGTTTTGGCCCTGCACCTGCCCGCCATCAACATGACCTCCGTAGCGGTGGTGCTGCACGAAACGGAAGACCTCTCCCGATGCCTTGGGTGGTTTACCCCGGAGGGGCTCTTTCGCGCTCCCGGGACTCCCTTCCCGGCGCGGCGGCTGCTTCCCCCGGCGGCAGGGGATCTTTTCCAGACCGGCGCCTTCCTCGTTCAGCCCCTGTTCATGGAAAATCAGCCCTTGGGCTACATCGTTCACAATGTTCCCTTCGACGACGGCGCAATCTACGAGGAACTCCGTTCCGCCCTCGGGAGCGCCCTGAAGGGCATTTTCCTCTTTGAGGAAACCCTGCGGGCAAAGCGGGCCGCCGAGGAGGCGGAAACCGCGAAGACCGATTTTTTCGCCCGCATCGGTTCCGACCTCGTGGATCCCCTGGAATCCATGCTTTGCGACATCGATTCCGCCGAGCCCACGGAAGAGGTCTCCCGGATACGGGGGGCCGTGGCGGCCCACCTCGAGCGTACCCGGCGGTACATCGACGTTACCCTCTCCCTTACCAACGAGCTGGCCCTCGAACTCAGGCTTTTTTATTTGGATACCCTCCTCGGCGAGGCGGCGGGAATGCCTCCCATCCATGCCGACCGGGACCGGCTCGAACGGGCGATCAGCGCCGTCCGTGCGCGCTTCGACGGTCCCGTGAGGGCCGAAGCCCTGGCGGAGGGGATTTCCGTGAGCTTTACTTCCTCCGCCCCCGTGGAACCCTCCCTATGGTCGTCGGGAGATCTTCTTTTAGCGGAACGGGTCGTCATCCTCCACGGGGGCGACTTTAGCCGGGGAACGGACCGCTGCCGCATGCTCCTGCGGTGGCCGACCCTTTCGGGGGTATTTTCCGACCGAAACCGGGAGGGCGAACGGAAGGCCCTCCTCCTTCCCGGGGGGCGACCCCGCATCGTCTCGGGGCCCGAGGCCCCCTTCCGGTCCGT
>QKDA01000071.1 GCA_003246765.1 Spirochaetales bacterium | reverse complement strand
CCGCCAGTCAATGAATGGTTATTTTTTTATTTTAATCCGAGCATGATCCTGACGGCCTCGCCGGCCAGCATGAATCCCGCCACGGGGGGAACCCAGGGCAGGCTTCCCGGCGCCCGGGAGGGAGACCCGTCCCCGGCGGACTCCTCGGCGCCCGAGCCCTCCGTATCGCGAGCCCTCCTCGGGGGCTCCCGGGAATACAGAACCCTCAAGGGGCCGAGCCCCCGCTTCTTTACCTCCCGCCGCATGACCCTTGCCAGGGGGCATACGGAGGTCTCCGAAACGTCGGCGAACTCGAACCGGGAGGGGTCGATCTTGTTTCCCGTGCCCATGGAGGAAAGGAGGGGCATTCCGGCGTCGCGGCATTTTTCCGCCAGCAACAGCTTTGCCGTTACGTCGTCCACGCAGTCTATGACGAAATCAAGCGGGGAGAAGTCATAACTCCCCGCCGTATCTGGGCCGAAGCGAAGGCTGGAGGTTTCCACCTTGGCCAGGGGATTGATGTCGAGCACCCGGTCCCGGGCGGCTTCGGTCTTGAGCCTTCCCAGGGTGGAGTGCAGGGCGTAAAGCTGCCTGTTGATATTGGTGAGGCACAGGGTATCGCAGTCCACCAGTAAAAGGGAGCCGATCCCGGCTCGGGCGAGGGCCTCCACGGCATGGGAGCCTACCCCGCCGAGGCCGAAAACCGCTACCCGCTTCGAGGCGAGAATTTCCAACGCTTCCTTCCCGAGGACCATCTCGCTCCGGTCAAATTGCGTAAGCATGGGCAAACCATACCCCGTCCCCCGGGTCTTCCGCAATCTCCCCTAGGAGAGCCGCCGGCGGCCGCTCGTAAGTAGCCCGTTTCTCAGCTCCATGGCCGTCGCGTATCCCAGCCACCGCTCCTCAAACCCGCTCTCCCCGGCGATAAGGGCAATGGCGGCCAGGCATTTGAGGTGGTCATCCCTCCTTTCCGGGCTTCCCCCGAGGAAAAAAGCGGCCTTTACCGAGGGCTGCTCCGCGGTAAACCGGATTCCCTTCCGGCAGCGGACGACGTAGAGGAAGAAAAGGTCCCCCGAACCCACCGCCACGTGGGGAATGGCGAGGAACTCGTTGAGGGCCGTGTTCGTTTCCTTCTGGCGGCGCACGTATTCCCCGTACGCCATCTCCGCGTCGATCCCGTAGCGGTCGGCGAGCTTCCTGGAGATCTTTCCCGCCACCCGCTCAAAGGAGGCCTCGTAGTCCAGGTCGATAATCTCGCAGTCCCGGACCAAGCGGTCAAAGAGATCCTGCTCTATTCCGTCCCGGTCAATCACGATATCGATGAGCTCGTTCTCGAGGGCATTGCCGATTATGCGGCGGTCCGCGATTCTCCTGAGGGTATGGAGGAGCGCGTATTCCCCGCGGTCCCCCTTACGGCCGTAAAAGAAATAGGCGCAAAAGGCGATCAAGAGCAGGGCCAGGGTTATCTCGATGGTTTCCGCCCCCAGGGACACGATAAACCAGGAGAACAGGGCCGCGCAGCCCAGCTGAAGCCAGGGATACAGGGGGGAGCGGAAAGTGGGCCGGTACGCCGCCAGACCGCTCTCGCGCAGCACGATCACCGCAAGGTTGGTCAATACGTACGAGGCCAGGATCACGGTGGACGCCGCCTTCACGAGGCTCTCCAGGGGGAGGAAAAGCGCCAGGTAGACGAACAGCCCCGTCAGAAGCACCGATACCAGGGGGGCCCCGCTTCGGGGCGCGAGATTCCCCAATGCGGGGGGGGGCGAGGCCGTCCCGGGCCAGGGCGAGGGGATAGCGGGAAGCGGCCATGATGCCCGCGTTGGCGGTCGTAATGAAGGCCAGCTGGGCCGCGACCATCATGACCCAGTAGCCGGCGGAACCGAGAAAGGTCCGCGCCGAATCCGAGACCGGCGAAACCGTGGAGGCGAAGGCCGCCCCGGGCAGGGTGAAGAGAACCACCGCCGTGATGGCGACGTATAAGAGGGTTACGATGGCGATCGAGGCCAGCATGCCCAGGGGAATGTTCCGCTCGGGCCGATCGATTTCTTCGGACAGGTTCGCGACCTTGAGGAGTCCGCCGAACGATATGAACACGAATCCCGTGGACGCGAAAACCCCGGCGGCGGTCACTCCTTCCGGGAGGGCTTCGAGCCGCGCAAGGGCCTTTCCCGAAGCGAGAAAGGCGGCGCCGGAAACGGAGAAAAAGGCCATGAGGAAGATGAGCACCGCCACCAAGACCGTCTGAACCCGCGCCGCCCCGTGCAGCCCAAAGCAGTTCAGGGCGGTAAAAAGGGCGCACAGCCCCAGCGATACCCCCTGGAAGGGCAAGCCCGTAAGCGATGAGAGAAACTCCGCGATGCCGTAGATGGCGAAGGCGCTTTTCAACCCCAGGGCGATCCAGCCAAGAAGACCCGAGGCGGTCCCCAGGGCGGGACCGAAGGTTTTCCGCACGAAGAAATAATCTCCCCCCGCCTTCGGCATGGCCGTCGCGAGCTCGATGACCCCCATGGCGCCGAAAAAGGCGAAGACCCCCGCCAGCAGGTACACCGCCGGCACCGCCGGGCCGACCCGGGCATATACGAGCGAGGGTAAAATGAAGATCCCCGAGCTTATCATGGCTCCCGAGGCTATGCTGAAAACCCCGAACATGCTTACTCGATTCCGTTTTTGCATAAGCCCCCCTGCCCTTCAGTATAGGGTAGGAACGAAAAAAAATGTGTTTGACACGGCCCCCGCGCGGCGATAATAATAAGGCGTTCTTTTCCCGAAGGAGGAAAGACTATGGCACAGGAACTCAAGAAGGCGGACACCAAGCGGTGCTTCGCCTGCATCCAGTGGGACGGCCAGCGAACCTGGTATCCCGCGGAGAGGATGGTCCGGGTAGACGAATCCCGGGAGGGACATTGCAAAATGTTCCACGAAAAACGCAAGGGCTCCGCGACCTGCGAGCGCTTCAGCGTAATGGGCTAAAAAAACAAAGGGCCGGAACCCCCAGGGGAACCGGCCCTTTTTTTTACGCTTCAAAAATCTCGAAAGCCTACACTCTCGTTAGGCAAGCATCTTCGCGAGATCCGCCTCGGGAGTGGAGATGGGCGTGACGTTCCACTTTTCCACCAGGACCTTAAGCACGTTCGGCGAGATGAACGCCGGCAGGGTCGGCCCCAGGTAGATGTTCCGTATTCCCAGGGAAAGCAGGGTAAGAAGCACGCACACCGCCTTCTGCTCGTACCAGGAGAGAACAAGATTCAGGGGGAGCTCGTTCACCCCGCAATTGAAGGCCTCCGCCAGGGCCAGGGCCACCCGTATCGCGCTATAGGAGTCGTTGCACTGCCCCATGTCCATGATGCGGGGAAGGCCGCCTATGTCTCCCAGGTCAAGGTCGTTGAAGCGGAACTTTCCGCAGGCCAGGGTGAGGATGATCGAGTCCTTGGGGCTCTGCGCCACGAAGTCGGTGTAGTAATTCCGCCCGGGCTTCGCCCCGTCGCAGCCCCCCACCAGGAAGAACCGGCTGATAGCGCCGGCTTTCACCGCGTCGATAACCTTGTCCGCCACGGAGAGAACCGTGCCGTGACCGAAGCCCGTGGTCAGGGTCGAGCCGCCGTTGATGCCGGTCATGGACTTTCCTTCGGGATAACCGCCGAGCTCGAGGGCCTTCGCGATCACCGGGGCGAAATCCTTCTTCCCGTCCACTGCGGGAATGTGGACCATGCCGGGATACCCCACCACGGAGGTGGAGAAGATCCGGTCGGCGTAGGAGGCCTTGGGCGGCATGAGACAGTTGGTGGTAAAGAGCACGGCCCCCGGAATGGCGTCGAATTCCTTCTGCTGATTCTGCCAGGCGGTGCCGAAATTCCCCTTGAGCTGGGGGTGCTTCTTGAGCTCGGGATAGGCATGGCAGGGAAGCATCTCTCCGTGGGTATATACGTTGATTCCCCTTCCGTCGGTCTGCTCCAGGAGCATCGCCAGATCGTGGAGATCGTGGCCGGTCACCACGATGAAGGGACCCTTCTCCACGTTGGTTGTCACCTTAACCGGAACGGGAGTGCCGTAGGCCCCGGTATTCGCTCCGTCGAGAAGGGCCATGCACGCGAGGTTTACCTGGCCTGCTTCCATGTTGAGGTCTAAAAGCTCCCCGATCGACAGGCTCGAGTCGAGGGCCCGCAGGGCCTTGTAGAAAAAGGAGAATACCGCGGGATCCCTTTTACCGAGGGTCGCCGCATGGTGGGCGTAGGCCGCTATTCCGCGGATACCGAATAAAAGAAGGGACTTCAGGCTTCGGTCATCCTGGTCCTGATCGGCCCAGAGGGTCCCAAGGTCGAACTCGGGTACCGCCGATGCGTTCACGCCCCGGGAGGCCGCCAGAGCCGCCGTCGCCTCGTCGATTTTAAGGGCCAGCTTCGAAATGGCCGCATCGTCGAAATTCACGTTCGTTATGGCCATAAAGAGGGCGTCGGACACGATGTCGTCGGTTTCCCGGGACCCGCCGGCCTCGCCGGCCACCTTTGCAAGCCGCACGAGCTTGCCCGTCAGCCGATCCTGTAAATTCGCGGTGGACTCTTTTTTACCGCAAGCCCCCGAAACGGCGCAGCCCGTACCTCCTACGGTCTGCTCGCACTGAAAACAAAACATTGACATGGTGTCACCTCCTGGATAACAACACTTTACTCAATATATGTCCGTAGTAATGTAGCAAATGCAACACACAAACGCGTTTGTCATGGTTTTTATCACACGGTAATCTCCAGCACATTCCCTTCGGGATCGGCGACGGCGCTTTCATAGTAGCCGTCGCCGGTTCTGCGGGGCGGCGAAACCAGGGGAAAGCCCGCCCGTTCCAGTTCCGCCGTGAGTCCGTTAACCCGCTCCTCGCTGCCCACGGAAAAGGCTAAATGGGCAAAGCCCAGCCTTTCGGGCATTACGAGCCGGTTGGGATCCGCCGAGACGAAGCCCGTATCGTCCACGCCCTCTTTTCGCATGAGCTCGAGACGGGCCCCGCCCTCAAAGGAAAGGAAGTACGACTCGAATCCTTTAATAGCGTTCACGTACTTTTCGTTGGCCGAGGCCCCGAAGAAGCGTACGTAAAAATCCTTCTCCCGTTCCAGGTCCCGAACCCACAGGGCCGCGTGCGAAATTCGGGTCACAGGCATACCCCGATGGTCATGAAGGAGTCCTGGGTCCAGGGAGCGCCGGACCAATCGCCGTAAAAGGTCCAGCGGCCGAACCCGGCGCCTTTGAGGAACGCCTCGAGCTGGGTTTTCGTCACCGGGAAAAGGGCGAGGGAATTCCGGAACTCGAGGTCCCGCTCGGCATCGGTCAATATCGCGTCGAAGGTAATGGTTCCGTCGGGACCCGGCAGGGAATAGTAGCGCTCAAAGGAAACGTCGTCCTTTACGATGGAAGGAAGCCCCCTCAATCCATCCCGCAGGACCCGGTCGTAATTGATAGTCTGAAACACGAATACCCCGTTATTCTCGAGAAGATTGTACAGCGAAGAAAAGAATTTCTGCATCTCCAGCGGCTTGGTCAGGTGGGCGACGGTATTACCCATGCAGGTAATGAGGTTAAATTCGTCCTCAGCGAGAATTTCCTCTATTTCCGTCATGTCCTCGCACAGGAATTCCGCCTTTTTCCCTTCCCCCGGAAGCATCTTCTCCGCCGCCAGCGCAAGCAGGGACTGGTTGGAATCCACCCCGACCACCTTGTTGAAGCGGTCGGAAAGGGCGGAAAGCAAGGTACCCGTTCCGCAGCCGACGTCGAGGAAGGCATGGCCCCCCAGAGGCTCTTCCCCCGTGCGGACCCCCGGGCATTCGCCGCAGGCCGGATCGATTACGGCCTCCAAAAAACGGTACTGCCCCTGATCGAAGGGAAACAGGAGATCATAATAGGTCGCTAAGCTTGAATAAAAACTCATGGCTCGCCTCCGAGTTAAATGATTATGGACAAAAGGGGCGGCGTCAAGGTACAGTTTGCAGCCCGGAGGAACGAAGAAAGCCCATGTCGCAAAAATGCTACCGCTGTTTCAGGCCCCTTGCCTCGTGCTACTGCGGCCACATCGTGCCCCTGGATCCGGGGATCACCTTCGTTTTCCTCATGCATCCGCGGGAAGCCTACAGGCAAAAAACGGGAACCGGGAGACTCGCCAGCCTAAGTCTTGCGGGCTCGGAACTCATCGTGGGAATCGACTTCACGCGCAACGAAAGGCTCAACGCCCTTCTGGCGGACCCTTCCTTCGCCCCCTACGTGCTTTATCCCTCGCCCGGGGCCGTCAGCGCCGAGGATCCCGGGCTCCCGGCCCGATTGGGGGGAAAAAGGCTCCTGGTCATCGTTATAGACGCTACCTGGTTTTTCGCGAAAAAGATGCTCAAGGCCAGCGAAAACCTCCGAGCCCTTCCGGCCCTTTCCTTCCGCTCGGACTACCGCTCCCGGTTTATCTTCAAGACCCAGCCAAGGCCGGAGTGCCTTTCCACCATCGAGTCGGCCTACTACCTCATCAAGGAGCTCCAGCGCTCCGGGATTGCCCGAAAGGAGGCCGACCCGGAGCCTCTCATGGAGGTTTTCTCGAAGATGGTGCGGTATCAGCTCGAGTGCGAACAGGCCCGCCACGAAGCGGAGGCCGCGGAGCTGTATCCCGGCCTCTTCGCTTCGGAAAATCAGAAAGAAAGGGACGAGAGGTAAGCCCCGTAGGCCGAAGAGGCTTCCTTAAGCGCGTTTCGGGCCTTCTCGATCCTCTGGTCGGTCTCCTCAATGGCCGCGTCGCTGTCGGAAAGCTTTTTCAGGTACTCCTTCCCCTGCTGGGAGGCGTTCCCCGCGGCCTGAAGGTTCGCGCGAATGCGCTCCTGCTCGCCCGCCAGGGCGCTTCGGCGCTCTTGAAGCTCCGACAGGTCCCTCTGGGCCTCATCGGTCCGCCTTCTAAGCTCCACGGCCCGCGCGAGGGCCTTCCTAACCCCCTCGGGAATTTCCTGGTTTGTCGAGTAATACGCCAAGGCGTCGCCCTTGAGCCGGTCCAGTTCCACGGTTTCGGAAACCGGGGTCTCCTCCCTTACTGTGAAAGACCGCTCCTCGCCGGAGCCAAGGCTAAACCGGAAGCGGTACAGCGAATCGGTCCTCTCCTCGGGAACCTGGGTCTGGGCCAGGACGGATCCCTTTGTAAGGGGATGTTCCAGGAGCACGGTTCGGGAGGTCGCGGAGGCGTTTTTCAGGGTATAGACCGCGGTATGTACGGTCTTTCGCATGATTGTCATGACCCCTTTCGAAAGGGTGACCCCCGTGACTTCCCTGCCCGAGCTGCCCTCGGACCAACCCGTAACCGCCGTGTCTTCCCCGTACGCCAGAAGGCGTTCCTCTTTTTCGCCCATAAAGTCGAGCAGCGCGTCCCCGGCGTAAGCCCCCGCGTCGTACACCGTCACGGGCCCCGCGGGGAGTTTCATGCCGGTAGTGTTTTTCAGCCGAAGGGCAAGCATCGGGTGGGCTGAGCCGCCCGAGGCAACCTCGGAACCGGAAAAGACGGAAAGGCGCTCCGCGGAAACGGGATTCTCCGTAAGGGGCAGCATGGTGCTCTGCCTTCGATCGAGGGTAACCGAGCCTTTCAGGGTAAACTCGAAAAGCTCCCCCGCGGACCGGCCCGTAGCGGTAGATCCCGCGGAGGCTACCGCCGCCCCCAAAGCCTCGTCCCGCAAGGCGCTCCGTTTCGCCATGGGCATGGACGACGGGGAGGGAGCGGCCAGTGCCATTTCCGCGTATGGCTCTTCCCCATAGGAGTATTCCTCCGCGGCCATCCCGTATCCGCCGTCATAGGCCTTCGCCTCCGCGAACCCCGCAATGGCCAAAGGCAGCAAGGGGCGCTCAATATAGAAGGGATTGTACAGATTCTGCCGGAAGGACACGGGACGGCCGTTCATGAGGGAGAGCCGTATCCCCTTCCAGTCGGACGAACCGGAATTGTCCACGATAGCCCAGCCCTGCAAAAAGGGCGTATCCCCGCCCAAATCCAGGCGGTAGGAGGTTTTCCACACGGGCACGGGGATTACGTAGCCGATCGAAACCGTCCGCGTTCCCGTACCGGGAAGGGAAACCCGAACCTTCCGCAGGGAAGAGGCATTTCCCTTCGCGAGAAGATCCAGGGCGCGATAAAGGTCGTCCCTGACCGCAGGGTCGTCAAAGGACAGGGAGGTTATCTCATCCAGGGACAGCCGCCGTATTCCCCCTGGGGTCAAAACGCTCAACCGCCATTCCGTTCCCTCCGGGGAATGAACGGCTTCCGATCCCAGGATCCTTCCCGTCACCTTCTCGGGAACCGTTAGGGAGACGGAAACGCCCCTGAGGGACGCGAGCAACTCGCCCAGGGAGGGGGAGCCGGAAAGATCCACGCTGAGGCTTTTTAGGGTGCGCTCCAGGGTATCCTCGGCGTCGTAGGCAACGGATACGCCCAAGGTTCCGGGGTCCCGCACCGTAAGCGACTTGAGAACGTCGTCCAGGGAATCGGCGTCGAATTCCAGCACCGCCTCCGCGTTTCCCGTCACGGTACCCGAATGGGAAAAATACCCGACCCCGGAGGAGTACAGGGTCACGGCGTTCAGGGGTATCTCCTGGCCGGCCTTCAGCGAAAGGGCCCCTTGCGCGGAAAGCCCCGAAACCGTGCAGGCAATGAATGCCGTCCATATGATCCGGCTGATTTTATTCACTTCAACCTCCTCAAAAAATCCGAAACCCTACGGGTTTCCTCAGATTCGCTCCGCCCCGCGGACGGGGCCACCTTATCTAACAACATCGAGGGCACGGGGATACCGGAAAGCGACTCTTCGGCGTCGTTTCTTCCCTCCCCGTCAGGCAGTCGGCGAAAGCGGAGGGCAAAAAACATCCCCGACGCCGCCCTGACGCCCCTGGCCAAGATTCCTCGCCCGAAAACGCCTTCCAGAAATGAGGCATAACCGCCCCGCGACGCGTCTTGACCCGATACGATAACGGCGGTCACCAAGTCCCGGACGTTAAAGAGGGGCGAGGGGGGCGAACGCCGAAACGGGCTGCGGTATCCCTTCCCGCGCAGGAGATCCACGGCTAACGTCCCGCCGAACCCGTGTCCGTGAAGCACTACCCCGGAAGAACCCTCCCGGGAGGCGGCCCACCGTATCCAGTCTGCCAGGTCTTCCCTCTCCAGGGGCCCCCGGGACCTCCATGCCGCGCCGCTTTTACCCTCGCAGCGGTAGTCCGGCACGGCGACGGCAAACCCCGAGGAGGTATAGAAGCTGGTCCACAAAAGGATATCCCCCGAAAAACCGCCGAAATCGGGGGCCAGGAGAACGGTCGCCCCATCCTTCTCCTCACCGGAAGGCATGAACAGCGTCCCGGAAAGGGCATCTCCCGAGGAACCCGTAATCGCCAGGGGCTGCCGAGGGGGAGAGGTATCCCCAAGGCCCTGAACGCCGGCAGGCAAGGGCTGTCTCCCGTAATAGGCCTCAAACAGGGGAAGGGCCGCGGCAGCGCAAAAAAGAAGAGCCCCAAAAATCGCCAGGAGGATTCCGGAGAAGGTAAAAATTACGTAACTCATGACGGATATACCTGCACGAATTGCCCCTTTTATCCGTATAGTATACGAGGGAGGATACCTATCCATGTTCTATTTCGACCAGTACTACCTCTTGCTCGTGGTTCCCGCGCTCATACTTTCCGCCATTGCCCAGCTTACGGTCAAGTCAACCTTCGCGAAATACTCAAAAATAGCGAACCGCCGGGGCCTGACGGGAGCCGACGCCGCGGCCTCGATGCTGAGGGTTAACGGCATAAGGGACGTTTCCGTCGCCCCCGTGGGGGGACAGCTCACCGACCACTACGACCCCTCGTCCAAGACCCTCCGGCTTTCAGGTCCCGTATACGGGGAGAGGTCCATCGCCGCCGTGGGCGTCGCTGCCCACGAAGCCGGCCACGCCCTACAACACGCCGCGTCCTTCGGTCCCCTGGTGCTGAGGAGCACCCTCGTTCCGGCGGCGAACATCGGCTCCGCCTTCGGCCCCTATGTAGCGATAGCGGGAATCTTTTTCGGCATGCCCCTGCTCATCAACGCCGGCATCGTTCTCTTCGCGGCGGCGGTGGTTTTTTACCTTGTCACCCTGCCCGTAGAATTCGACGCCTCCCGCCGGGCCTTGGCGCACCTGGAACGCGGGGCCATGCTCACCTCGGAGGAACTCTCCGGCGCCCGCAAGGTTCTCACCGCGGCGGCCCTCACCTACGTCGCCTCGGCCCTTACCGCCCTCGCGAGCCTTGCCAGGCTCCTCCTTCTCGCCAGGGACCGCAGGGACTGAACAGCGGGGACTGATCCACAGGGGATGCCGGAAAAAATCCGTTCCCTATGCTATACTCCCACCATGACGACATTCGAAGCCGGGGCGGCCCTTACGGAAGGGTTAGCCTCGGTAATCCGCGGTAAACCCGAAACCCTGGAATTGTTCGCGGCGGCCTTTCTCGCGGGCGGACACGTTCTCATCGAAGACGCGCCGGGTCTCGGCAAGACTACCCTCGCAAAAACCCTGGCCAAACTGGTCTCGGTTCCCGACGACATCGATGGGGCCGCCTCCTTCAGGCGCATCCAATTCACCCCGGACCTCCTACCCTACGACATAACCGGCGTGGACGTTTTCAATCCCCAAGACCAGCGTTTTGAGTTCCATCCGGGCCCGGTATTCTGCGACGTCCTTTTAGCCGACGAGATAAACCGAACCACGCCGAAGGTACAATCGGCCCTCCTGGAGGTCATGGCGGAACGCCAGGTAACCGCCAACGGGGCAACCTACCCGGTGAGTCCCCTTTTCTTCGTTGCCGCCACGCAAAACCCCGTGGAGTCCGCGGGAACCTATCCCCTTCCGGCGGCGCAGCTCGACCGCTTCATGATGCGACTCTCCCTGGGATACCCCGACGAGGAATCGGAACGGGCCATTCTCCACGAGGACCCTTCAGACCTGCTTCTACCTCTCGTTAGGCCCGTGCTTGAGCGGGACAGGGTCCTCGCGTCCCGGGAGGAGCAGCGCTCCGTTTTTTGCCATCCGGAACTCGAAAAGGCCATCGTGGCCCTGGTACGCCAAACCCGCGCCCACCCGTCGGTGAAGCTTGGCCCGTCCCCGCGGGGGGCCCTAGCGCTTCTTCACGGGGCCAGGGCCCTGGCCCTGATGCGGGGACGGGACTGGATCGAGGACGGAGACGTCTCCGACCTCGCCGTGCCCGTCTTGGCCCATCGAATCATGCTCAAGGACGAAAAGGCCGACGAATCCTCCATCGTCGCCGCCCTGGCCGCTTCGACCCTCAAGCGAATGATCCGCTCCGTCAACTGGACCCGGGACCCCTTCCCCCATGGCAGGGAGAGCTAACGCGCCCCTAACCCCGCGGGGGGCCTTGGCCCTGGCCGTGTCGACGGGACTACTCTGGGAGGGATACGGAAGGGGAGAACTTATAGCGACGGTCCTAGGGCTCACCCTGGCGGCAACCTGGACCTATGCCCTTCTCTCCGCGACCGCCGCTGCCTTCCTGTGGAGGGGCTTTCGCGGGGGAATCGAAACCCGCGGGGGAACGGAATACCGGGTCTATCCCGCCTCAAAGTCGTCTTGGCCCCGCGGGGCCCGGCGGTTGGCGGCAGTTCGGTACCGACTTATAGTACGCCGCAGGAAATCCGTCCCGCAGTTTTATTCCCTCCTCTTTGACCTTCCGGAAGCCGAGAAATGGCATAACCCGTCCCTTCCCCCCCGGGGAACCTACGACATCGTGCAAAGGGGCTGCGAAATCAGGGATTTTCTCGGATTTTTCAGCATTCCCGCGGCCCGCGTTCAGGAAGAGGAGGGCTCGGCCATCCTGGTCCCCGCCGTCCCCGCTCCGGTAGAAGCCCGATCCGTTCAGGCCTCGACAAACGGCGTATCCGAGGGAAAAAGCACCTATCTTCGGTCGGAAGAGCTCTACGAGGTGCGGCCCTACCTGCCGGGAGACGACCCCCGCAAGATAAACTGGAAGGTGTGGGCCCACAGCGGCGAGCTCGCGCTCCGGGAAGGGGAACTGCTTCCTCCTCCCTCCGAAGAATACGCGATCCTCTTTTGGTCTCCCGTCGATAAGAGGAACCTACAGGAGAGGGAACGACTCTTTGAGGAATTGATACAAAGGGCCGCGGGTACGTGTTTACGCCTTCTCGGGGAAGGAAAAAACCTCCGCTTCCCCCAGGGGGAAAACACCCTTGTAAGGCATGACGACCGCGACGCGGGAATAAGAGTCCTGGAAGCCCTCGCGGAGCCCTCCAGGGAGGCAGCCTCCCGCGAATGGCCGGTCCTGGCCTTAGAGAGCCGCTCCACGACGATAGTCTTCGCCCTTCCCCCCGGTCCCGGCCAGGCCTTTCAGCCGTCGGCATTCAGGGGAGCCGCCGTTTTTACGGGGCCAGTAAAAAGGAAAACCGGGGATGCCCCGCAACGGCTCTCGCTGGCGACCCTGTGTCTTGAGCCCCGGGAGTCCCTGACCGAGCGGCCGGGGGTTTCGCTCCGCGCCATAGAAGCAATGGGCCGCATCCTGCGCAGGGAGGGAATCGATGCCGTCCCGATTTAAGCCAAACCCTGTCATTCACGCCCTTTACCTAGGATACCTCTCGATTATCCCCTCCCTTCTCTTACCCGATATTTTTCCCTTTTTGATCCTGCCCGCTGCGGTTCTCTCGGGTTACGCTGCCGAACGGTTTTTTCACGCCCGCAGGCTCAAGACCATTCCGTCGGCGGCGGCCCTCTCGGCGCTAACCTTTCTTCTCTATGCGGGACTCCGCCTCGCCGCGGGGCTCTTTAAGGACTCGCCCATTTCCGAAACCTTTTTACGGGCGGCCCTGACGCTCTACCCCCTGGGGGGTACGGCGCTTTACGCCCTTCTCTCCGCCCGATGGCGCCGCGTATCCCGACAATGGGCTTCAGCCGAACCGCTCCTCCTCCTCGCCCTCGGGGGGTTATCATTTTGGGGCGCCGGGGGCTACCGGCCCGGTCCCTTCCCCCATCCCCTCGCGTCGGCAGGCTATGCCCTGGGAGCGCTGCTGCTCGCCGCGGCGGTAATCCTGGCCGACGAGCGGAAGGAACGAAGGAGACCGGCCTCCCTTCTGTTTTTGTTTCCCTTCCTGCTGGGCTCGGCCCTTTTCGCGACCCTGGGGTTCAACAGGGCGGCGGTCTCGGCCAACGGGGGACTCATCAAGCCCACGCTCTTCCGCTTCGATTTCTCGCCGCTTCTCTCTCTTCAAAGCGACATATCCCTCAATGACCGCCTCGTCATGATCGCCCACGTACCGGAAGAATATCAAGCCGTCCTAATCCGCAGGCTCCATCTCTCCGGATGGGACCCCTCCAAGGGCTTTTTCGAGAGCCCCGAACCCGGATCGCCGCCCCAGAGACTCAGCCTACCCCCGGCTCCCGTTTCCCTGGACGATCCGGGTTACGGCTTGC
>QKDA01000043.1 GCA_003246765.1 Spirochaetales bacterium | reverse complement strand
GATATACGGAATCGCCTGGTAAATTTCAACGGTTCGGCAGCGTCGAACAAGACGAGCCATGGCGACAAACAGTTTGACGCAACGAGTTTGGAAAAGATAACGATGTACGTGCCTGACTTGACTCTGGTTTTGCCAGGGGACTTGCTGACCTGCACGGTCGCTGGGCGGGACGTAGTCGGGGTGATAACGAGCGTTCCGGAAAACAAACCCGCCTTCGGTACCGACCAAAGCTCATTCATGGCGGGCGTCGAATTCGTGTGGATAAGCCTTGTCAAGGCGGAGAAGACGACGTGGGGAGCGTTCGCTCAAGCGAACGAGCCGACGGGGATGGTTTGCAGGAGGCTGCTACAGCTTTCCGGGAGTGCTTCTTCGTACGCGTGCGCCGAGTGGGACCTTCTTGACGGGCTACCTGCGAGCGCGGAGGTCGAGATAGGGAGCATGCGGGAGGCGACGCAGGCGAGTTCCGAGCGATGGCGGTGGATACCGAACACGGGGGAATTCCTGGTGTTGGACAACGTCGCGGTGAGGGTGCGTAACAAGGCCGGGTTGGCACTGCCCCTGGATTCAGGCTACACGGTGAAGCTTAAAGGCGCGTATGACCGCTTTTGGGACGCGAATAAAGGCGGTGACGCGAACGGGAATATATACAATAATAAGGCCATGGGGATTAACGTGGCGGCTTTGAATATCGGCGGCTCTATAGCCGCGACGGCGACGCTTTCGACGATCACGGAGGCAAACGGCGAGCGGCTCTACTCTGCGGCGTCTGACGATATCGGCTCATTCACCGTAAGCAAGGGCGGCTGGCTCGAGAAGGAGGGCATGCGTGCCCGGCTCGGGATCCGGCCCTTGAGCGCGTCGACGGCCTATCCCGGAGACGATTACGTGCTATCGTTCACGGTAGAATACGCGGCGGGAGGCACCGGAACCCCGGTAAGCCTTGAGGCCCGAACCGACGCGAAGGATTACGTGGCAGTGTACGACAAAAAGTTGCTGTGGCGGGCGAACCTGTATATCGCGGAAACCAACGGGCAAGATTGGAACGATATGCATCCGTGGGTGGAAGGAAATGAGTGGAATCCAATCGGGGATGATGGAAAACAAGACGTGATTACTATTGCTCCTTGGTCTAGTTTTTGGGGAAAAGGAAAGAATCCTTATAATTCTGTCGCATATAGTATTGGCTCGATGGATAGTCCACAGGAGTTTAACAGAAATATAGAAAATGAAGTCTCCGAAATGGATAAATTTGCTCAAAAGAACTTAGCCTACGGAGTAATGGTAAAAAATAGAATTGAGAGCAAGGCCCCTGACGATTTATGGAAGAATTACGTTTTTCCTGCGAGAGAAAAGTTAACTAACTTGGTGGCGGTTCCACCGAATAGAGTAGTTTATGGCGCTATAAATGAAAATACAATAGGACAATTTCCACAACACTTGTTCTATCGTATTGGTTCCACTGCAAAGATTCCTGGCCTGTCTTCATATATCATGGCTGGAGACGACCAAATCGGATTGAATGTAGCTGGTCCTGGTTATTCATTTACGACTGAAGGCGATGTTAAGAACTTTCAAGGACAACTTGTTGGTAAGATTCTTAGTGAGGAACTTTTCACCACTGGTACTGATTGTTCTGGTTTTTTATCGACGGCTGCAAATTATAAAGATAATCCGTACAAGTTGGGAGGAGCGCACATTGTAACGGCAAAATTATCGACAGCTGCCTATTCTGTATGCATTCAACCAGTAATTGATGATAATTCGGATCTTGAACTTCCATTTCTGAAATATGCCGTTCCTGGTGATATTTTGAATCGCTCAGGAGATCATGTGGTGATTGTCTCTCAAATCCTTCCAGACCAAGATGGAACTGTCGACTCACGGAGCCAGATAAAGGTCATCCAATCTGGTGCCGGTAGAAAAGGCGAATGGCAGGTTATTCCAAGCCTGGAGTGGAATACGGAATCAGGAATGGGAGCCGGTAAGTGGTGGAAGTACGAGCTCCGACGATTAAGGACGAAGTGAAATGAGAAATATACTCGCTGCATTGACATTCATATTTTGCCTTCAATGGTCATTCTCCGAATCGACCGATCTTCATCTTGTCTACACCAAGACCTTTGGGCTTGGTCCGCTAGACATCACATACCAGAATGACTATCGAGGAACTTCACCTTACACGTTCAATTCAATTGACGGAAATTGGATGTGGTTTGCCCAAAGCAGGAACGCATTCGTAGTAGATCGCCAGACCGGATATATCGATCGATCTATAACGTATTCACTCAACAAATCTGGTGGGTACGAAACAGACTTTGTCTTCGGCAATGGCTGGGCGGTCGGGAATAGGGGTAATCCTGTAGTTCTTGTTCTATCTGATTCTGGAGACACCGTATCAGACTTTAAATACTACTATGATGAAAATGACTCATATCCTCTAATGGTATCCAACACCTATATAATTCGCGATTATGCGTTCTTCTTCTTGAAGGATAGGAGTTTAATGTGTATTCCAAAGAATAGCGCTCCGTTATCAACCGAAGAAACTGTCAAGCTTCTACTCGATTGGAACAAAACACAACAAGAGAAGAACACCGATCTGAAGACTCGGCACGAACAGCTTATTCAAACTGGCAATTTCTTGATAGTCGATGGCGTTCTATTTCCCGCGACCGATCAAAACTTTCGGGATTACCTATCTCGAATGGGATACGACAGCTCGGTAATACGGTTTAGGGATCATGGTGGAAGTCCAATTCTCGGTATGTCTTTACTCGGCGAAGTTGTTATCAGGAAAGGAGACTCTGCGGTAGTCTTCAATCAGGAGGGTGCAACTCTAGGGACTATTAGCCTTGCTCCTGTCATGACAATGGATGCGAACCAGGAGAGAATTCTAGATGTATCAGTTATGCCCAACGGAGATGTCTATGTAATGAACGCTGTAGCTGGAGACCAAATATATTTCTATAGAGCGCAGAGAAATTGGGGAATAGATTTTGTCGAGCTCGCTCGAAAAGGTATCAGTGATGCCAATACGTACAGTCAACAAATCTCGAAACTAAACAACATCGAACTTCGAGTCCTTCGTAATACCTTCTTTGCTCTGCAAGGATATGACTTCCAGTCCTGGGATTTGAGAAGCTACTTTAACGGATATGACTGGTATGAACCAAAACCCGGTGTGAAAGTCGAGCCGACAACACTGAACCCCGACCAGAAGCGATTGTTTGATCTGGTAGTAGCTGAGGAAGCATGGAGGAAGTAGTTCCTAAAAAAGGATATAACCCGATAACCGTCCCTCAGTTGTTTGCAGCTTAAGCCGGTCATTAGGCTGGCGGCTATCGATGTAAAAACGGGTGTGAGTCGTCTGGGTTTTCAATGATTCTGTCGACCCCCAGTTTGTTTTTCCGGATATCCTGCCGAGAATTTCTGAGTCAATAAAGACTGGTTTACAGGCAATTCAACGAGGAGAGCTTACAGGTTTATCAACCAAGGGTGAGTATATTCTTCCGAGAAACATCGGTCGACGGTTCCTTTTTTTGACATAAGGGATAGGACCGAAGGCTGGTTCTTCGGCGCCTTCGTGCATAACCTGTACTTCGGCCCGCACGGTAACCCTCCGCCGTAGCCGAACGTTCCTGACTGTTAGAATCCGCACCTGCCGAAGAACCTCTCGTGGGGGTGCCAGAAAAGCCCGGAGGGAGGAGTCGATAGGCTCCGACCGAGGACTTTGGCGGCAGGGGGAGCCGCGAGGGTAAAGCTTGCTGGATAGGCAAACCGTGCATCACGTTATTAAGTAAGGCGCTCCCCCTTTCCAATACATAAACCCGCCTTCGGTGCCGACCAAAGCTCATTCATGGCGGGCATCGAGTTCGTGTGGATAAGCCTGGTCAAGGCGGAGAAGTCGACGTGGGGAGCGTTCGCTCAAGCGAACGAGCCGACGGGCATGGTTTGCAGGAGGCTTCTACAGCTTTCCGGGAGCGCATCTTCGTACGCGTGCGCCGAGTGGGACCTCCTAGACGGGCTACCTGCGAGCGCGGAGGTCGAGATAGGAAGCATGCGGGAGGCGACGCAGGCGAGTTCCGAGCGATGGCGGTGGATACCGAATACGGGGGAATTCCTGGTGCTGGATAACGTCGCGGTCAGGGTACGTAACAAGGCCGGGTTGGCGCTGCCCCTGGATTCAGGCTATTCGGTGAGGCTCAAAGGCGCGTATGACCGCTTTTGGGACGTAAATAAAGGCGGTGACGCGAACGGGAATATATACAATAATAAGGCCATGGGGATTAACGTGGCGACTTTGAATCTCGGCGGCTCTATAGCCGCGACGGCGACGCTTTCGACGATCACGGAGGCGAACGGCGAGCGGCTCTACTCGGCAGCGTCTGACGATATCGGTTCATTCACCGTAAGTAAGGGCGGCTGGCTCGAGCGGGATGGTTCTCGTGCCCGGCTCGGGATCCGGCCCCTGAGCGCGGAGAAGGCGTATCCCGGAGACGATTACGTGCTGTCGTTCACGGTAGAGTACGCAGCAGGAGGTACCGGAACCCCGGTGACCCTTGAGGCCCGGACCGACGCGAAGGACTACGTGGCGGTGTACGACAAAAAGATGCTGTGGCGGGCGAACCTGTACATAGACCAGAAGGAAGAAGCGCTCGGGAATATGGACTGGAATACCGCGCATCCGTGGAACGCGCCGCCGAGCGGAAGTGTAGGTCCAGTGTGGTGGAGCGTGGCGTGGGGAAACAATGAGTGGAATAGGATACACGATGGGCAAACAGCCTTTACAGGCATTCGTGATCTTGCACCGGGTAATGGCGGGCAAACTGTAGTAATAGCAGGTTTTGCTCCATTACGCGTTCAAAATCCAAATGGAGCTGCAACAGCCATTACCGGCCGTGTAGCCTACAGTTACCCCATGAACCCCTTTGAGCCGCCCTATGCAACTGGAACGGTCAGTGCAAATAAGTATGTTCGTTTTAACGGTGTAAACTGGACAAGTACGGAATGGATGGGGGATAGGGGAGATGCAGGCAGTATGGATAGCCCCTTTGATTTTAACGCGAAATTAATCTACCAACTGGCCTTGCGTGGTACGGAAGCATTGATGGTCCCTCAAAGCAATCATTGGTGGGCCTATAGCCAATCTACCGAAACCGGTGTTACCGTAGGTTCGGTTACTAATCAGACGAGTGCAATGCCTTCGACAGCTACGGCCTTGAGTGGAACAGGGGCAATAGCGAGTCGGGCATTTATTCCAAGCTTAGGATTATGGTATAAGGACCCAGAGTATGCTTACAATACGACTTCGGTAACCGAGGGGTTGACACTTGCACAGCTACAGACCGATCGACGGGGCAGCTGGATATATGAAGCTGGAACAGATTGTATCGGGTTTGCCCAGCGGTCAGCAAGTTATAATGGAAATGTGTACCAATGGGCAGATTTGCCCAAGGGGATTACCGAGCTTGGAAATCCGGAAGGAATCGGAAGCACGAATAACCGCGATGCCCTTGCAGGCTATGGGGTAGACTCACAGTATCGCAGATACCCGCATTACCAGGGCGATGCTACGGCAACAGATGTACGGCCGGTTGTTAGTGATCTCATTTTAAGAAAGCCGTATAATCAAGATAGCCCTGCTGGCTTTGCATCACTATCACAAGATCAATTAAAGAGAATTGTTCCCGGGGATGTGTTCTATTACGATACACGAGCCCATATAGCTTTGGTAAATAAAGTTGAACACGATGCTCAGGGAAATGTGACGGCGATTAATTTGATTGAATCAACTTTTGATGGATACGAAAAACAAACTGTAATTACAGCAAATACACTAAGAGCTCTGACAGAAATTGAAAAAGAGCCATATTACACTAGGACATATCAGATTGTACGCTTAAGAAGGACTGCTCCATGAAAAAAATATTGATACTCAGCTTTTTGTACGTTCTTATTGCTGTTAATCTTTTTGCTCAAAAAACTTCTAAAGATTTAATTTTAATTAAAACCTTTAATGATGCAAAATATCCGCAGCTTGATGAAAAAGATAGGTCCGCCCCATGGTTTTTTAATGAGGATAATCGTCTCTACACTGTAACTCCGGATAGAAGAGAGTATCGGATATATAATGCGCGCTTTGAATTGGAACAAAAGGTAACAACACCCTATACTGTTTTTTCAGGTGGTGGGGGACTCAAGTTTCCAGGTAGTATGTACTTCTATGCTGATGGTTCAGTCAGAATTCTTATGATGCAGAGTGAAGCATACCCTTTTGCGTTGCGCTTGGAAGACCCCCGTGACTTGGGAGGATTTCTGTTTGACAATATTTTTGTAAATAATACCATGCATCCTGACTATAAAACCTATGGATTTTTAATGCCTCCTGAGCCGACAGGCACTGTTGTTCGTATACCCCATGAAGAGTTTATACAGAAACTGACCAATGGAGACTTTGCCTATGCGGGGCTTTCCTATAAGGACGGCATGGTGCTTTATAATGGATTACCCTTTCTTAGACAGGATATGAAAAAACTCTGGGGCCATGAAATCCACTTTTCTAGCTGGGATAAAGATTGGAATTACCTAGGAAGTAGAGTATATGACCGAAACGGAAACCTTTTAGTAACAATATTTTTGTCGGAGGGTAGTGATCTATCTGGAAATGAATATACGCCTCGATTTTTTGATTATGAGGGAAACTTCTATACCTTTAAAGGTAATAATCTCTATTACATCGGCCGTGACTGGGGTTTTGTCAATGTTCGTGATGGGATAATGAATGACGGTGGAGTGCGGGTGCGCTTACATCCGGGAACAAGCGAACTAATACTAGGCCAGGTGGAAAAGGGAAGTATTGTAAAGATTCTGGAGGAAACAGCTGAGAAGCAGACCATTGGCGGTCAAACAGCTTCCTGGTATAAGGTAAAATTAACCAACGGTCTTATCGGTTGGGTTTTCGGCGCTTTCGTGGACATCCAGAACTAGCGCCTAATTAAAGCTTCAACCGGACAGCGCGGGACAAGCCCGCTCGCCGGTTAAGCTGACATTATGCTGGTGCCTATCGGCGCAAGAAAGAGCGGGAGTCGTCTGTGGTTGAAAGAAACTGGGCGGTTCCCGTTTTGCTTTTTCGGATAGCCCTACAGGGGATTCCAGAGTCGATAAAAGTTCGGGTTAACTGGCACGCGCCATCCAGCGGGAGACGCGTGCAGGTTTTCAAACCAGGTAAGCTTGTCCAGTTGAACCATTTTTTGAATTTTAAAAGATATGACATATTATAAAAAGGAAAAATCTTTCAGGAGGATCTGAATGCGTGATTTCTTTACAGGCAGAGATATGCACGTCAAAGGTGATATAAATATCACAGATAATTCGCAACAATATAAACCGCTAAACCAGTGTACAATTGAAGAGTTAGTTAATGAACGGCAATATCGAACATCCTTGCTGAAGAAAGAACAGCGGTTAAAGTTGAACCGGCTAGGTCTTGTTTTGGTTGTTTTTGGTATTATTTTGGCAGGTGTTGCACTTTTCTATTACTTAAAAGGACGCAAGGATATTTCGTCATTAATCCTTGGATTAGGCGGTATTCTTGTGGGGCTAGCGAGTTACAAAGCATTTGAAAATCCAACGGAATTCGAGGGGAGGCAGATTTCAGCTTTGAATGAAATAAAATACCTTCTTCGTGAACATGGAATTGAGTAAGCTGGTGTAAAAATCTATTTCACTGTTTCAGTGTCTGGTATTGCCTTCGATGATTGCGCGACTATCAGCTCACACGCTGCACCGATTCCTCGAGGTCGCGGTTTTGGCATCGTGCCAAAACCTCTAAACGGAACGCGCGTTATGCTCAGTTACCTGGAGGTGCATGCACCTCTTGGCAACTGTCCGGTCGAAGCGGTCGTACCGAGCGCCTCTCCCCGCATAACGTTCGTTCTGTTCACCTCGAGGAATCAGGTTATTTCAATCCGGTTAGATGTTTCCGCTTTTATCCGGTGATTTTTTTAGATTACAGAATTTAAGACTCCGAAACAGGTCGCGGCACTGGGTTTGCTCCTACCGAAGGCGAACTTGTTCGAGTCGAACTTGTTCGACCGGGACCGGACGGCCTTCGGCCCTCCGGTTTAGGTAGAGAGCCCTTTACAAAGCTAATTTTGAGAAGTATACGTGCATACTAGGATATCCCTGCCGGAGGCAAGGATATGCAAGCACTCAAAGTATATGACGCCCGGATGGATGTGAAAAAGCGCGTTACCCTTCGGGGAGCACAATATAGCAACTACCACGTAATGGAGTGCCCGAACGGAAAGATCGTCCTTGAACCGAGGGAGTTGGTGGCGCCCTTCGAGGTGTCGACAAAAACTCTTTAGATGATGGATACCGCTATCGGGAACCTCAAGAAGGGAAAAGCCTCAAAACCGGTCGACCGGTCCGGATTCCTGGACGAGTAGGATCAAAAGTTGATTTTTAAAATACGGCTCGGCGTACCCGAGATGGAAGCCTTGTAAGCTGACCTCTCCGGGAAAGCAAAAAGCGGCACCCTCAGCAAGAAAGAAGAGAAACTTTACAAGAAAGTTGGGAAGGCGATAGCTTTACTAGCAAATGATCCTCGACATCAGGATCTCCAGAGTCATGACATAGATGCTTTGACCCGCCGGAACGGAATGAAGGTGATGCAATCGAACCTCGAGAATAAAACGAGCGGCAAGGGACGTATTTATTGGGTGTACGGTCCAGAATCCGGAGAAATTACGGTAATCGGAATAGAACCGCATCCCGAGTGATGAACCCATGAACATCGGTAATTCGCAGGCAGATTTCGGATGCAATTTTGCAGCAGGCGATGGGGCATCCATCTGCGGAGATGACGGACAGGTACTATCACATGACGCCTGAGCAGGGCGAGGTATATCGTGACTCGGTGGCGAAGAGTACTTCAGGTGGCTAACCTTGATGGTCAAGAAGCTTCAACGAAATGAGTCATGGGTAAGAAATCGACATTTTTATCCACGTATGCTATGATGTGGGTACATTTTCTGGTTTTTTACCCATGAGGAAACTGATATGGGAAGACTGAACGCGGCATTTTACCCGGAACGACTCGAACAAGTCGGCGATATCGAAACCAAGGCGATTCTCAAGAAACTGACGACGGCTCACCAAGCCCTCGCCGAACTGAAGGCCACCGCCGAGGCGATGCCCAATCAAGGCATCCTCATCAGCACGCTGTCCTTGCAGGAAGCGAAGGATAGTTCGGCTATAGAGAACATCATCACGACGCAGGACGATCTCTACCAGTCCGATAGCTTTGAACGCAGATACAAAACCATAGCGGCAAAGGAAGTCCACAACTACGCCTATGCCTTACAGACCGCCAATGACCGAGTGAAAACGACGGG
Organism: Spirochaetales bacterium; assembly: GCA_003246765.1. Taxonomy (GTDB): domain Bacteria; phylum Spirochaetota; class Spirochaetia; order Treponematales; family Treponemataceae; genus Teretinema. The sequence goes on along the minus strand of QKDA01000043.1, from coordinate 4,101 downwards.
CCTCATCACCGTTCGGGACATTCTCGACATTCAGTCCATCATCGAGGAGAACCGAGCCGGATTCCGTCAGCTGCCGGGAACGGAACTCAAGAACGAGGCGACCGGCGCGACGGTGTACACACCGCCCCAGCATCCCGACGACATCGCTGTCCTCATGGGTAACCTCGAAGAGTTCCTCAATCGGAGCGAACTCGCGGACTGGGACGCCCTAACCAAGATGGCCCTCATCCATCACCAGATCGAAAGTATCCATCCCTTTTACGACGGCAACGGACGCACCGGGCGCGTCCTCAACATCCTCTACCTCGTAAAAGAGAAACTTCTCGGAAGCCCCGTGCTCTACCTTTCCCGCTACATCAATCAATCGAAAGCGGAGTATTACCGGCTTCTACAGGATGTCCGCGATACGAGAAACTGGGAACCGTGGCTCCTTTACATGATTGGCGGCGTTGAACAAACCTCGCGGCAGACAACTCTCTTGATTCACGGAATAAAAAACCTCATGCAGGACTATAAGCAGAGGCTCAAGAATGAGCGTCCGAAGATGTACAGTCACGAGCTGTTGAACAACCTTTTTCGGCATCCCTATACGAAAATCGACTACCTTGTTCGTGATTTGGGCGTTACCCGAAAAACGGCATCGAAGTATCTCGACGACCTTGTGGAAATTGGACTTGTCTCAAAGCATAAGATGGGGAAGGAGAACTTCTATTTGAACGACGCGCTCTTCCAGCACTTGCAGGAACAGCCTGAGTAGGGAGTCGACACTTTCGGCGGTAGAGGACTGAGGGACTCGCGAAGCTTCGAGCGTTCGAACCGGAGGTGCGTCCCGGGAGGGCGCGCGGCAGGACGCTCACGGCAGCGACTTTCGCATGACCAGGGCGGAGCGCTCCGGTTCCAGGGTTCCGCCGAAAAAGCGGGGGTATTCAGCGATCACGGCGAAGCCGTTCCGTTCGTAGATACGCCGGGCGCCGGTCCAGTGCTCCCCCACCAGGAGGACGGAGCTGCGCACCGCGGGGTGCGAGGCCGGTACCGAGCCGAGGAGGGCGCGGAGGAGGGTTTCCCCGTATCCCCGGCCCCTGTATTCCGGGGCCGCGGCCAGGGAGGAGACGTAGAGCTCGTCTCCCGAGGGGTCGAAGCGGGAGGCGATGGAATGCCCCAGGGCGAAGTCCTCCCTTTCAAGGTTTTCCCGGTACGCCCAGAGCTCGGAGGTGATGAACCCCGCGAGGCCCTCCTCGGTTTCCAGAACCATGAAACCCTCGCCGAAGGTTTCGAGCCGTTCCCGGTAGGTTGCCTCCCCTTCCCGGGTATCCGCCCCGAAGGAGGCCTCCTCGATGGCCATGACCGCGCTAAGGTCTTCCATTCGCGCGGGACGAAGGACCGGGGGGACGGGGCGGGGGCTTTGGGGCTCAGGAATACGTATCATGGCGGCGGCTTGAGTATAGCAGATTCGGCCCGACCCCGCTCGGGGGCTTGAGAGGAAGGGGGAGGGGCGCAACCGCGTGCGCCCCGGGGGGAAGGCCTTCCCCCCCCCCATGGCAAGGGCGAGGACGATAGAGTATCATTGAAGCCGTGGACGAACTTGAATGGAAAAGGCATTTTAAGGATCTGTGCGCGAGGCAAAACGGGCCCGTGGGCTTGGCGCTCCTGGCGGTGGCGGCGCTCCTGCTCGCGTCGGACTGGGTTTTCGCGGACTATCCCCTGGGGATCAACCTTCTACGCGCGGCGGTAACGGCTCTCGGTTTTGCCAGCTGGTTCCTCTTCAGGTTCGGGGTTTTGGACGGGGCGGTCATGGTGCTCCTGTACGTGATTCCCGTGACGGGGACGGTTTCGCTCATGGTCGCCGCGGCGGAGAGTTCCGCGGCGGTGATCCAGGCCACTACCCTGCTCATCGTGTCGGGCTTTATCGTAATCGCTTCCTTCCAGCTCTCCCCCGTCCATATGGCGGTCTTTTCCCTTTCCACGGCGGCGGCGTACCTTTCGGCGACGGTATTCCTGGGCACGAGGCCCCTTTCGGAGTACCTGGCAGCCAACGGAAGCTTTCTGATCCTCTGTTACGCAAGCTTCCCCTTTATCGCCCTGGTGCGGTACCGCCTGTTGAGGAAAAACTTCCGCCTGATGCGGGAGGTGGAGTTTTACGCGACCAAGGACCCCCTGACCCGGGGATTTAACCGTCACGGGGGGCTTGCGGCCATGGGGCGGGCCCTGGCGGCGGCGGATCTTGAGCAGACCCCCCTGTCGCTGTGCTTTCTGGACATTGACGGTCTCAAGGGGGTAAACGACGAGCGCGGGCACGCCGCCGGGGACGAGCTGATCCGCTCCCTCACGGAGTGCATTCACGGCAATATCCGATCCTCCGATTCCCTTATCCGCTACGGGGGCGACGAGTTCATCATCCTGCTGCCCGACTGCCCCCTCGCCTGCTGCGAGCGCATCCTTTCCCAGATACGGGAGGACGCGGCAAAACTGCCCGGGCCCGCGGTATCCTTCAGCTGCGGCATGGTCGAGTACGAGAAGGGAATGTCCCTGGAAGCCTTCATTCAGGCGGCGGACGACCGCATGTACGCGGACAAGAAAAAACAGTCTCCCGGGGGGAACCGCTAGCGGGTCCAGAGGGTTATCATCAAAAGCCATAAAGTACCCTCAGCGCTTCCTGATACTCCGCTCCCGCGACGAGCTCGGAAACCTGCCTGTTAATTTCGGGCCACCGATCCTTAAAGGCGGACTTTTTGCTCAACAGCAGATAGAGCCTGGTTTCGTCCAGGTGAACCCCCGTGGACGCGATCTGGTTAGAAAGGCCCATTTCCTTAAGCCGCGGGGCCATGCTCAGGGGCGTGTCGATGACGAGGTCCGCCCTTCCTGCGGCGAGGAATTTCAGTATGGTATCGTCGTTGTTAACGAGAACCGTCGGGATGCCCAGGGCCTCCACGTTCGCCTCGTGCCACCCGTTTCCCCGGTTGGTGACGACGGTCAGGTCGAGGGCGAGGATATCCTCCAGGGATCGGATCTTCGCGATCTCTTCCATTCGCGGATGGTCCCGGCGGGCGTACAGGGTGAAGTAGAGGCTGAAGACGGGTTCGTCGCTGGCGTAGGCGTAGGCGAGGCGGGGCGGGGAGGCTACGGCGATCAGGGCGTCCGCCAGGCCCTTCTCCGCGTATTCCTGGGCCCGCAGCCAGGGAAGGGGGGTAATCACTCCCTTCCAGCCCATCCTTCGGGACAGCTCCCCGAAAAACCGGGCGTAGAGGCCTTCGTAGTTCATGGATTCGTCCCAGGTGAGGATCTTGGGCCATTTCTCGTCGCCCACGGCCAGGCGGAATTCCCTTTCCTGGGCGCCGGGGGCCTGCGTCAGGGCGAGGGCCATGAGGGAAAGAAGGAGATATCTACGCATAAACGGTTCCTCCGCTGACGTAAGTATAGGCCATTTTTTCGGGTCAGGCCTCCCAGTCCGGTTCCCCTTCGACCACCATATCGCGGCCGAAGGCCTGCCAGCGGGGGGCTTTGAGCAGAACCGGAGGGAGCCGGGTCGGGGCCTCGGTTGGAGGCGAGGCGCCCGGGGGGGCGGCAACCTCGGGGCCGTCCCGGGAAAAGGGGTTGAGGCCCCCCAGGATGACCGGGGCCACGGTGATGTTGATGCGGTCGGCGAGGCGCGCCCTTATGAAGGAGAAAAGGATTTTTGCCCCTCCCTCGACCATAAGGGCGCGGCTTCCCCGCATATGGAGGGCCGCGAGGACCTGGGCGAGGTCGAGAAACCCCGCGGGATCCCGGCGGATTTCGACAATTTCCGCCCCCGCCCTGTGAAGCTCCTCCCGCCGCCGCTGGCAGTCCTCCCAGCCGTTCTCGCCGGGAGCCTTCGGCGCCGCCATGACCCAGGGCGCGCCGCCGGCGCTCCCGAACAGCCGGGCGTTCGGGGGGAGGCGGAGGTCCGGGTCAAGCACCACGGGCCGGGGACTCCTTCCCGGCGCTAAGCGCACGTCGAGTCGGGGGTCGTCGGCGAGGACCGTGCCTATGCCCACCAGGATGGCGTCGTGGGCTGAGCGGAGGGCATGGGTCATCCGCTTGGACTCCCCGCCGGAAAGGACGAGACGTTCGCCCCTCGAGCGG
>QKDA01000159.1 GCA_003246765.1 Spirochaetales bacterium | reverse complement strand
TGGTATCCCCTTTCCGTGACCCGAACCGACAGCTCCCTCCCCGCGCCCGTGAAAATCGAGGCCTCCTGGGACGACGACCGCCGCCTGGTCTCGAAGAAAACCTGGGTGGGCGGCACCTTGGCCCTCTCGGTGGACATTGAGTGGGACGGAGCGGGCTATCCCCTCACGGTCAGCACCGGGGGCGAAGGGCTTGCGTTGCCCCTGGACTACGGCTTCGTCTACGCCGCGGGGAGCCATACCCTTCAGGAGATCACCTTCGGCGCCGAGGGTATCGGCACCCTTCAGTCTCTCCGCTTCAAAACCTCCGGAACCTTGGGCGTTGACCTTCCTCCGGTTGAGGACCTCAGGTCCGTCGACCCCTTCGCCTTCATGAAGGGCATCCTCACCGTTTCCCTCACGGTTGAGCACTGGGACGGCGATACCCCGCAGAGGCTCGTGGAGTACTTCACCCTTGACGCCGACGCCGCCGGGGTCACCGCCACGGTGCACGACGCGAAGCTTACGGAGGACCAGGGCGACGACGAGATAACCGGTTCCTACGAGGCCCTCTGGACCGACGGAGGGGAGGCGGTGGCCTCCCTTGCCGCCCGGGACGCGGACGGTCCCGGAGGGGAGCCGGGCGCCGTGATCTGGTTCGCCTCCTACGCCTATGGCGACGAGATCCTCCAGGCGGTGGAAGACGCCGTACCCGCAGGCCTCGTGCCCGCGGGACTGGACGCGGCGAGCCGGCTCTCGGCCCTCTATGAGGACGCCTCCGCCGCGGACGAAGCCTCCCTGGCCAGGTCCATCGTACAGGGCTTCGTCTACGATCTTCTTTTCTGAGTAAGAAATCCAAGAGAATCCCCCTCGGGGGAAATAAAGGGTTACCGGGCACTGCCCCGGCAGCCCTTTTTTTTACGCTGGATCCTTGACTATAGTTAAGTAGCTTAATATATTAGTTCTTTAAGTAAAGAACTGGCTATGCAGGATCACGACCGGAACGAGCGAAGGCTCATGGAACTTTTTAAAAGGCTTCACCATATCCTCCAAAGGGATTTCATGCGCTCCGTGGCCCCCGAATTCAAGCACACGGCGCTGATGATCCTTCTTAGGCTTCACCACGCGGACAAGAGGGGAGAGGCGGGCTCGCGGATCTCGGAACTCGCCTCGGACATGGGAATCACGGTGCCCGCGGCTACCCAGGTGGTGGCGGGCCTTGAGGCCAAGGGCATGGTAGAGCGCCGAATGGACAGCGAGGACCGCCGCGCGGTGCGGGTAACCCTCTCCGAGGGGGGCCGAAAGCGCCTCAAGCCCGTATTCCTCCAGTACAGCGAGGGTTTTAAGGGCCTCGTGGAGAGTCTCGGGCCCTCGGATACGGAGGAACTCATCAGGCTCCTCCAAAGGGTGGAGACCTATTTTTCTCTCGAGGCGGCCGCCAAGCGCCCCCATGGGGAGGATCCATGCTGAAGCTCTTCAAGATGCTCAGGCCCTGGACTATCCCCTTGGTCCTGACCCTGGCCGCGGTATTCGCCCAAAGCATGAGCGACCTCTACCTGCCAAAGCTGATGTCGGATATCGTCAACCGGGGAATCTCCCGGGGCGACACGTCCTACATACTCTCCGTCGGCCTCAGGATGCTGGGGGTCGCCCTCCTGGGCTCCGCCTGCGCGGTATCCGCGGGGTATCTTTCCTCCCGGGTGGCCGTCGCCTTCAGCGCGCGCCTTAGGGAACGGATTTTCTCCCGGGTATCGGGTTTTTCCCTCCATGAGTTCGACCTGTTCGGCACTCCGTCCCTGGTGACGCGGAGCACCAACGACGTGTACCAGATACAGAACGCCCTCATCATGATCCAGCGGATGATGCTGGCCGCACCGATCACGGCGGTAGGCGGCATGATCATGGCCTTCAGGACCGACGCGACCCTGGCTTGGGTCATCGTGGCGGGGATCCCCTTTTTGGGAATTCTCGTCGGCACCGTGGCCACCCTCGGCTTCCCGCTCTTCCAGGGAATACAAAAGAAGGTGGACCGGATAAACCTCATGGTGCGGGAAAACCTCACGGGTCTCAGGGTCGTCCGGGCCTTCAACCGCACGGCCTACGAAAGGGAACGCTTTCAGGAAGCCAACCGGGATCTCATGGAGACCGCGGTTAGGGTGAACCGGATCTTCGCCATGTTGCACCCCTTCATGCTCCTCATCATGAACGCGACGGTGGTCGCTATCCTCTGGTTCGGATCCGGCCTCATCGACGCCGAGGCCTCTACCGTGGGGGACATGATGGCCTTCATGCAGTACGCCATGCAGATTCTCTCGTCCTTTATCATGGCCTCCATCATGTTCATTATGGTGCCCCGGGCCCAAGCCTCGGCGGAGCGCATCAACGAGGTACTCGACACCGTAAGCGATATCGCCGACCCCGAATCGCCCGCGAGGGGAGATCCGGCCCGTAGGGGCATCGTTGAATTCCGGGACGTTTCCTTCTCCTACCACGGCGCGGAACGTCCCGCGGCGGCGGGCATCACCTTTAAAACCGGTCCCGGGGAAACCACGGCGATCATCGGGAGTACCGGAAGCGGCAAAACCACCCTGCTTTCCCTGATCCCCCGATTCTACGACGCAAGCTCGGGGCAGGTGCTCCTCGGCGGCGCCGACGTGCGTTCCATGAGCCTCGCGGATCTCCGTTCCCGGATCGGCATAGTAGGCCAGACAGCCACGCTCTTTTCAGGGACCGTCGCGGAAAACCTGCGCTACGGGAGGGAAGACGCCTCGGACGAGGAGATCGTAGAGGCCCTCAAGGCCTCCCAGTCCTGGGACTTCGTCTCCGCCATGGAGGGGGGGATAAACGCCCCGATTGCCCAGGGGGGCTCCAATCTCTCGGGCGGGCAAAAACAGCGACTCGCCATAGCCCGGGCCCTGGTGCGCCCCTGCGAGGTCTACCTCTTCGACGACAGCTTTTCGGCCCTGGACTTCAAGACCGACGCCAAACTCCGCGCGGCCCTCGCGGAAAAGACCCGGGACGCGACGGTTATCGTCGTAGGCCAAAGGGTGGCTTCCATCATGGGCGCGGACCGTATCGTGGTGCTCGACGAGGGGAAAATCGCCGGCATCGGCACCCACGGGGAGCTTTACCGCGACTGCCCCGTGTATCGGGAGATAGCGGAGTCCCAGCTGACCCGGGAGGAACTGGCATGAAAGAAACGCAAGGACGGACTTCGCCTGGTGATATGGGCCCCGGTTCCGGCAGCCAGGGGGGGATGCGCGGGCCCGGCCCGCTCGGCGGCATGGGACGCCCCGGCGGCATGGGGGGAATGCGGGGTATGGGAGGCCTGGGCGGACCAGCGGAGAAACCGAAGGACCCGCGCAAGACACTCTCCCGCTTCGCGGCGTATTTCGGAACGAGAAGAAGGCGCATCCTGTTGGTCTTCATCCTGGCGGTTTCGAGCACCCTCTTCGGCATCTTGGGACCGAAGCTCCTGGGCCTCGTAACCACCAGGATATTCGAGGGCATCGGCGAAAAATACGCCGCCTCAACGCTCGGACAGCCCATACCTCCCCTGGACCTTAGCTATATCGGCCGCATGCTCCTGGTTATCGCCGCCCTCTATCTCGCGAGCGCCGCCCTCGGTTACGCCCAACAGCTCCTCATGTCCGACGTGGCCCAAAAGATCGTG
>QKDA01000236.1 GCA_003246765.1 Spirochaetales bacterium | reverse complement strand
CTGCTGGGAATACAGGAGCGGGGCCGCGAATAGGGCGAGGGAAAGGGCGGCCAGGGCAGAAAGCTTCCGGTTCATCGCCTACCCTCCCCTGAAAGCTTCGCCATGGCCTCGGGGTCCTTCTTTATGTTCTCCACCGCGTTGAGCACGAAGGCCAGGAACACGGAAAAGAAGAAGGCCGCGAAGGTGATGACAATGCACAGCATGCCTCGGCTGGGCCCGGATTTTTGGTCCGGAACCTGGGCATATTCAAGAACCTGGAATACCGGGGTCTCGCTGGCCATTTGCACCTTTAAAAGCTCGTACTGGGTTTTCAGCTGGGTATACACCGCCTCCTGGGCGGTAATCTCGCGCTTGATGCGGGTGGCTTCCAGGATGAGGGAAGAGCCCCCGGCGGAGTAAGAGCCCCGGGCCGCGGACTGGTCGAGCCTCTGCCCCTCGTCCTCCAAACGCCTTATTTCATCGAAGGTATTGGCGATGTTCTTCTCGAGGTTTTCCTTTTGGAGCTGATTCTTGTCGAGTCCCATTTCCCTGAAGCGGGTCTCCAGGTAGCCCACGGCGAAGTTGACAACCCCCTTGGCGAACTCGGGGTCGATGTCGGTAAAGCTCACGGAAAAGACCCCTGAGTCGTCGTCAAAGCTCGCGGAAAGGTTCTTTTTAAGGGCCTTGCGGCTTTCCGCCCGGGGCGACTTCTTTATCTCGTAGCGGGTTATGAGGTCGAACTGGTCTACCAGGGTGTCCAAAAAGGAGTCGGAGCCCGCGAGGTACACCGCCAGGGCGCTGTAGGTAGAGCCCGAAGGCACGCTCACCCCGGCCAGGCTCGCGAGGCCCCCGAGCCCGGAAGAGGCGAGCATGGAGGATATACCCCCGCCCGAGGAGGAGGAGTCATTTATGAGCATGACCGCCTTGGGGCTGTACTCGTTGGGAAGAAAGCTCTTCTCCGGGGGAAGAAGGAGGGAGAGCACCGACGCGATCAGCGCCCCCGCCGCCCCCGCTGCGGTAATTCCGATAATGAGAGCCTTTCGGCGCAGGAGTACCGCCAGAAGGTCGAGAAGGTCAATTTCGTCGTCGCTGCCGATCCGTTCAGTTTCTTCCATTCACCCAATCCGTCATAAAAGTTTAGATTTTTCCAGTATTTCTTCCTTCCGCACGTGAACTACCGTGAAGAAGAGGGTTCCCAAGAGATAGACGCTTGCCAGGGACGCCAGGGCGGTGAGGCCCCGGGTACGGGAGGCAATGAGCACCAGGACGCTGATGAGGGCCTGGAAGAGAAAGAGGATAAACAGGCTCTGGCGGCTCGAAAAGCCGAGCATCATGAGCTTGTGGTGGAGGTGGAACTTGTCGGGCTCGAAAAAGCTCCTGCCCTCCCGGGTCCGGCGCCACAGGGCCGCGATGGTGTCGAAGATGGGGATCATGAGCACCGCGGCGGCGAAAAGCACGTTCACCCCTACCCGGCCGTCCCTGCCCGGTATCAGGGGAAGCACCGCCAAAATGAAGCCCAGGAACTGGCTCCCCCCGTCGCCCATGAAGATCTTGGCCCGGGGGAGGGGCAGGTTGTAGGCGAGAAAGCCCGAGATGGATACCGCCAGGATGAGGCAGATCATGAGGGCGTCGCCGTTGCCGCCGAGGCGGAAGATATAGGCGAAGGTAAGGGCCGCAAGGACCGAGACGGTTCCCGCAAGGCCGTCGATGCCGTCTATGAGGTTCACCGCGTTGGTAACCCCGATAATCCAGCAGAAGGTGAGCACGTAACCGAACCATCCCAATTCCACGGGGGTACCGAGGCCCGCTATGCGGAGGGTCTTGAACACGTAGCCCGCGGCGATGACCGTAAGGGCCGCGGCGACCTGGACCAGGAGCTTTACCCGGGCGCGCCAGGGTTTGAGGTCATCCCATACCCCCATGACGAAAACGAGGGCGCTTCCGAGGATGAGGGCCCATACCCGAAAATCGAAGCTGCCCCCGGAAACCAGGGTATAGACCACCAGCCCCGCCACGAAGCCGAGGATTATGCCTATGCCCCCCAGCCGGGGCACGTTCCCGGTATGGACCTTACGGGCCTCCACGGGATCGAAGAGGCCGAAGCGGCGGGTAAACATCAGGACGAAGAAGATAGACACGAGCGAAACGATCAACGCGGCGACCGCCGCGATCCATGGATTCATGATTTCGGACTGCTCCCTTGGGTACTGCCTCAAAAGGATACCCTATTTTCCGAAATATTTAAACCGGAGGGAGGACAATTCGGTTACTTTGAACGATTCGTTTTTTTAAGGCGTGCATGACCCAAAAGAAGGCGATTCCCAGGGCGTAGACCGAAAGGAGCGCCAGGTCCGAACCCCAGCCAGCTCCCCGGGAGCACAGAAGGACGCTTACCCCGATGACCAGCTGCAAGAGAGCCACCACCAGGAGGGATTTCCGCACGTTGAGGCCCGTAAGCAGGAGCTTATGGTGGATATGGAAACGGTCGGGGCTGTCGATGGGACGGTGTTCCCGTATTCTGCGCCAGATGGCGGCCACGGTGTCGAAAAGGGGGATGAGAAGGACCGCTCCGGCGAAGGGCAAGGCCACGGAGGCCTCGGCGCCCCGGGAGCGGATAAGGGGGAGCACCGCGAGCATAAAGCCGAGAAACTGGCTTCCGCCGTCGCCCATGAAGATTTTCGCCTTGGGAAAGGGGAGGTTGAAAACCATGAAGGCCATGACCGAAAAGGCCAAAAGGCCGCACAGGAGGGCCGCGTGGGGGTTCCCGGCCCGGATGAAGAATAAGGCGTATACCGCGGCGACGGAAGAGCTTATGACGCTGGCGAGGCCGTCCATGCCGTCGATGAGGTTTACGGCATTGATTACCCCGAGGATCCAGGCGAAGGTAAGGGGATAGCCCCAGTAGCCGAGGTTCCACTCCCCCATCACCCCAAGGGGAATTTTCTCGAACCTGAAGCCCCCCCAGAGCACCAGGATGGCCGCCAGAGCCTGGAGGCAGAACTTTGGCTTAGGGCTCCAGGGGCGAAGGTCGTCCCAGAAGCCCATGGTAAAAATGACGACCGAGGAGGCGATAAGGCTGTAGAAATTGCTCTGAAGGCTCAATACCTCGTCGCCGAGGAGGGTAAAGAGGATGAACCCGGCGAAGAAACCGGCGAAAATGCCCATGCCCCCAAGGCGGGGCACGTTTCCGGTGTGGATTTTCCGGTCGTCTACCTTGTCGTAAATGCCGTACCGCCGGGAAACCCGCAATATGGCGTAGATGGCCGCCAAGGAAACGCTAAAGGTCACGAATAAAAGGAAAAGGGTTTTTAACACTTTCTGACTCGCTCCCGTTACCATAGAGGGTAATTCATGGGAGCGAAAAAAACAGGGGATGCCGGGTTGTTTTTTCAAGTATCTTGTCGAAAAAACCAAGGGAGCGCCCTTTGCGTCGACAAAGGGCGCTCCGGTCGCATCCGCTACCAGGACATATTGGGAAGGTTTTTTACCTTGTTGTAGATAGCTATGGCGGTGAGGGTGTTCGACGCCGAGTTGACGCTGGTTACCTCCAGGGTTGAGTCGGAGGGATATTCGACGTAGCCGCGGGCGCCCGCGTCGGGGAAGAAACTCAAGTATTTTCCGTCCCACTCGAGAGGGCTGGTGTTCTTTACGTAAAGGCTCCCGCCCTCCCCATAGAAGCAATTGGCAACCCGGCGGGTCTCGTAATCGAAGATGAGCACTTCGCTCAGGGCATCGATTTTACTGCTTATCTGATAGGTGGCGTACCGCTGTTCGTACATTTTCTGGGGATCCGTGTTATACAGGGTGTACACGAAGTCCGAGGCGGCCTTTTTCACGGCTTCAAAATCGCTCCCCAGGGAACTGGAGCTGTCGAGGACCAAATACACGACGGCGCTGGTTTGGCGCACCTCCGTATTGGTGTTCTCTATGGGCTTGAACTCGGAGTTGATCTGCCATTTCCCGTTTTGGAGAATCCATTCCCGGATATTTCCGACTTCGAGGCTGCTTCCCAGGGTCAGGTCCCGGAAGGTGAAGGTCAGGTTGTTTCCCTGCATGGCCGAATGCCGAACCTTTGCCCCGCTGGTGCTGCCGACGCCCTCATACACGATGTTTTCCAGGGAAAATACCTTTTGATTTACCGTGAAGGTGCCTTCAATGTACAGCTTCGATTCCGCCGCGTTCCCCTTGCCGGGGGCGTCGAAGGTGAACCGCACCTTTTGGTTTGGCTCCACGGCGGGTATGGTGAGATTGAGGGTGGTGCTGGATGTTACGGTGGTCAAGGACTTGAGGATGCTCGAAAAGGTGGCGTCCAGTTCCCTGATTTCGCTGATCTGATGGACGTTGTCCTTTTTGGAGGCAAGGCCGCTCAGGGTGTCGCGAAAACTGGTTTGGTCCGACACGTCCTTACCGACAACCCCTATGACGTACACGTCCAAGGGCGCTCCGTTGGCCAATCGCATGGTTTGGATGCGTTTTTGAAGGCCCTTGAGGTACTGCTCTCCCGAGGGGTACTTCCCGTCGGTGAGCGCGTACGACCCGAGGTCGAGTCCGTCGGTAAAGACGACGAGGGCTCCATGGGTTATGTCCGGGGGCAAGTTTCCGTTTTGTATGGTGTTCAGGGCTTGGTCCACGGAATAGTACAGGACGGTTCCGTTTCCCTGCTTGGCCGCCTGGATGAATTTTACGGCATCCGTTACGTTATTCAGCTTAATGGGGGTTGAGGAGAGCTGGTTGTTGAAGGTAGACACGCCCAAATACATTCCGCTTTCCATGGGCGCCCGCGCCGTGGGTACGGAACTGCATGAAGCGATTACGAGCGATAGGGACAGTAAGGCTCCGATTTTTCTCATTTTTTTCCTCTCTTGCTCCTGTTACCCAGTATTAAACCCCGCCGATCAACGGGACGTCAAGGAGTTTTTTTATCACGTTCGAAGAGCAGTATTCCGCGTTCCCGCACAAGTCGGGAGAAATCATCAGATTTATCGGTAATATCCACGAGATCGACCTTTATGGGAGCCTCGTTCACGATTCCGAACAACTTGAGAATATCGCCGCCTTCAATGGCGAGGTCTATATCGGAGTTTTGTGTGAAGTTACGGTTCTTTTCAAATAGGGAGCCGAAGCCGATGATTCGGACGATGTTTTTATCGGACTGGGGCAGGTCGCGAGCAAGGCGATTGGCCACAGCGATCGCTTCGGCCTTATAATCGCGCGTTGGGGTCTGATTCTCCCTGAGGTTTTCCAGTATTTTCATATAACGTTCGACGGCACGGGTAAAATAAATCTCGCACTGTTCATCAACCCGTTTCTGGAGGGCGATCAGGCGATGTACGTCTATATTCTTATTGTAAATATTCCTGAAAACATGCCTGAAGCCCCGCAATTCGTCAAAAAAGTCATACTCTTCCCGTGTAAAAAAAGCAGGCCTTATTCCGCTAATATCCAGGAGCATTCTGTTTAAAAGGTCACGATGCCAATTATCCTTAGAAAGCCCGTTTTCAAAAAACTTCGAGATTCGAAGGCACGCATTTTCTACGCAGCCATAGATATTATGAAGGGTATATCCCAGTGCGGCATAATCCAGTTCATCCCGCGCGCCGGCTTCGATTCTCGCAATAGCCTTTTTATTACTCGATAACAGTGAGGTAAAGTTTTGTAAATCCAGCGCGAGTTCGGCTTGCAACCGGGCAATATCGGCATTTGTATGACTCATGGAAATAATTATAGCATAAGCGCTGGATAGCGTCTGAGAATACACTTAACGATTTGACAACGGAATACTCAATTATGCCCTTTACCCTCGTATTTTGCTTTCCAGCAAGCGCAACACCCTAAGCAATGATTCCCAATAGAGGGGATGCTGAATAGCCGAAGATATTTCCGATCGGGGTACGATCAAGGGCTATACCCTGGGAATGCAGCCAAAGGATATCCCAAAGGTCCCGGTTTTTTACGCGATTGGGCCGTAGAGCCAGGGCGAGCATTTTATCCGCCATAATTTCCTGCAAGCTCTCCGCGTACAAGATTAAGCCGGAGATCCCCGAATTTATCGGATAATGGTTTATAAGTACGGCGGGATGCCGGTCGAAACTCGATACGGCGCAAATATCGATATTAATGCGTTGGGTAGGCAGAGAAGGACGTTCGGGCCGCGTTATTACCTGAATTTTCCAGGTATCCACGTTTCCCGTTTCGCGAACCGGCTCGGATACCTTTACCGCAAGACCGTACTTGGAAAACAATCCTGTTTCGAGAATACCGCATAAATCGGCAAGATCGTTCCGTTTGAATCCGGTTCCTCCGGTAAATTCAAGATCTTCGCTCAAGCGCAAAAAACCATAGCAGGATCTAAGGCAAGTTCCCCCGATAAAGGTAAGGTTCGTCAATAAACCCGAGTCAGACATTTCGCGTAAAATGTCATGGTGAAGGATTTCCTTTTCCACCACCGGACGAAGGGCCTGGAGTGACTGATTTACGGATAGGGCCGACTCGACGAGGGTATCAAACAAGTTCATTCATTACGCTCCAATCGACCAGGTCCAAAGAGCGCCTGCACCGTTTCAGGTCTTCAAGGGCCAGGGACGCGGAGGCGCGCCATAACCCGCATTGACTGTCCCAGGCCACGAGGGAAGCAAGGTCTTCCGGCGTTCTTACGGTGTGAATAAACTCGATGGTGCCCCATTTTCCGCAAGAGATGGTCGCTGACCGCCCCCCGGTCATGAGGGTGAGCCACTGTATCGGAATTTGGGAGATAGCGCCCAAATCGCTCAAGCACGATTCCAGGCTAATGTAGTTGAAGGTACGCGACCGCAGTTTCGCGGCGGCGTAGTATAAGAGCATACCCCTCGGCACCGGTACCTTGGGATACAGGTAGAGTCCCCTGCAAACCCTTTCGAGCAATCCGTCGGCTACGGCGCGGTTGAGCATCATCTTTAGGGCTTCAGCGGAAAGGTCTCGGAAAACGGGCCGAATATCGCTGAGGCTAAAGAGGTTATGCTCTGAATCGGCAAGGTCTTCCAAAACCTTTCGAAGCGTTCGCAATGATCCCATGCTACCACCTCTGTACAGAGGTGGTAGCACAGTTTGCACTAATGTTAGATAATATTAACTCTGATAGTTAAAAAAAGCACCGAATAGTCGGTGCTTCAACTCGGGAATCACGTAGTTAAAGAGGTCCAGGTATTTTTAAGTTTGAAATTTAAATGGACACTTTTATTTACAATTTGAGAATACAATTGACAATTTGTAAATATGGTAATACAATTGAACTATGATAAACCGAACGGCTGAAGCTACCCTGCATCGCCTTGCCAGGGGTTTCCCCGTCATTTGCGTAACAGGGCCCCGTCAATCGGGGAAAACTACCCTTACCAGGAAAACCTTTCCCGATAAGGCATATATTTCACTTGAGGATCCCGATATTGCGCGACTTGCCCGTGAAGATCCCCGAGGCCTCTTGGAAAGTTATAAAAACGGCCTTATTCTGGACGAGGCCCAAGGGGTTCCGGAAATTTTTTTATACCTAAAAACGGAAATCGATAAAGATCCCGTTCCGGGTCGCTATATCGTTACGGGTTCCTATCAGTTCAGCCTGCTTGAAGGCGTTACCGAGTCACTGGCCGGCAGGGCGGCTTTTATATCGCTTTATCCTTTCTCCGTTGAGGAACTCAAAGGCGGCGGTATACCGCTCTGTGACCCTTTTGCCTCGATTCTGAAGGGGTTTTACCCTCCGGTGTACGATCGTGACGTAACGGTCTATGACTGGTATACGAATTATATCGCGTCGTACGTCGAACGGGATGTCCGTTCTGTCATCAACGTTCGGGACTTGGGGCAATTCCAGACGTTCCTGAAGATGTGCGCATCCAGGGTCGGTCAATTGATCAACTTGAGCGCCTTGGCTCAGGACTGCGGAATCTCGCATAATACCGCCAAGACATGGATATCGGTTCTGGAGTCGAGCGGCATCGTTTTTCTACTCAAGCCGTATTATAGGAACTTTGGGAAACGGCTCGTGAAAAGCCCGAAACTCTTTTTTATCGACACCGGGCTCCTGTGCAGATTACTGGGAATAAGGGACGCGGAACAGCTTTTCATGCATCCGAACAGGGGGAACATTTTCGAGAGTTACGTTATTGCGGATATGCTCAAAAACCGCCTTAATCGGGGTCTCACACCTGAGTTGTATTTCTGGCGGGATAACTTAGGAAACGAGGTCGATGTCGTCTATGAAGACGGTACTTTGCTTCGATCGGTAGAGATAAAGTCGGGAAAGAGTTTCTCAAGCGATTACACTTCCGGTCTTGATACCTGGATGCGGTTTTCAGGCTCCGCTTCGGATACCTGCTCTATCGTTTACGCAGGGGATATGGAATTAAAAATGAAGGGGATCGCGGTAAAAAAATGGGATTCCGTTGAATAACGGTCCTTTGTGTCCTAATTTCTGGGCGCAGTATCGACGCAGCCTCTATAATGTGGTGTAACTTTTTGACTTTTTAATACGGATGCTATATACTCGATATATATACAAGCGAAGGGAGTAATTCCATGCATATTGGTTCCGTTTTTGAGAATAACCGAACCCAGGCAATCCGACTTCCGGCAGAAATCAGGCTCCCGAAGGGCTTGAAAAAAGTCGCGATTCGGGTACTTGGAAATTCCCGTATCATTGAGCCGATTTCCAATTCATGGGATTCCTTCTTTCTCTCCCAGGACGGCGGGGTTTCGGAGGATTTCATGACAGAACGGGCTTCCCAGATTCAACAGGAAAGGGAAACCTTGTAATGCTCAAATACATGCTGGATACGAATATCGCTATTTTCGTAATAAAGAGACGGCCTATCGAGGCGTTAAGCACCTTTAATTCCCATGCGAGTCAACTTTGCATAAGCTCCATAACCCTAGCGGAATTAATGCATGGCGTGGAAAAAAGCCAAGAATCCGCTAAGAATCGCGCTTCCGTTGAAGATTTCGTTTCAAGGCTTGAAGTACTACCTTACGATGACTCCGCAGCCTCGCATTACGGAGAAATACGCGCCAATCTCGAAAAAAAAGGTTTGACCATCGGCGTAAACGATCTTCATATTGCAGCCCACGCCCGGAGCAAAGGGTTCATTCTCGTAACGAACAACCGGAGAGAATTTGACCGCGTGGAGGGCTTAAGGGTTGAAAACTGGCTTGACATAAAGCGGCAGTAGGCACGCTGTTTTTTTTTTAGTCAGTCGGGAGAATATTCGCTTTGCCTTGACTTACAATAAAATGGCTGGCGATTCCTTTGACAACGGAATAATCAATTATGCCCTTTACCCTCGTATTTTGCTTTCCAGCAAGCGCAACACTCCAAGTAATGATTCCCGATTAGGGTACGATCAAGGGCTCTACCCTGGGAATGCAGCCACAGGATATCCCAAAGGTCCCGGTTTTTTACGCGATTGGGCCGTAGAGCCAGGGAGAGCATTTTATCCGCCATAATTTCCTGCAAGCTCTCCGCGTACAAGATTAAGCCGGAGGTCCCCGAATATATTTTTTCCAGGTTTCCACGTTTCCCGTTTCGCGAACCGGCTCGGATACCTTTACCGCAATGACTGATTTACGGATAGGGCCGATTCGACGAGGGTATCAAACAGGTTCATTCATTACGCTCCAATCGACCAGGTCCAAAGAACGCCTGCATCGTTTCAGGTCTTCGAGGGCAAGGGACGCGGAGGCGCGCCATAACCCGCATTGACTGTCCCAGGCCACGAGGGAAGCAAGGTCTTCCAAAACCTTTCGAAGCGTTCGCAATGATCCCACAGTACCACCTCTATACAGAAGGTAACGCTTTCCGTTACCTTCTGTTAAGCAGTGTTGGGTATGGCGGTATGAGCCACACCAAGCTGGTACTACTAATATGTTGACAAAAAGCACAGTATTCTTGCGCTATTTCACATTATTCCTTATATTTATGTGTACATAATCACACTTTTACCAGTAACTAGGAGGGATTCATGAAGCGAGATGCAATGAATCGTTTACTGAGCTGGAAGGTTAAGGGTAATCGAAAGCCGCTTATAGTCAAGGGCGTTCGCCAGTGCGGCAAAACCTGGCTTTTAAAAGCCTTTGGAAAGGAACATTATGAGTTCACGGCCTATTTCAACTTTGACGAGCAGCCGAAACTGAAGGAGTTTTTTGAGACCACAAAGGATACCGCGCGAATTCTGCAAAATCTATCCTTTGTCGCCGGCTTTCCGATCAAGAGCGAGAACACGTTAATCGTTCTCGATGAGATTCAGGAATGCAATGCTGCCCTGAATAGTCTCAAGTATTTCCAGGAGAATGCTCCTGAGTATCATATCGTTTGCGCCGGTTCGCTTTTGGGGGTGGCGCTATTCCGGCCGCAGGCCTTTCCCGTCGGCAAGGTAGATTTCCTGGATCTTTCGCCCATGTCGTTTATGGAGTTCCTTTCGGCGAACGGGGACGATTCGCTCCGGTCCTTTGCGGACTCGCTTTCCGAACCGGAACCCATTCCGGAATTATTCGCGAATCAGTTCATCGAGAAGCTGAAGATGTACCTGATAACGGGAGGGATGCCGGAAGCCGTTCGGGCCTGGACTGAAGGCAGGGACATCGGACGGGTTCAAGAGATTCTCATGGCGCTTCTGGACGCGTATGAGCGGGATTTCGCGAAACACGCGGACCGAAGCGCATTCCCGAAATTATCCTTGATTTGGGCCTCCGTTCCCGCCCAACTCGCGCGGGAGAACAAGAAGTTCCTCTACAAAGCGGTGAAGGAAGGAAGCCGGGCCAGGGAATACGAGGACGCGCTCCAATGGCTTGTCAACTCGGGTCTTGTCCATAGGGTTCACCGTATCACCAAACCGGCCCTTCCCCTTTCAGGGTACGCCGACTCAAGCGCGTTCAAGGTTTATTCAGCCGACGTGGGCCTACTTCGGAGGCAAGCAAGGCTTGCTCCCTCGGTTTTCGCCGAAGGGGATCGCCTCTTCACGGAGTTCAAGGGGGCCTTGAGCGAGAACTACGCCCTGCAAGCCCTGATACCGCAGTTAGATGCCCCGCCCATGTATTGGTCCGACGGAAAATCACGGTATGATGTGGACTTTATCGCGCAAGTGGAAAACGATATATACCCGATTGAGGTAAAATCGTCAACCAATGTCGAATCAAAGAGTCTCAGGGAGTACGGGGAGCTATTTGCCGACGCTACCTCTTTAAAAGTCAAATTAACCATGGCAAACCTGAAAAAGAACGGCACAATTATCAATATTCCCCTCTATCTTGCGGATCACGCCATACGCATCATTAAGATGGCGAGGGAATAGGAATAAATTAGGAATAAGGGGCCCCCGGTAGTGTCGCGGTAAAAAAATGGAATTCCGTTGAATAACGGTCCTTTGTGTCCTAATTTTTGGGCGCAGTCTGGACGCGGCCTTTATGATGCTGTGAAACTTTTTGACTTTTTTATATGAGTGCTATATACTTTATGTATATACAAGTTAAGGCGGGGGTATTTATGTATATTGGTTCCATTTTTGAGAATAATCGGACCCAGGCAATTCGGCTTCCGGCAGAAATTAGGCTCCCGAAGGGTTTAAAAAAAGTCGCTATTCGGGTTCTTGGAAATTCCCGTATCATTGAGCCGCTATCCAATTCATGGGATTCCTTCTTCCTCACCCAGGATGGCGGTGCTTCTGATGATTTCATGACCGAACGAGCTTCCCAGATTCAACCGGAAAGGGAAGCTTTTTGATGCTTAAATACATCCTGGACACGAATATAGCGATTTATATAATCAAGAGGCGTCCGATCGAGGTATTAAGTATCTTTAATGACCATGCGAGTCAGCTTTGTATAAGCTCTATAACCCTTGCGGAATTGATGCATGGGGTGGAAAAAAGCCAAGAATCAAATCGGAATCGCGCTATCGTTGAAGATTTCGTCTCAAGGCTTGAAGTTCTTCCCTACGATGACGCCGCAGCTTCGCACTACGGAGAAATAAGAGCCAATCTCGAAAAAAAAGGTTTGACCATCGGCGTAAACGATCTTCATATTGCAGCCCACGCCCGGAGCAAGGGGTTCATTCTCGTAACGAATAACCGGAAAGAATTTGACCGCGTGGAGGGCTTAAGGGTTGAAAACTGGCTTGAGGAAACTACTCGGTAATTTTTAAGAAATCCGAAGATTCCTCACTTTAGGCAGTGCCTAGAATTGACATGCATGCTAAACAGATGCATACTGCATGCATAAGGAGTTACTAATGCCTACATTACAAGTAAGAGATTTACCTGAAGATGTTTATACACAATTACATTATTTAGCAGAAAAAGAACATCGCAGTCTTGCTCAAGAAACGATAATTTTATTAAAAGAGGGAATGATTTCTCGATTAGGGAACAAAGAAAGAAGAAAGCGATTAATTGAAATAATAAAAAAAACAAATATCGATAATGATTTACCTGATCCTGTTCAGTTAGTCCGAGAGGATCGTGATCGATGATTACCGTAATAGATGCTAGTGCTGCAATAGAAATTGCCTTGAATAAGGAAAATTCAGTGCAATTTCAAGAAATAATTATTGAATCAGATCTTGTTATAGCACCCGATACGTTTTCATCCGAAATAACAAATGTTTTTTGGAAATACGGAAAATTCTCAAATTATGATTTAGATAAATGCGAAAAAGGAATTTCGTATTGTATTGATTTGGTTGATGATTTTATTGATACAAAATCACTATGCAAAGAGGTATTTTCAGAGGCAATAAAAAACGACCATTCAGCATATGATTTATTTTATTTAATCGTAGCACGCAGAAATAATGCTGGAATTATTACAAAAGATAAAAAAATGATAGAAGTAGCCAAAAAATTAAAGATTAAAGTGTTCTAAAATTTGGGCGCAGTATAAAGTGCTCGGGATCAGTCGCAGCGTAGCTTACTACGCGAAGCATCGGACCGTTCAGGAACAGGACCTGATCGTTCTTGAGCATATCCGATCGGTTCTCGAAAGGCTGCCATTTTATGGCTACCGAAAAGTTTGCCGTGAAATACGTGCCAAATACATGCAGGTAACCGAGAAACAGGTCCGCCGTATCATGGCCCGCGCTGGTTTGCAGGCCATTTTCCCCGGACGAAACCTCTCAAAGGCCCGCCAGGAACATAAGAAGTATCCGTATCTTCTTGGCGGAAAACGGATTCGGTACCCGAATCAGGTATGGGCAACCGATTTGACCTATATCAAATTGCCATCAGGGCATGTTTACCTTATGGCGATTATCGATCTGTATTCGAGAAAAGTCCTGAATTGGATCATCACGAATACGTTGGATGCCCCGATATTCGCGAATTGCCTGCGGGAAACGATTGAGCAATTTGGAAGTCCGGCAATTTTCAACACCGATCAGGGCTGTCAATTCACCTCTGATTGTTGGACTGGCGTTCTGCATGAATATGGAATCGACATCAGCATGGACGGAAAGAACAGGGCATTGGATAATATCTACGTCGAGCGGCTTTGGCGGTCACTCAAGTACGAAGATATTTATATCAAGCAGTATGAATCGGTTCGTGAGCTTCGCGATGGCGTTGCTCGCTATTTCCGGTTCTATAACACGGAACGATTTCATCAGGGCCTTGGTTATTTAACCCCTGAAGAAATGTATCGATCTTTCCAGGTCGTTGACCTGGCTGAACAGGCGGCGTGATCCACCTTAAACTGCTTCAAAAAGTGTGTTGACAAAAGGG
>QKDA01000081.1 GCA_003246765.1 Spirochaetales bacterium | reverse complement strand
CGCCCATGTTCCTTTCCTCCTCGGGAAAACTGAAGATCCCGAGCCTCGTGACGAACCTGAACGACTTCTACAACAAGCAGTACAACAAAGAGTACCTCGTGGCCACGGCGTTCCCCGGCTTTCACGATATATACCAGCAGGCCGGTTCGGGCCTCAGCTACGGCTTCCTCGACGATTACCAGGGCGAGACCTTCAAGTTCACCGTCGAAGCGGCCCTCAAGGCCAATCCCGACGTAATCCAGATCGCCACCTGGAACGACTTCGGCGAGGGAACAGTAATCGAACCGACCATCGAACGGGGTTACCGCGACTTGGAGTTCTTGCAGGACGTGCAAAAGCGGACCGACGCCGATTTCGCTTACGGGTATGCCGACCTTCGCGCCCCCATCGAGCTCTATAAGGCAGGGGTCAGCGAAAAGGCGACCGCCCAGGATATGGCTAAAATCGAGAAGGCCTATGCGGCCCTCTTCTCGGGCGACGCGGAGGCCTTCCGCGCGGCTTTCAAGGATGCGGGCCTCAAGGCCGATTTCGGCGTGAAGCCCCTGCTCCGCGAAAGCGCTCCCTCCGGCGCGGGCGCCAGAACCGAGGCCGTTTTTGACGCCGCGGGCAGGAAAAACCTCGCCCTCGGCATGCCCGCCGTCGCCTCGAACCATATCGACGTGTGGACCGTCAACAAGATGGTGGACGGCGACATTTCCTCCTATTGGGAGGGCGGCGCTAAGGCATGGCCGAGCGTCTGTTCCGTGGACATCGTCGCCCCTAAGGACCTGGACGTGATGGTACTCCGGTTGAACCCGAAGAAGATCTGGTCCAAGCGTACCCAGAAAATTTCGGTACAGGTGAGCGAAGACGGGAAGGCCTTTACCGACCTGGTGCCCGAAACGGAATTCGTCTTTGATCCGGTGAAAAACCAGAACGTCGTGGTGATTCCCCTGGGCGTGAAGGCCCGCGCCGTGCAGCTCAAGGTGACCGCGAACACCGGCGCTACGGCGGGCCAGATCGCCGAACTGGAACTGTACGCCAAGGAATGAAATACGGACTCCGCCGGAGCCAAACTGCCTGGCTTCGGCGGAAAGCGCGGAACGCGTAAAACCGGGGAGTATGCCTTATCGGCTGCCGCCGTCAGTTTAACGTTAAACCGTAAGCGACTGACAATAGATACCGTGCACTACATCCGTACCGGTCCGGCCGGTCGGTGCGGGTGAACGCAATATCGAATCTTGTTTTGTCTTTTCCATAAGGAGGAATTTGCATGAAAAAGAACGTGAAGATTTTTGGAGCCGCCCTGACAGCGCTCCTGGCAATCGCCCTGGTGAGCTCGTGCGATACGGGCAGTAACGAGGATCCGGCTCCCGTGGTTGACGGAAATACCCTGCCCTCCATACCTCTCGGTACCGTAAGCGATTGGTCCATCGCGCTGGGGTATCAAAATACGACAACCGTACCCCTCTCTGTTGCGCAGGACACGGCGAACGCCGATGCGGCAGCCGGGGGTACGGGCTGCATGGTCGTGAACTGGGCTTCCAGTACGGACTTCCGTTCCTGCGAGCTGTATGCCCTGCTTCCCGAAGGCATCGATTACGGAAAGTTTGACGGTATGCAATTCGATGTGAAGCTTCCGGCGAGCGCGAACTTTCTCCTTCTTATGAGAAATCCCGACGGCGGTACTACGTTCAAGGTTTGGGAAGACTATGTCTATCGCGGTACCGACGAGTCCGCTACCTACGTGTGGGTGACCGTCAAGAAGCCCTTTGCCGACGCCGTCGATACCGGTTGGGGGCCCGCGGCAGATCCTGCGGACCTCCAGGATTGGCTCACGGCCGACAAGGCCACCCGAAAGCAGATCAACTTGAATCCCGTACTGAATGTCGGCGGCGGCGGCGCCCTGGACGTTGCCCAGGTTACGTATATCGACAATGTGGGCTTCTACAAGGCGGGAGTCGACGGAGCGGCTGATCAGGTCGTCGTTGCCTGGGACTTCGAGCCCGCGGCGAATTAAGTTTCGCCTGTTCGCTTGATTGGCGTTAGATGCATGTCGCGGCTGCCGGTAAGCCGGCAGCCGCTTTCCCGGAGGAAACACCTATGAAAAAGACCGTATCCCTGTTCTCGCTGCTGCTCGCATGCATCTCGCTGTTTGCGGGCGAAATATCCCTTTCGAGCGGCGGCAGTTTCGACATTACGTCCAGGACCTCATTGGGCATAAACCTGGACCATCCCTATCAGTACGGACTGAAACAGGAACTGACCTCGTTCAAGCTTCGGCTCGATCTGGTTCCCTATCAAAAACTGTCAAATGCCGTTAATTCCCCGAACGCCGTCGGTTTCGTTAACGTGACCTTTTTCGATCTCGGCATAGAGTTATCCCCGAACAAGAAACCCAATTCGGGCGCGAGCGGCTATAACGAACCCGGTAACGCTGTAACAAACCGGTTCCAGACCGGCGAATTCGTCGCGGGTATCGCAAAGGGGAATTGGGTTTGGCAAATGAACGCCGGCGGCAACGAGCCGTTCTGGTCTCCCTGGAATAACGGCACCCAGTACGTTAACGATCATGTCGCGTTCACCTGGGCCTTCCTCCAATCCATGGTCGACGTGAAACGCGTAAAGAAGGTTTCGGAACTTACCGCCGAGGCTGAAGTCGTACAGCAATTCCAGCAGGACGGCGCCGGCGTCACCGATACCTTCGGGGCAGACTTTTCGGGTGCCGCCATCGCGGCAACGTACAATAAGGAAGAAGCCTTCGGCATCAACATCAAGGCGGCTACCCAATACGGGTATTCGCAGGAAACCCTCGGGCCGGGAAACCGGAACGGCCTTGCAGGGGGTATAGATATTGCCCTCGATCCCGCGCTTACGAAGGGGCTTCGGGTATATGCGTCGGTCGCGGGTACCTGGGATTATAATGCCGACGCTGATCCCGATCCGATTATCGCGGGCTTGCAGCTTGCGCCCGTGATCGCGCTCAACGAGGATATCTCGTTGGAGCCGTACGCGGCCGCGGATATCGGCACTAAATTCCGATCTACCGGGGACGTAGAGCCTTTCGAGTACGAGGCTGCGGTCGGCGTGACCCTGCGCTGGCCCGGCGACGCGGGGTGGTTCAAGGATTACATCCTCGACAAGGACGGCCGGGTGTTTCCTGGCATGTCCGTGGCCTACAAGGTGTACGGCATGGCGGACGATCCGGCGGCGGACCTTCAGCATAACCTTAAATTCACCCTCTTCGAGCCCCGGGGAGACGAGGGCGTGTTCTACGGAATCGGTTCCGAGATCATCGTGGACGCGGGCAACCTGACTGCGAAGGAGAGGGAATTGCTCGCCACGGTATACCTCGACTATACGAAAGCCGGCGTACTGAAGGGGCCCGGATCGCTCATTCCCTGGACTACCGTCTGTTTCGACAACGTCCCGGGAACGAAGGCGGGCCGCGTTAACGGGCTCAAGGTGGACGCGGGCGTGAAGCTCGACGGAGCCATCCCCAATACCGTGTTCGGCCTTGCCTGGCACTCTGGCGACCTTTTGCAGACCAACAGCGCCGCGCACCTTGGCGTCGCGAAGGCCACCTGCGAAATCAGGTATTGATGCGGAGCGGGCAATGTGCGGCAGGGGGTGGACGAAAAATCGTGTGGATATTTCCTTGACAGAACATGTCAGGGCGATTAAAATACAAACAGGTTAAACGTTAAACGT
>QKDA01000007.1 GCA_003246765.1 Spirochaetales bacterium | reverse complement strand
AGGAGAAAAGCACCCGGCGATGGTCCCTCGCGCGCCGTGACGCCGCGTCCCCCGAAGAGAAAGCCGAAATCGGCATAGAGCTTTCGCATGTGGCGGGGCTCGGCTGGTTTCTGGAACTGGAAGCCCTCGCCGATGCCCCTAGCGACGCCGAGATTGAGAGAACCCGAGTCATGCTCCTGGACCTGCTCGGTCGCTGCGGAATCGATGAGTCGAAACTAGAGGGAAGGCACTATACCGAGATGCTTCGCGAAGCGGAAGGCGGGGAAGCCTCGAGAACGTAAAGGGCGGCCTTCTTTCCGTTAACCAGTAAATCCGTCCTTTTCTCAGCGTCCGGTGCCGAAAAGCGAGGGTCCGAGGCAAGGGCCTCCTCGAATTCCCTCTTCGCCCCCGTAAGAACCCCCAGACGCCCCCCGGGAACGAGAATTCGGGCCGCCGAGGCAAGGAGTCCGCGGTAAAGGTCCCTCAAGGCCTCCGGATCCCGGTACCCCCCCTCCTCCCACATGCCCCAGGGCGGGTCCGTTATCACCGCGTCCACGGAGCCCGCTTCAATCCAGGAGAGGTCACGCAAGTCCGACTGGCGTACGGTTGCCCTGCCGGACTCGGAAAACCGCCCGGCCAAAGCGGCGGCAGCCTTCGCATCCGCGTCGCAGGAAATCACCCTCGCGCCGGGAAACAGGCGGAGACACCGCTCGGGAATGGCGCCGTGGCCCGCGCAGGGATCGAGTATTACCCGGGGATCCCTCTCGCGGAGGACCCGGAGGACCAATAGGGAAGCCAAGGAGGGAGCCAGTTCCCCCTGGGCCAAGGAAACTTCGGAACGTTTGGGTTGGGGGAGCCGGAGGGCAAAGGCGGACCAATCCTCCCGGCGGATAATGAACCAGTATTCCCCGCCCTCCCCGTCACGGTCGGTAAGGCCCCCGGCGGCCGCCGCTATATAGCCTTCCGCTGCCCGGCTTACGGCCTTGTCTACCGACTCGAACCGATTCTCCCGAGAAAAGCGAAGCCGGAAGGTTTCAGGAGCGTAGCCCTCGGGAAGCGAGGACAGGCCGGACTTTTTTCCCGCCTGTTTAACGAGCTCCGCGAAGGGGGCCGATGAGGTATTCCAGGACCGAATCACAAAAAACACGTTAGTGACGAATTCGGGAATTCTCTGGGGAGAGAGCGCTTCGGGAAGGTTGAACCACACCGCGCCCCCGCAACGGCGGGTTACCTCGGAGGCAGGAACCGTTAAGGCCAGAAGACGCGCGGCCTCGGTTTCAAGGCCTGCGGGACACGTCGCGAAATAGGAATAGGTCGGCATGGGCTCATACTAAACCATTATCGTTGCAAAATACAGTATTCCCCTCTATAGTATGTCTATGAAGCTGAAAACGCAATTCGGACTGATGATTGCGCTCTTTATCGTTCTCAGCGGCGCCGTAATCACCTATACCGTCCAATCCTTCCGCCATGCCCTCGAGCTGAAAGCCTATCAGATTGCCCTCAACGAGACCATGACCGACTGGTTCAGGATGCGCGTATACCTTTCTTCCATCCTTACGACGTCCCTGGACGCGGCGTCTACCCCGGACGAATGGAGCGCTACCCTTGAGAACCAAAGAAACCTCTTTTCCCGGGTGGTCAATTCTTCCCTGAACCGGTCTTTCAACGGGGAGATAAACGAGATCCTCGGAAGGCTCGACAAGGTGTATGCCCTTATCGGGGAAAGCCTCGATCAGCTTACCGAACAGCTTCAGGACTTTTCTACCGCCAAGGTCACGACATCTACGAGGAACTTCCTTAAGTCTTCGGGACTTGCCCATGTCTACAACAGCGAAACCGTCGCGGACGAAGACCTCGGCAAGATCATGCTGCTTTATTCCCGGATAACCACCCTCATCAACCGCGCCAACGTCTATACCGGTCCCTTTGAGGGGCTTCTGACGGAGCTCGCCTCGGCGGTGGACGCTTCCGTCAGCTCTACTATAGCCAGACTATATGCCCTCGTCATCGTCGCCTTCGTTCTCATGGACCTCCTCATATTGCTGATTATCCTGGCGGTCACCGGAAGAATTACGAAGCGCCTCGAAAAGATCCGAGAGACCTCGGAAAAGATAGCCCAGAGAGACTTAACCGCCTCCGCCCTCGACCGGCAGAGGGACGAGATCGGCGCCCTGGCCGCTAATTTGGCCCAAACCGCGGATAGCCTGCGGGCATTCATGGACGACGTCAAGGCAACGGCGGACCAAGCGACGGGAGTGAGCGAAACCGTCGACGAGGCGGCGGCGGAAGTGACCGCGTCGACCACGGAGATTTCCTCGAATATCGATTCCCTGCGGTCCCAGTTCGAGCGGCTGCAGCGCACGGTTTCCGGGGCTATCGCCACCCTGCAGGCCATGACCTCCTTTATGGGCAACGTCGTCTCGGATATTCAGGGCCAAAACGACGCGATCGAGAAAAGCGCCTCCGCCATCTCGAGCATGAACCAGTCCATCGCCCGCATAAGCATGAAGGGGCGTGACCGTTCAGAGAGGATAACGGGACTCCAAGCCACCGTTTCGGAGGGTGAACAGACCGTGGAAGCCACCGAGGTTCTCCTGACGGGCATATCCCAGCAGCTCGGCGAGGTGAATAACTTCATCGAACTCATCAACTCCATCGCCGAACAGACGAGCATACTCTCCATGAACGCCGCCATCGAGAGCGCCCACGCGGGCGAGTCGGGCAAGGGCTTCGCCGTGGTCGCCGACGAAATCCAAAAACTCGCCGATTCCACCTCGGAGAACGCAAAGCTGATAACGGACACCCTCACGGAGATAATCCAGGGAGTGGAGGTGGCGAAAACCTCAAGCCATACCGCCACGGAAACCTTCGGGAGAACCGTGCGGGAGATCGGCGAGGTCATTACGTCCCTCAACGAGATCGTCGGGGAAATCGCCGCGGTGGACGGCGAGAGCGCGGTGCTTACGGAAAACTCCCACCTGCTTTCCGTTTCTACCCGAGAGCTCGCGGGCAAGACGCAGCGGCTCGACCAGATGAAAGACGAGGTTCAAGGGGAGATCTCGCAGATGGGGGATATATTCGAGGAAGCCCTGGGGGAAATTTCAGAGATTCAGGCAGGATCCAACGACATAATGAACAGGATGATCGGGGTGCACGCCAAAAGCGGCGACAGCCGGGGGATAATAGGTACCCTGCACGAAAAGCTCAGCGAGTTTAAGACGAGGTAACGCCGTTTCCTCCCGTCGCGGCCTGCGGCGGGCGTAAAAAAACTAGACGGTCTCCATGGCGATATCGATGCTTTGAAGGAGTTCCGGAAGCTTTACGGGTTTCTTGAAGAACCGGTCCGCCCCGAGTTCGTACATCTCCTGCTCCAGGCCCTCTTCGTCCAATGCGGTAACCACGATAATGTAGGGCTTGCCGAAAGCGGGGTCAGTCTTAATCCTCTTGCAGATATCCTTTCCGTTTACCCCCGGGAGGGCAAGGTCCAGGATAATAAAACCGGGCTTTTTGTCCATGATTTGGGTGCCCGCGTTAAAACCGTCGTACGACTGGAGCACCGAATGCTTTTCAAGGTTCTTTTTCAGGTATCCCGAAATCGCGCCGTTCAGGACTTCGTCGTCGTCGATTACGATGATGGTCTTCCAGTCCGCCTCCGGGCCTTGATCCCCGAGAAGCTCGTCGGGAACCCGCATTCCCCTCTCGTTTATGAAGGCAAGCAGGTCGTCTTTATAGATACGGTATTGACCGCCGGGGGTATTAAAGGCCTTAAGGTATCCGTTTTTGATCCAGTTGATGGCGGTCTGGTTGACGACGCCGCACATATTTGCCACTTCGAGGGCGGAGAAGATCTGAATGCGCCGGGTTGATATATCTTTTGCCATAATTCCTCGCTCCCCCATGATAGACCAGATCGAGCCCGTGCTCAACCCTTTTTTTCAATCTTCCGTCGATTCCACGCAGCCCCGGACCAGGGAGAGGGGAAATCCCCGCCGGAGGAGCGACCTCACGAGGGCGTCGCCTGAGCGCCCGGCTCGGCGGAAACGTTCCGCGGCGCGCATGCACAGTTCCCGCTCGCTCTGCTCGCGGAAGAATTCCTCGATGGCCTCCCGGGCGGTGTCCCTCGCGACCCCCCGTTCCAGTAGCCCCGCGAGTATCTTGGAGCGGCCCTCGCTTTTCCTCCGGCCCCGGGACTCAACCCACTGCCGGGCGAAGCGGGAGTCGCTTAAGGCACCCGCCGCCTCGAGCCGGTCCAGGGCCCTGTCGCACTGGGGACGTTCATGGCCCTTGCGTCCAAGCTTGACCGCAAGCTGATACCTGGTATGTTCCGAGCGGGCCAGGTAGGCCATGGCGTCCCTCTCGGCGGCATACGAACCCGCCGCGCCCAAAAGGGCAAGCCCCTCGTCGGGATCAAGCTCCGCGGGAAAGGGGCCTTCCGTTAGCTTTGCGGCAAGGGAATCGCCGATATCGCCGACGCGGACAAAAAAAGAAGGGCCGTCGGCCGGTATAACCTTGAGGATACCGGCAGAGGCCCATTCCACGTTCCGGACTGAAATCGCCGGATTAGCGCTTGCTGAACTGGAATCTTCTGCGGGCACCGCGCTGACCGTACTTCTTTCGCTCGACCATGCGGGAATCCCGGGTAAGGAGACCGTTGGCCTTGAGGGAAGAATGGTTCGCGACGTCGACCTGCGAGAGGGCCCGGGCAATGCCGTGGCTGCAGGCGCCGGCCTGGCCGTTGAGCCCGCCGCCGACAACGGTTATTACGATGTCGAACTTGGTGTCGCTGGCGGTCACCATGAGGGGCTGCCTTACGGTCTGAACCTGCTCGGGGGTGGCAAAGTAGGCATTCACTTCCTTATCGTTGACAAGGAGCTTTCCGTTTCCTTCGCGGATAAACACGCGGGCCACGGCGGTCTTGCGCCGGCCGGTTCCCATTCCGATATTCTTGATCACGTTCGCAACTCCTCGTTAAACTTCCACAGCCTGGGGATTCTGGGCGGCATGCGGGTGGGTATCACCGGCATAGACCTTAACGTTGGTCAAAAGCTTCCGTCCAAGGGGCCCCTTCGGGAGCATGCCCTTGATGGCCAGGAGGATGGGATCCCCGGGATGGCGCTGCAGGAGCTTTTCATAGCTGACGGAGCGAAGTCCGCCGGGAAAGCCGGTGTGGTGGTGATACATCTTGTCCGTGGCCTTTGCGCCGGTCATAAGAGCTTTCTCGGCGTTGATGATAACCACGTAATCACCGGTCTCCTGATGGGGAGCGTAGGTGGGCTTGTGCTTGCCGCGAAGCATGTACGCCGCCTTGGCAGCGACGCGCCCGACGGATTTGTCGGCGGCATCGATGACGAACCAGGCGCGCGGGGCCTCATGTTCTTTTACGAAAAGTGTCTTCATGTACGTACCTTACAAATGAGCTGTTCACGGTACATCCGTACCGCGGGACGTTTAAAAAACGCCTGACGGTTACCCGCCACGCGCAGATAATGTGGGTTATTCACTATATAGAAAATTCGCCAAGCCTGTCAAGGGCGGACTGTCAATCCCCCGGATTAACGTTGGCTTTCGCGGCGGCTTCTTCCTTTTTCGCTTCCGCCTTGTCCTTCAGGTCCGCAATGCCGATAAAAACCGCCACAAGCCCTACGAAGGCCGCGATTATCGGAGAGCCGCCCCTCAGAAAAAGCAGGATGTCGCTGCCCCAGCCCAGACCGAACCCGAAAAGCTCCGGGGGAAGGGCCGCAAAAAGGGTAAACAGGATGAGAAGTATACCGGTTATCAAGGCTACCATGGTTTCCTCCAGGATGTACGCCTTATATTTTCTCATACTTGCACAGCGAGGTCAACACCGAAGGCATCAACCCGCCCTGCCCTTGCCCTCCGGGTTTGGGACCGATATAGTGGGTTCATTATGGAAAAACAGCGATTCGCCTTCCGTGAGGCCTTCCCGGTGACCGTGCCGGTCCTTTTCGGCTACGTCGCCATCGGCATTCCCTTCGGGCTCATCCTGGTGAAGGCAGGCTATCCCTGGTATCTCGCCCCGATAATGAGCGTTCTGATGTACGCCGGGGCCGGGCAGTACATAGCCGTGGGACTGTTCAGCGCCGGGGTTTCCCTTGGGGGCATGCTTCTCACCATGCTGGCGGTCAATATCCGGCATATCGTGTACGGCCTGTCCCTCATCGGCAAGTTCCGCCCCGTGGGCCGATGGAAGCCCTACCTGGTATTCTCCCTCACCGATGAAACCTACGCCCTCCTGACGGGGGTCCTTCCGCCGTCCCAGGTCCCGCCGGGGGCCTTTTACGGTTCCATCGCGCTCTTAAACCAGGCTTACTGGATCGCCGGAAGCCTAATCGGGGCCATTGCGGGAGCCTGGCTGCCCGTATCCTTCGCGGGCGTTGACTTTGCCCTCACCGCCCTTTTCGTGGTGCTCTTGATCGATCAGGTGCGTTCCTCCCGGGATCTCCTTCCCGCCCTCGTGGGAATCATGAGCGGCGCCGCGGCCCTTCTGATCGCGGGAAAGTCGAACATGATCATAGCGGCCCTTTCGCTCGGGGTCGCCCTTCTCGCCCTCCTTAAGGGCACTGGAAGGGGGAACCGATGACGACGCTAACGCAGGCTCTCACGGCCGTTCCCCTGATGGCCTTAGTAATTCTAGCCACCCGGGCCTTCCCATTTCTCCTTTTTTCCCGGAGAGAGCCGCCGCCGCTCATCCTTTTCATCGAGAGGTTTATCCCCCCCATGGTCATGGGGGTCCTGGTACTTTACTGCCTCAAGGATATACAGTGGACCCAGTGGCCCTCGGGACTTCGGGAGCTCTCCGCAATCGCCCTGGTGACGGCGCTTCACCTATGGAAAAAAAACGCCATGCTCTCCATATTCGGAGGCACGGCGTTCTTCATGATCCTGCGGGCGCTGACGGGTTAGGGCTCAGTCGAACTTCCTGGCTACCATGACCAGGGCGCCGAGAACCATCAGGTGGCTGGAAAGGACGCTGAGGTAGCGAAGCACCGCGGAAACGCTGCGGAAGCTCTTCCCGTCCCCGATGGGATAGATAAAGTCCACCAGGACGATATTGACGATCCAGAGGACGATAAAGATCATCAGGATCATGTCGGTGATCCTCAAGTCCGTGGTGAACAGCTCGGTGATGAGGAAAAAGCCCGCGATGATTTCGGCCACCGACAGGGCGATGATGATGAAAGTCACGATGGAAGGGCTCGAGAACAATCCGTTCAGGAAGGCTACCACGGGCTGAAGGTCCCCCGCGCTGGAGCCGATGAGGCCCGAGACCCCCGACACGAGAAGGTAGAGGGCTACCGCGATTTGAAGCACTATGAGGCCTAGACTGCGTTTCATTTGATTCTCCTAGAGGATGTATGGTATATCTTCATCCATGTTATATCGCCGTTTTCCTAAAATAGCAAACAAAGAAATTTCGATCCTGGCGGCGGAGCTCCCCCTGGGCTGCGGTATCGCGCCCCTCATCGACATGGGGCTCTCCGCCTTCTACCTGCCCTTGGGGGCGAAAGAAGCCCTGAGCCCGGACTTCCCGGGCACCGCGGTCGTTCTCTGTCCCGGGGAGCTATTCCAGGCAAAAGAAGGGGCCCTCGGGCGTCTCGTTTCGTATCTCGCCGAAAGGGGCGCCCGCCCGGCGGATCTCGCGGCCGTCGTCCTTTCGGGCACGGATTCGGGAAGCGCGGAAAGCGCCGCGAAAGCCTTCGGCTCCGCCGCGGAGGAGGCTGTCAGGGAAGGCGTCATAGCCGGTTTCGGTTTCAGGCTCGAGGGGGCCCCCGGGTTTGCCCGGACCCTAGCGGCCTCGGGAGATGACTGGTCCTTCTGGTGCGCAGACTACAACTTCGTCAACGCCCGAATCCTCGATTCCGAGGCGAGAGCCCTTGGAGAGGAGGGGATCCCCCTCGTCGCCACGGATCCCTTCCGGGGAGGCCTTCTGTCGTCGGTCCCGCCGGAGGTGCATCAGCTCTACTTCAACGCGCCTTCGCCCCGTTCCCATGAAGAGTGGGCGCTCCGGGCCGTGTGGGAGAATCAGTACGTGGTCACGGCGGTCGCGCCCCCCGCAAGCCAGGCGGTCATGAACCAGAGGCTCATCCTCGCGGGGGCGGGACGGGCCAACAGCCTTCCCCGCTCGGAACTTGAAGTAATCCGCATGGCCGGGGAAAAACTATTGACATAAGGGCTGAAATGGAACACATTCAGAAATGACTTCAAGGGGGACAGGGAAACAGATTGAAAGGATGCGATGTTTCGATTACGGGGGTGTACAAAAACTTCGGTACGTTTTGCGCCCTGGAGGATGCCAATATTTCCATTAAGAAGGGAGAATTCTTTTCCCTCCTTGGGCCTTCAGGATGCGGAAAGACCACGCTCCTGAGGATTATCGCGGGGTTCGAGACCCCGGATACCGGTACCGTCGCCTTTGACGGCAGAAACATCATCGGCATTGAGGCGAACAAGCGGCAGTCGAACACGGTGTTCCAGAATTACGCCCTTTTTCCCCATCTCTCGGTTTACGAGAACGTGGCCTTTCCCCTGCGCATCCGCAAGGTTCCCGCCGCGGAGATTAACCGCAAGGTCCTCGACTACCTGCACCTGGTGCAGCTGGACGCCCACGTCCACAAGAAGCCGAATCAGCTTTCGGGCGGACAAAAGCAGCGGGTTGCCATCGCCCGGGCCCTCATCAACGAGCCCAGCGTGCTCCTGCTCGACGAGCCCCTTTCGGCCCTGGACGCCAAGCTCCGGCAGAACCTCCTCGTGGAGCTCGACGCCATCCACGACCAGATCGGCATTACCTTCATTTACGTGACCCATGACCAGAGCGAGGCCCTTTCCGTCTCGGACCGCATCGCGGTGATGAACCAGGGAAAGGTTCTCCAGATCGGCACTCCCTACGAGATTTACGAAAGCCCCGCCACGGAATTCGTGGCGAAGTTCATCGGCGAGACCAATCTCTTCGATTCGCGGGTCGTGGAATGCGTTCCCAACCATAACGACGACTACATGGTGACCCTGGACGTGCCCGAGCTGGGCCGACAGATCAAGGTAACCGACTACGACCGCACCGAGCCGGGACAGCAGGTAAGCTTCACGGTTCGGCCCGAAAAGGTCCGCATCACCACCGAGGAACCCCAGGCGGCGAACCGCGAGATCAACGTGTTCCGGGGCTACGTGGAAGAGCCGGTATACTCGGGCTTCCAGTCAAAATTTTACGTTAAGCTCGAGAACGGCACTACCCTGAAGGTCTTCAAGCAGCACCAGAATTATCTCGAAGACGGCCCGGAGATCCAGTGGAAGGACACGGTTTACGTGTCCTGGAGCGCCAACGACGGCTACATCGTCGAGGTGATAAACCAATGAGCGCGGAGAAGCCCCCCGCGGCCCGAAATACCCTGGCGGGCCGCAACTACGGGCCCATGTACGGCTGGCCCATGGGCGCCTGGTTCTCCGTTTTCTTCCTGCTTCCCCTGGCGATCATCGTGACCTACAGCTTCATGAGGAAGGGGGTACACGGGGGCGTGGTGTGGCAGTTTACCCTGGACGCCTACGTCCAGATGATCAACTCCAGCTATGCCAAGCTCTTCGTCCGCACCCTCTGGGTTACGCTTATTTCCACGGTCCTGTGCATCGTGATCGCCCTGCCCTGCGGTTACGCCATGGCGAGGAGCAAGATGCAGACCTTCCTCCTCTTTCTCGTGATCATCCCCTTTTGGACCAATTCCCTCATCCGAATAAACGCCTGGATCGCCATTCTCGGCAACGAGGGGTTCATTAACGAAACCCTGAAGCGGCTAGGGCTTATAGAGGCAAGCCTGCCCCTTCTCTATAACCAGTCGGCGGTCATCCTGGTCATGGTCTACATGTACCTTCCCTACGCCATCCTTCCCATTTTTACGGCCATGGACAAGTTCGACTTTTCCCTCCTCGAGGCAGCCCGGGACCTGGGGGCCACCAAGAGCCAGTCCATGTTCAAGGTTCTCCTTCCGAACGTGCGCTCCGGGGTGGTCACGGCGGTCATTTTTACCTTCATTCCCATCTTCGGCGTGTATACCGTGCCCCTCCTCGTGGGAGGCAAGGACTCCTACATGATCGGCAACGTGATCGTGGACCAGGTGACGAAAATACGGAATTGGCCCCTGGCCTCGGCCTTTTCCATGGTCATCACCGTGGCGAGCACCGCGGGAGTACTGTGGATGATGGGCACCAGCGCCCGGGAGGCGGCCAAGGCCAAGGCAGTCAGCGGGGTTAAGCAGGAGTCCGGCATATGAGCGACATAACCCGCAATACCGTGTACAAGGCGGTCAAGTCCCGCTTCTCCGGCAAAAAACCCCTCTCGGAACCTGCCCGCCACGCCCGCCGCGCCCTGCGAAACCGGCAGGACGGAAAGCTCTCGAGCACGGTCATGGCCCTCACCGTAGCCTTTCTCTTCCTGCCCCTGGCGGTCACGGTATTCTATTCGTTCAACTCCGCCAAGGGCATGGTGTGGGACGGGTTTTCCGTGAAATGGTACGAAAAGCTCTTTCTCGACTCCGACAAGCTGTGGACTTCCTTCGGGAACAGCATCGTCATCGCCTTTACCTCGGCCCTGATGGCCACGGTGGTGGGAACCCTGGCCTCTATCGGCCTTAACTGGTACAAATTCCCCGGAAAGACCTACATACAGACCCTGAGCTTCCTTCCCATGGTGCTCCCGGAGGTCATCATCGGCATCTCCATGCTCATCTTCTTTTCCGCCGTGAACCTGCCCCTGGGAATGCTCACCATCTTCATCGCCCACACCACCTTTTGCCTTCCCTTCGTGTTCCTGATGGTGACCGCCCGGCTCGACGAGTTCGACTACTCGATCATCGAGGCGGCCAGGGACCTGGGGGCCAGCGAGAGGCAGACCCTCTTCAAGGTAATCATTCCCGCGGTAATGCCCGGCATCCTCTCGGCCTTTCTCATGTCCATCACCATGTCCCTCGAGGACTTCGTGATCACCTTCTTCGTCTCCGGGCCCGGGTCCACTACCCTGCCCCTCTACGTATTCTCCATGGTGCGCTACGGCATCTCCCCGGTCATAAACGCCCTTTCCTTCGTGATGATCCTCGGGACCATGCTTATAGCCTTCTTCCTCAGGAACTTCCTGAAAAATATCGCCGCCTCGAAATGACGGGTTCCCTGGGGGACCCTGACGACTATAGCCTAAACAAAAAGAAGGAGGCATAAACGCATGAAAGCTTCCACGCGCGTTTTTGCTGTTCTGGGCGCCGGGGCGCTGACGCTCCTCGCTCTCGGGTTGACCGGATGCAACAAGGGATCCGGAAAGACGTTGTACCTGTACAACTGGACCTACTACACCCCCGACTCGGTGATCGAGAAATTCGAGAAGGAATTCGGTGTGAAGGTCGTGTACGACGACTACGCGTCCAACGAGGACATGTACGCCAAGCTCAAGGCGGGCGGTTCGGGTTACGACATCGTGGTTCCCTCGGGGGATTACGTGTCCATCATGGAAAGCCAGGGGATGCTCGAGAAGATCGACCTCTCGAAGGTTCCCAACGCCAAGTACGTGAAGCCCTCATGCCTCGAAAAGGCGACCTACGACCCGACGATGCAGTATTCGGTTCCCTACTACATGGGCGCCGCGGGAGTCGCGGTAAACACCGAGATGGTGCCGAATTTCGACGAGAGCTGGTCCATCTTCGCCCGCAAAGACCTGGCCAACCGGATGTCCATGCTCGACGACATGAGGGAGGTTCTCGGGGACGCCCTGGCCTACCTCGGCTACTCGGTCAACACCACGGACACCGCGCAGCTCGACGCGGCCTATAAGCTCGTGAACGAGCAGTGGAAGCCCAACCTGGTGAAATTCGACGCCGAGGGCTTCGCGAAGTCCTTCGCTACCGGGGAGTTCTGGGTTGTTCAGGGATACGCCGAGGCGGTCTTCGCCGAGGTTACCCCGGACATGAAGGACAAGGTCGCCTTCTTCATTCCCAAGAATGAAGGGGGCCCCATGTACATCGACAGCCTGTGCATTCCCAAGGGAGCCAAGAACGTCGAGCTGGCGCACCAGTTCATCAACTTCATCCTCCGGCCCGAGATTTACGCGGAGTTCCTCGACAGCTTCGGCTTCCCCTCCACCGTGCACACCGAGGCGGGCGCCCTCCAGAAGGTTACCCCCTACTACACCGCGGATTCCCTGGAGAATTGCGAGCTGAAGGCGGACCTCGGGGAAAACCTCGAGCTCTACAACGACGTGTGGCAGAAGATCCGCTTCACCGAGTAATGCCGGGCTTTTATAGGCAGGCATGAGCGATGGCCCCCTTCGGCAAGCCGAGGGGGCCTTTTTTTACGTCCGACCGCCCGGTTCCGGGGCGTCTTCCGTTGAGGGTATTCGATACTCCAGCCAGTCTACCCGGCCCGCCCGCACCGCCTCCCTGAGAGACCGCTCCACGGGGGAGAGCTTCGAGGAGCCCGATTTAACCTCGATAAAGGAGATTCCTTCCACCTCTCCCGAGGAAGAGCCGCGGAAGGCGATATAGTCCACCGGTTTCCCGATAAAGCGTACCTCCGTCGGTTCCGCCGGAAAGCCCGGGAGCCAGGGGGCAAGCTGTTCGAGAAACTGCCCGCCCAGGACCGCCCGGGAACGCTTCACCGCGTCGAGACGGCCGGTTTCCAGGCGCCCCGCGAACTCCCTCTCGGAGCGGGCCTTGCCCAGGGCCGAGCCGAGCTTGAGACCGATAAAAACGCCCAAGCCGATGCACAACGCTGCCGCCGCGGCGGCAAGGGCCATGAGAAACGCGGGAGAGGCCAGGAATCCCTCAAGGCTCATCGGTAACCCTACCGGTATAGCCCCAGGAGCGAAGGGCAAGAAGCTCCGGGCGGTACTCGAAATGCATGTTGTCCCAGAGGAGCCACTTCCCTCCCCAGATAAAGCCCTCCGCCTCGAAGGCATCCACCGCCGCCTCGGGGGGCATCCACCGGCGATCCAGGGGGATGAGCATCCACTTGTCGTTCCAATAGCCTATCCAGCTCCAGTAGATGTTCTTTTGGCCCCAATTCTTCGGCAGGATGTCCACCGCAATGCCCCAGCTGTGATTGCTGCGGTCCTTGCTGTCGCGGATCTCCCTCCAGTTATAACCCTCGACGGAGCCGATGGAGGCGATGAAGGCCGCAACCTCATGGTCCTTTTTCGCGAGCTCCTGAAGGCGCGATTCCACCCGCTTCAGGGGGTCCACGATCCGCTCGTGGACGGATACGCGCTTTCCGAGGTAGTCAAAGCGGGTTATGTGGGACTCGATGCGGGCGCGGGTCCGTCCGTCGTAAAGGGCGTCGTAAAAGGCCAGGTTGTACCGGGGGGCGTTTCCCCTCCGCTCGGTGACGACCCTATGGTTTAGGTTGGCGATGACCTCAGGGGTAAAACCCGCCGGGTCGGGAATCTCCCGGGGATACAGGTAGTCCACGTAGGGCCGCCAGGTATCGAAGCGGGGAAGGTCGTCCCGGGTCAGCAGGCGGCCGCCGGCCCAATAGAGGCGCTGGCCTGAGATTACCATGTACCAGTCCTTCACGGAAACGTCGTAGTCCACCGCCTCGATCCGGTCGGGATAGGAAACGAGGAAGGACCGAAGGATAACCCAGGGATTATCGGTTCTCCGTACGGGAGACTCCTCGGCGCCGGCGGAAAGCAAGGCTGCCAGACAGCACAGGAAGCTCAGCAAAAAGATGCGCAGTTTGGTGTTCATTCGTCGTCCTTGCAGGTTTCAAGCCTCTTGAGCCGTTCCTCGTCGAGGCTTACGGAAAGGTTCTTTTCGTTGGAGGGGAGCACGGTCCCCTTGGGGGCCCCCTTAGCCCGCCTCAGGTATTTAACCTGGGTATGGTACACGTCGGCGCTTCCCGCCTTCCGGCCCTTGGAATAGAAGAGAGCCAGGGTAGCGGCGTCCAGGAGTATGTCCAGGGGAACGGACTTGCCGGGCCGGGCCTTGACGAAAACGTAGCCCCC
Source organism: Spirochaetales bacterium (assembly GCA_003246765.1). GTDB lineage: Bacteria > Spirochaetota > Spirochaetia > Treponematales > Treponemataceae > Teretinema. The sequence goes on along the minus strand of QKDA01000007.1, from coordinate 31,210 downwards.
GGGCCAGTCCCGGGTATGGAGCCAGTGGTCGTGGCCCCGAACGTGACGCCGCAGAAGGGCGTCGTTCTCCGCCGCCGTGCGCCCCACGAGGATCATCCAGTCATTGACCCGAAAGACGAGACCCGGATACTTTTTGTCCAGCTGCTGCCTCGGGGTATTCTGCTTGCGGAGGAGCTTGTGGATCACCAGGGGATTCGGTTCGTCCTCCATGCGCCTTAGCTCCTCCGCCAGGGTAGCGAGGGTACGCTTGGTAGAGGTTATGTCGTCTTCCAGTTCCGAGAGTCCCGAGAGGGCCTTTTTGTATTTCGTGTAGTACCGGGCGGCGTTCTCCTGGGGCTTGAGGAGAGGATCCAGGGGGATGCGTATGGGGGCGTTGTCCTTCTCGTAATCCTCCAGCTCCACCGAGTCCATGCCGGGAGAAAGCTTCCAGAGGTTTGCCGTGAGAAGGTCCCCCTGGTGGCGAAAGCGGTCCGCGTCGAGAAAGGATTCCCGCTTCCGCTCAAGCCGGGCCAGAGCGGCCTCAAGCCGGCCCCGCCGCCCCTCATGGCGCTTTCGCGCCTCTTCCAACAGGGCCTCCCGGGAAAGGGAGGAGGCGTGTTCCGCGTACCATCGATCGATATTCTCGTTAAAGGATAGCGCTTCCCCGGGGGGAAAAGCCCTGACCTCCCAGGTTTTCCCGCTCCCCGGCGGGTCCGGCATAACCCAGCTGCCCCCGGTTATCTCGCCGCGCTTGGGGCGGCGGTAGAACACGTCCAAAATGGCGTCGGCGCCGTCCGTAACGACGATATTGGCCGCGCCGCTCCAAAGGCGAATCCAAAGCCGAAACCGCTCGTCCCCGTGGGTCAGCTCCCACAGCACCAGCCGGTTGTCGTCGATTTGGGCAGCCGAGGCGATGCGGGAACCCTTGATTCGGGAGCGTAAAAACTCCATGAAACGGAGGGGTTTGTCGTTTTTGGGGACCTTTCTGCGGGTTTCGCACATTCGGCATACCCCCGGCGCGAGGCAGACCAGAACCGTCCGGGAAACCCCTTCCTTATAGGTATAAAAGGCGATCGTGTCGTAGGAAGGCTGCACTACGTTTTGTATGAAGGAGCCTTCGAGATCCAGTTCCTCGAGGATCAGGTTGATTTCGGCGCAATTGAGGGACATGGCGTTCAGTATACACCCAAAGAGGCGCTTGCCGTAAGAGCTTAGGAACTGGTACACTCGGGATAAAGGACGTACAGTATCATGAAAATCAGCGATATTCTGGAGAAACGCAGGCTCAGCGTTTCCTTTGAGATATTCCCCCCAAAGCAGGATTCGGCCTTTGACGCGGTTCTTGGCTGCACGGAAGAGCTGGCAGCCTGGGAGCCGGACTTTATCAGCGTTACCTACGGCGCCGGGGGCGGAACCTCAGCGAATACGGCCAAAATCGCGGCCCATATCCAGCAGATCGGGGTAACGCCCCTGGCGCACCTCACCTGTCTTTCCTCCACCCGCGACGAGGTACGGCGTATCATCGACGACCTTGCCTCCCGGGGAATAGAGAATATCCTGGCCCTCCGGGGTGACCGCCCGAAGGACCCTTCCTTCGTTCCCCCGGGAGACTTCGGCCATGCCTCGGACCTGGTCGGCGAGATCCTTTCCCGGGGCGACTTTTGCGTCGGCGGGGCCTGTTATCCCGAGGGGCATCCCGAAAGCGGCCACAAGGACCGGGATCTGGACAATCTCAAATTCAAGGTGGACGCGGGCTGCAGCTTCCTGACGACCCAGATGTTCTTCGACAACAACATGCTCTACAGCTTTCTCTACCGCGCCCAGGCCAAGGGGATCAACGTTCCGGTGCTGGCGGGAATAATGCCCGTGACCAACGCCGCCCAGGTTAAGAGAATGGTGGAGCTCTCCAACGCCTACCTGCCGCCCAAGATTCTCTCCCTGGTGGACCGCTTCGGCGACAGCCCCGAGGCTATGAAGCAGGCGGGAATAGCCTACGCCACGGAACAGATAATCGACCTCGTGACCAACGGGGTCAGGGGCATCCATATCTACGCCATGAACAAAAGCGACGTGGTCACCCATATCATGCGAAACATCTCGGAAATCGTGAAGGAAGCGCGATGAGGTCAGCCGCGCGGGCCGTGGCGAAGCGCACCGCGAGGGGAATCGCCATACCGCCCATTTTCTTCCATGCCCTGGCGGGTAAAAGATCGAGAAAGGCCCTCTTCCGCTATCTCGGCACCGTACTCCGGGATTTTTTCTGGCTCCAGTTCTCCGTAAAACTGGGCGTCCGAAAAATTCCGATTCTCGACGTGGACCATCCTCTGGACAAGTCGGTTCCCTTTACCCCTGAACGGGTGGGGGTTTATCTCGATTTCGTGGCCTTCTGGATACGCCCCATCGGCTACATTCGGGAGCGCTTCGGGCGCGAGGCGGAGCAAGACGCCCTTGAGAGTCTCCTCACGCTCATCGACCGCTGTTACCGGGACGCGGCGGAGGTCTACCGTTTCAGGATGACCACCACGAAGCGGCCAAAATACTACCGGGGGCATTTTCTCACCATCCACCTTTTTGACCCCCATTACCTGTGCGTCCCGAGCCTGCACGTCATAATCGTGGTGCTGGCCTATACCTTCTACCGAAAGACCTTCAAGGAATTGGGGATGGAGGGGGAGGAGGCGGAACTCCTCAATCGGGAGCTCTACGAGGGCGCGGTGGCCATCGCGGAAACGGTGCTCTACATCAAGCAGCACAGCGTGAACTGCATTCCCGCGGCGCTGTACGCCATGACCCGCATTACCCCGGAAGAGGTGACGCCGGTGGAGGTTATACGCTTCACGGAAAGCCTCTTCGCCGGGGCCGAGGACGTCAGTCCCGAGCAGGTGAAGAAAATACAAAGCCACATAGCGGATATGTACGAGCGGCTCCTTTTGGAAGGCTGCCACGACGACTATTGGGTTACCCCGCTCCAGCGCTGGCTCAACGCGTACACGATGGAAGGCTTCATACACTAAGACCCGTGAGGGGAAAAAGAAAAGGCAGCCCGGGGTTCAAGCCGGGCTGCCTTTTTTTTTAGTATCCGCCCCCCTGGGGAGAGCGGTCGTCGCGGCGCTTGCGGTAGCCTTCGGCGCCTACCCCCGAGGGCTTTCGGTCGCCCCTGCCCCTGCCGGGACGCCCGCCCTCGCGGTCCTGCCAGGGAGGACCTTCCCGGCGGCCCTCGCCTTCGCGGCCGAAATTACCGCCGGGTCCGCCGGGCCCCCGCCCGTATCCGCCTTGTCCGCCGGGCCCGCCGAAACGGCGTCCGCCGCCGTAACCGCCGGGTCTGCCTCCCCTCGGGCCGGAATGGAAGTCGCCCCCCTGGTCCTTCACGTCCACGTGCATATGGGGAACGTTTCTCCGCTGTTTGGAAAGGTCCAAGGCCGCACGGGCGGCGTCAGCGGGAAGGGTCGCCAGGGAAAAGGCGTCCAGTACGTCGATACGGTCTACGAGGCGTTCGGGAAGGCCGATGAGGTCCCGGAAAAACTGGGCGATGCCCCGGCGGGTCATGCCGTCCCGGCGTCCCAGGCCAATATACAGGCGTATGTGGGCGCGGTCCTCCCCTTGGGGGCGGACGGGCCTGATCTCGTTGTACTGTTCCGGGGACAGGGATTCGCCGTACTGGATCGAAAGGGCGGCGGCGAGCACCTCCCGGGGATCCCTCCCCTCGCAAAGGCGGTCCGCGAAACCCCGAAGCTCCTGAGCCACGGTCCGCTCGGCGGCGGGAGCCTCGGACCCTTCGGCCGGGGTTTCCGGAAAGTACCGGGCGATGCCGGATTCGGTGCCGCTCATGAGGCGCTCGCGCTTTACCTTCAGGACATCCGCCACGGTGGGCACGGAGCCTTCCTTCAGCTCTCCCCGGCCGTGCTTGCGCAGGTAGCCGAGCCTTCGCCGCTCTTCGGGGCGAACGAAGGTAACCGCCACGCCGGAAGCCCCAGCGCGGCCCGTTCGGCCGATGCGGTGGGTATAGGTGGGACCGTCGAAGGGAAGGGCGTAATTCACCACGTGGGTAAGCCCTTCAATGTCGATGCCCCGGGCGGCCACGTCGGTAGCCACGAGAATTCTGGTTTTCTTCGAGCGGAACCGGGAAAGGATCTTCTCCCGCTGGCTCTGTGCGATGTCGCCGTGGAGGGCCGCAGCCTGGTAGTGGCGCTCGTCGAGCTCCTTCGCGACCGCGTCGGTATCCGCCTTGGTCTGGCAGAACACGAGGCCGTAAAAATCTGAGGCCGAGTCGATGAGGCGCACCAGGGCCTCGGTCTTGTCGTCCTCCCGGACGGGCCACCACCACTGGTCCGTGAGGATGGGCTCCTCCTCGGGGGTTTCCTCCTCCACGATCTCGTAGTCGCCCATGAAGTTCGTCGCGATAGAGAGTATTTCCCGGGGCATGGTGGCGGAGAACATGAGCACCCGCGCTTCGGGGTTCGCCCGCCCGAATATGGCCTCGATATCCTCCACGAAGCCCATGTTGAGCATCTCGTCGGCCTCGTCCAGGATAAAGTACTCGATTTTGTCGAGGTTCAGGGAACCCCGCTCGAGGTGGTCAATCACGCGGCCGGGGGTACCCACCACGATCTCGACGCCGGAGCGCAGTTTTTTGAGCTGGTCCACGATGGAGGCGCCGCCGTACACGGTAACCGTGCGGGGCCAGGTTTCGGATCGGAAAGATTCGAGCTCGTTGGTTACCTGGATCGCCAGCTCCCGGGTGGGAACGAGCACCAGGGCCCGGGGAGTCCCGTTGTCGCCGCGAAGTTCCTGCATGAGGGGAAGCCCGAAGGCCGCGGTCTTGCCGGTACCAGTACGCGCCTTGGCGATGACGTTGGCGTCGCCGTCCAGAAGGCGGGGAATGGCGAGTACCTGGATGGGAGTGGGCTCGGTGAAGCCCTTGACTTCAATAGCCTTGAGGGAGATCTCGTCCAGGCCGAGATCGGCAAAGGACAGTTCCTTCGCGTCCGAGGAAAGGGTTTCCTGCGAAATGGCTTCGCTGGAAACGGGGTCCGGGGAAATAGATTCCATGTAAATTCCTTAAAAATGTAGCGTTCAGGAAATGACAGCGGCGGTTCGACGACCCGGTTGCGCAGGGGATCACCACGGGCCCCGGCCGGCAGCTGTCCGGAAGGTCCCCGTATTGGTCTTCATTCATGCGTGTCTTCGATTCATGCCGTTCTTACGGTACAACGCGGCCGTATACATGCCGCTCCTCACCGTGAAAGCCTCCAATTCGGGGTTCACGGTAACTCGACTGTGGCATTACCTTATCGAATTATTTGTATCCTGCCAAGGGCGTTTGACTGAAATATCTAGAAAATAGCGCAAATATTGCCTTTTTTCGCATTTCATTCCTTCATGCGAGGTTAGAATGCGGAAAAACGACCTTGACTAGTGAAACTATTTCTCTTATATTCCATGTATAAGTGATACAGTTTCTCTTAATAAGGAGCGAAACATGAACAAGCTAAAGGGCAAAACTGCCCTCGTTACCGGGGCCTCATCGGGGATAGGCTATGAAACGGTTCTTTCCCTGTTGAGCGAGGGAGCCGTGGTGTACGCAGCAGCCCGACGGGTGGATCGCATGGCGGGGCTCGAGGGAAAGGGCGCCAGAACCCTTGCCCTGGACGTGACCGACGAAAATTCCCTGAAGCCCGCTGTGGAGAGAATCCTGCAGGAAGCGGGGGCCATCGACATCCTGGTGAACAACGCGGGCTACGGTTCCTACGGTGCCCTCGAAGACGTCCCCCTGGATGAGGCCCGCCGCCAGTTCGACGTGAACGTGTTCGGCCTCGCCCGGCTCACGCAAATGGCGCTCCCGGGAATGAGGGAAAAGGGTTGGGGCAGGATCGTCAACATTTCGTCTATGGGAGGCCGGATGTATACCCCCTTCGGGGCCTGGTATCACGCGACCAAATACGCGGTGGAAGCCCTGACGGACTGTCTTCGCCTCGAGACGAAGCCCTTCGGGATCGACGCGGTCCTGGTGGAACCCGGCGGGATCAAGACCGACTGGGGAGCCATCGCCGCGGAGAACCTGCGCAAAACCTCCGCCGGTGGCCCTTACGCAGAGTCCGCGTCCCGCACCGCCGAGGGAATTTCGAGGATGTACGGAGGGAAGGGGCTTACCCATCCCCGGGCCATCGCGAATACGGTGCTTCGGGCAGTGACCGCCAAACGCCCAAGGACCCGGTACCTTACGGGATTCATGGCAAAGCCGGCGGTATTTCTCCGGGGGATCCTCCCGGACCGCGCCTTTGACAGAATCATCGGTTTTATGAGTTAATTCAGGCCATGAAAAGCGACGGATGGCAGCGGGCGAGGACAGCCGAGCAGCGGGCCGAAAGGGAACGGCAAATACTTGAGTCCGCGGAGAGGCTCTTCGCGGACTTGGGGTACGAACGGGTAACCATGCAAATGATCGCCCGGGAAATAGGCGTCTCCCAGTCAAACCTGTACCGGTACTTTTCCACCCGGGAAGAGGTATTTCTCCGCCTCTTCCTGGATGACCTCAGTCTCTGGCTGGAGGAGGTCATCGCTTTCCTAGGGCCGGACATGGACATGGAAACCTTCGTCGAGGGATGGACCGATATACTGCTCCGGCAAAAAAGGCTCCTGGAACTCCACCCTCATCTTGCCGTATCCCTCGAACGCAACGCGAGCGAGGGGGTATACCGGGAAACAAAGCTTCGCTTTCGGGCCCTCCTGGAACGGGGCCTTTCCGCCCTGAGGGCGGCCCTTCCCTTCCCGAGCGACGGCGCCGCCCTCGCCTTCCTCCAAGTCCACGTGGGATTGACCTCCGGCCTCGCCCCCATGGCGAAATACAGCCCCATGCAGGAGAAGGTACTCGCTGAACCGGGGCTTTCGTCCCTAAAAATCGACTTCCGCACATCCTATCGACGGGCGATCGAAACCTATCTAAAGGGCGCCTTGGACCGCTGAACCGGCGGCTCCCCAGAGGGTAAACCCGCTTCTCATTCCCCTTGGGAAGCGATATGCTTCTCGCCATGACAACGGATATTCTGGTATTTGCCAGTCTTGCGGCGGTAGCGGCCGGTAGGATTCCCCGGCTCAGGATCAACCGGGCAGGGCTAGCCCTCGTGGGGGCGGCGGCCCTGGTACTCTCGGGGGCCCTTTCCGTCGAGGAAGCCCTGGCGGCGATAGACGGCCAGACCATCATCCTCCTTTTCGCCATGATGGTCTTTAACGCGAACCTTCGCCTCTCCGGGTTCTTTCGCTGGGCGGGAGGGGCCTTGCGCGCCAGCGCGCGCCCCCGAACGCTGCTGGCCCTGGTCATGGCCCTCTCGGCCCTGCTCTCGGCGCTCTTTATTAACGATACCGCAGTGCTGATGCTCACGCCCCTGGCGGCGGAGACGGCACTGGCCCTGGGACTCAACCCGGTTCCCTACCTTATCGCCTTGGCGCTTTCGGCCAACGTCGGCAGTATGGCGACACCTATAGGGAATCCCCAAAACATCCTCATCGCCACCGGCCGGGGGCTTGGATTCGGGGACTTCATGTCGGCCCTGGGACCGAGCGCCCTGATTTCGCTTCTGATTACCTACGCCGTAGTGGTTTTCCTCTACCGAAAAGACTTCGCCCCAGGGCCCGCGGCGGTTACGCCAGCGCCGATCCCGGATACCCTGAGCCCGATACGAGCCAAAACAGGATCCTTTCCCGTCTACCGGCCCCTGTTCCTGAAGTGCGCCCTTTCCTTCGCGGTGATGGCAGCGTGCTGGGCCGCGGGCATGTCCGTTTCCCTGGGGGCTCTGGCGGGTATTTCCATCCTCTTGGTGACGCGCCGGGTGAGGCCGGAGAAGATCTTCGCCGAGGTGGACTGGACCCTGCTGGTCTTGTTCGCGGGGCTCTTCGTCATAACCCGGGCGGCCGTAACCACCCGCTCATACGGGGCTCTCATGACCCTGGTTTCCGGAGGGTTGGACGGTCCCGCCCTGGGATGGTTCGCCGCGGGCCTCAGCCAGGTCATTTCGAACGTGCCCGCCGTTATGGTGCTGCTGCCATCCCTGGACGGGCTTATAGACCCGGATCGAACGGCCCTCATGCTCGCGGGGGTCACGACTCTGGCGGGAAATTTCACCCTCCTCGGGAGCGTGGCGAACCTCATCATGGCGGAGGGAGCCAAGACAAAGGGAATCCACGTCGGCTTTTTTGAGTATTTCCGCTCCGGGGGCATCATCGCGCCGCTATCCATATTGATTACCCTGCTGTTGCTGTAGCGGAAAGCTGGGGGAGCTAAGGACGGGCTGCCCTCGCCGAACGCCTCATCACGGCGATCCCCGCCGCAAGCAGCAGCAGTTCAAAGGCCGTTGCCATGAGGCTGGGCGCATTCATGCCCGCGGTCGCCATGGAAAAGCCTATTCGGTCATAGAATCCAAGGCCCAGGTTTGACGGAAAGCCCGGGGCCAGGGAGAGGTTGGACCAAACCGTAAAATCCGCCGCGATGTGGGATAGGGTCACGGCGAAGGCCGCCAGGGCCGCCCGCCGGTCCCGCAGACAGGCGAAGGCCGCTGCCGCCGCGAGAAGCGAAAGAACGAAAGCCCCCGCGATACTGTGGGTATAGGGACTGTATTCTTGGCTTTCAATCCCTGCGGCGGATAAGATCCCGTAAAAGATGTCAGTCAGGCAGGGCAAGACGATCCATGCTGCCAGGGGAAGCTTGGGAGCGAGATTCCTGAGACCCAGGGCAATTCCTATGTGACCGGTGGGAGCCATCTACTACGCCTCCCTGCCATGCCTAAAAAGGCTAAGGGAGGATCCAAGAATCCACAGCAGCGCCGCAATACCGCCGGGAGCGGCCAGATACAGGGCAAAACGGCCCGCACCCGGAACGAACGTCACCAATACCACGTAGACCAGAAGAAGTCCGCTCCCTAAAATCCCCGCCCAGGCGGTTTTCTTTCCGTACCTTCCCGAGCGGAGCATCCCCAGGGCAAAAAGGGTATTCCCCAACGAAGGAAGGGAAAAGGCGAAAAACATAGCCGGGGACCCATGGGCGCCACGAGCGAGCAAGGCCTCACCTGCGGCGATAAATACCGCCTTGGAGGATTCCCCCTGAGCAACGGAAAACTTCCCCGCGAGACTCATCATGGCGAAGGCGGCATTGCCCGAGATCATCGCCGAAGTCCCTATGCCTAGAAACAGGAGCGCGAGAAGGCTTAAGGGGCCGCTTATGTCCTTAAGGGATACGTAAAGGGCGGCAGCGAAGACCAGGGTCACAACGCTGGAGACGAGGTTCAACGCGTCCAGCCGATACAGCCCCAACAGGGGAGAAGCCGCAAAGTCCGCGAAACGGCCAAGGGCATCGGAGCTGAGGGCTTCCAGATTAGCTCCCGTGACGGAACCGATGACAATATCGAAAATACCCAACACGAGAGCAAGCAGACCCGCCACCCCCCCGGCAGTCATCAGGCCCCGAACCGTTTCCTGAGAATCCTTCATTTCTTCCATACCTATCCCATCCTCCTAAGAGACTGTAACCCGAAAAAAAAGAAATTTGTTTCTTTTTTTTAATCCGCCCCCCAAAATTCCCGGTAATTCATAGAGGGAACATCATAAAAGCTCTTTTTTTTAACCATACTTTCCATAGTCCCCCCCAAGATTGAGAAATCCCCATCGTTTTTTCAGTTATTTTCTGGGCTCGCTCTCGGTTATTACAAAATCTACCCCCTTATGGCGGTCATTTTTTTTAAAGCATCCCCGGGTTATTCGGGATTATCCCTTGTATTTTATGGGTGATAAATGCTATTTTTCGTAAAACACGTTTTTTAAGCCTTATTTTCTTAAAAAACGCGCAAAGAGGGATACATGAGAGGATACTTGATTCTTGAAGACGGAACGGTCTTTGAAGGGAAGTTTCACGGCGAGGAAAAAGAAACCCTGTGCGAGGTGGTATTTACCACGGGCATGATGGGCTACGAAGAAACCGTGACGGATCCTTCCTTTGAAGGACAGGGGGTAGTGCTCACCTACCCGATGATCGGCAACTACGGCTCCAATGCCGAGGACATGGAATCGAAGCGTCCCTGGATCTCCGCCCTCATTGTCCGCGAACTCTCTCCCTTTCCGAGTAACTACCGCAACGAGGAACCTTTCCAGGACTTTCTCGCCCGCCACGGGGTCACGGTCCTTTCCGGCATAGACACCCGGGCCCTTACCCGCCGCCTCCGGGACGCGGGAACCATGAACGGCCTCATTACCTGGCAGCTTCCCGAGGACATAACCCTCCGCCTGGAGGAAATCAGGAAATACTCCGTGCGCCACAGCGTGATCCGGGTCAGCCGCAAGCACCCCGAAACCTTCGGCAAGGGACGCGTCAAGGTGAGCCTTATCGACTTCGGCGCCAAGGAAAACATCATCCGGTCCCTGGTCGCCCGGGACTGCACCGTCACCGTGTGGCCCTGGGACACCCCGGCCTACGTCATCCTGGACGCGAAGCCCGACGGAATCATGCTCTCCAACGGCCCCGGAGACCCCAAGGAATGCGCCCCCGTGCTCCGCCATATCCGGGAACTCATGGAGTCGGGCATCCCGATCCTCTCGATCTGCCTCGGGCACCAGCTCATGGCCCTGGCGGCGGGCTTCGACACGGAGCGGCTCAAGTTCGGGCACCGGGGCTGCAACCACCCGGTGATGGACCTCGCCACCCGGCGGGTGTACATGTCCAGCCAAAACCACGGCTACTGCGTCAAGCCCGACACGGTGGATACCGCCGTGGCCGAGATCAGCCACGTGAACGTGAACGACGGCTCCGTGGAGGGACTCCGCTTCAAGGGAATCCCCGTGTCCTCGGTCCAGTTCCATCCCGAGGCGAGCCCGGGTCCCCGGGAAACCGCCTATCTCTTCGACGACTTCATCGCGCAAATCCAAGGAGGGCTCTAAACCATGCCCCTGAGAACGAATATTCACAAGGTGCTCGTCATCGGCTCGGGCCCCATCATCATCGGCCAAGCCGCGGAGTTCGACTACGCCGGAACCCAGGCCTGCCGCACCCTGAAGGAAGAGGGTCTCGAGGTCGTCCTCATCAACTCGAACCCCGCCACCATCATGACCGACCGGGACATCGCGGACCGGGTTTACATTGAGCCCCTCACGGCGGACACGGTAAAACGAATCGTCGAGATAGAAAATCCCGACTCCATCCTCCCCACCCTGGGAGGACAGACCGGCCTCAACCTCGCCATGGAGCTCGCCGACTCCGGGTGGCTCGAAGGGCGGGGGGTAACCCTCCTCGGCACCAAGAGCGAGACCATCAAGAAGGCCGAAGACCGGCAGGCCTTCAAGGACACCATGGAATCCATCGGGGAGCCCTGCATCATCAGCAAGGTGGTAACCACCTACGAGGACGCCCGGGACTTCGCCCGGGAAATCGGCTTCCCCGTCATCGTGCGCCCCGCTTATACCCTGGGGGGCACCGGCGGCGGCATCGCCAAGGACGAGGGGGAACTCGAGGAGATCGCGCCGAACGGACTCTCCCTTTCCCGGGTCGGGCAGGTGCTCATCGAAAAGGACATCTCCGGCTGGAAGGAGATCGAGTACGAGGTGATCCGGGACGGCGCGGGCAACTGCATCATCGTCTGCAACATGGAAAACTTCGATCCCGTGGGAGTGCACACCGGCGACTCCATCGTCGTGGCCCCGAGCCAGACCCTCACTGACAAAGACCACCAGATGCTCCGCTCCAGCGCCATGAACATCATCAACGCCCTGGGCGTGGAAGGGGGCTGCAACGTACAGTACGCCCTCCACCCCACCTCGAGCGATTACGCGGTCATCGAAGTGAATCCCCGGGTGAGCCGCTCCTCGGCCCTCGCCTCCAAGGCCACGGGCTACCCCATCGCCAAGGTCGCGGCCAAGATAGCCCTTGGCTATACCCTGGACGAGATCAAGAACGCGGTGACCGGCAAGACCTACGCGGCCTTCGAGCCCGCCCTGGACTACTGCGTCGTGAAGATTCCCCGCTGGCCCTTCGACAAGTTCGTGAACGCCAAGCGGAAGCTCGGCACCCAGATGCAGGCCACCGGCGAGGTCATGGCCATCAGCTGGTCCTTCGAGGGGGCCCTCATGAAGGCGGTGCGCTCCCTGGAGCAGAACGTGTGGGGGCTGTGGCACCGCAAGTTCGCCGCCATGAGCACCGAGGACCTCATGAAAAGGGTTACCGAGAAGATCTCCGACGAGAGGCTTTGGGAAATCTCCGAACTCATGCGGCGGGGAACGACCATGGACGAGATCTTCGAGATCACGAAAATCGACCGGTGGTTCCTCCAACGGCTCGCCCATATCCTGGACATCGAAAAGAGGATCTCCTTCGGGGCCAAGGACTACGACACCCTCCTGGAGGCCAAGGAATGCGGCTTCCCGGACCGGGAGATCGCGCGCCTCCTTAACGTGGACGAGAAGGAAATCCGCTACCTGAGGCGGCGCATGGGCATCGTTCCGGGCTACAACATGGTGGACACCTGCGCCGGGGAATTCGAGGCGGTAACCCCCTACTTCTACTCCGCCTACTCCACGACCAACGAGGCGGTGGACGAGGAGTTCGCCCACCACGTGAACCGCTCGGGCCACGGCGCCGCCTCGGGAAACGCGGGCCTCAACAAGGGCAAGGTCCTCGTCCTCGGCTCGGGCCCCATCCGCATCGGCCAGGGCATCGAGTTCGATTACTGCTCGGTACACTCGGTCTGGGCCCTCAAGGAGCTGGGCTACGAGACTATCATCGTGAACAACAACCCCGAGACGGTTTCGACGGACTTCGACATTTCCGACCGGCTCTACTTCGAGCCCCTCACCCCGGAAGACGTGGAGCACATCATCGAGAACGAAAAGCCCGTGGGCGCGGTGGTGCAGTTCGGCGGCCAAACCGCCATCAAGCTCACCAAAGCCGTTTCCGCCATGGGCGTGCCCATCCTCGGAACGAGCGCGAAGGACGTGGACCGCGCCGAGGACCGGGAGCTTTTCGACCGGGTACTCGAGGCCACCAAGATTCCCCGGGCGGCGGGTAAGACCGTGTTCACCACCGAGGAAGCCCTCGCGGCGGCAAACTCCCTCGGCTACCCCGTGCTCGTGCGCCCCTCCTACGTCCTCGGCGGCCAGGGCATGGAGATCGCCTACCGGGACTCCGACGTCGTCGAGTTCATGGACATCATCAACCAGATCCAGCAGGAGAACCCGATCCTGGTGGACAAGTACATCGAGGGCACCGAGGCAGAAGTCGACGCGGTGTGCGACGGCACCGACATCCTCATCCCGGGCATCATGGAGCACGTGGAGCGGACGGGAATCCACTCGGGAGACTCCATCTCCGTGTACCCCGCGCCGAACCTCACGGTCTCCCAAAAAGCCAAGATCGCGGACTACTCCGAGCGCCTCGCGAAGGAACTCAAGGTGATCGGGCTCATCAACATCCAGTTCATCGCCAAGGGCGAGGACATTTACGTGATCGAGGTGAACCCCCGCTCGAGCCGCACGGTTCCCTACATCAGCAAGGTGACCGGGGTTCCCATCGTGGACATCGCCACGAGGTGCATGTTCGGCGAAAAGCTCAAGAACATGGGCTTCGGCACGGGACTCTTCCGGGAGTCGCCCTACTTCGCCGTGAAAATGCCCGTTTTCTCCTTCGAGAAGCTCTACGGAGTGGAGACCGCCTTAGGTCCCGAGATGAAGTCCACCGGCGAGGCCCTGGGGATAGCGAAAAAATGGGAAGACGCCCTCTACAAGGGTTTCCGGGGCTCGGGAATTAAGATCCGGCTCAACAAGGAAGGAAAGGGGAAGGTCGCGGTCTCCCTTAGGGAGCGGGACTACGAGGAGGCCCTGCCCATCGTGAGGCGCTACGCCGACGCGGGCTTCGCCATCGTGGCCACCGAGGGAACCGCGAAGTACCTCAACGAGCACGGCATCGCCGCCGCGAGGATCAACCGACCCTCGGAGCCCTCCCCGAATATCCTGGACGCCCTCCAGAAGGGGGAACTGACCCTGGTGATCAATACCCCCACCCGGGGACGGGACAGGAACCGAAACGGCTTCCGCATAAGGCGGAGCGCGGTGGAGCACAACTGCGCCTGCCTTACCTCCCTGGACACGGCGAAGGCCTTCGCCTCCTCGGTGGAGCGCGGGCTCGGTCAGGTTCTGGAACCCCTGGATATCGTCAAGATTTTCGCCTAGGCGGCCCCGGAGGTGGGCCCCTTGCGGGGCTCAATCGCCGGTATCGCTTTCCAAAGCCCTTCGGAGGGTATCGAATTCCCTCCCCAGGAGCTCCAGAACCTCCGGAAGGTCCTCGCTGCGGCCTTCCCGGATAGCCTTCTCCGCTTCCAAAGCCGCTTCCTTCATTCGTAAGCCCCCTACGTTGGCGCAGGCCCCCTTTATGGAATGGGCCTGCCGTTCCGCGGCCTTGTGGTCGCCCTTTTCCGCGTAGGAACGGAGCAGCTCGATCTGGGAGGGCATGTCCCCGAGAAAAACCGCGCACACCGTCCGGGCTAGGTCCTCATCGTCCAAAAGACGCTCCCTCAGGTCCTGGCGGTCAAATATCGGTATGCCCCGGCGTATGCTTACGGTCTTTCGCGGAATTGTCTTGCCTGCGGAAAGGGGAACCCATTTTTGGATCGCCGCCCCCAATTCCGCCGGGACCAGGGGTTTCGCCAGGTAGTCGTCCATGCCCGCCGCGAGGCAGCGTTCCCGGTCTCCCGCCATGGCGTGGGCGGTCATGGCCACCACCGGAACCCGGTGATTGGGTCCGGCCCAGGAGGCATCCCTGAGGGACTTCACCGCCTCGATACCGTCCATGTCGGGCATTTGGATGTCCATGAACACCAGGTCAAAACTTTGCTTGGACAGGGATTCCAAAGCCTCCCGGCCGTTCGAGACGAGCTGAGCCTCGTAGCCCAGACGGTTCAGTATGCCCAGGGCAACGCGCTGGTTTGTCGGATTATCCTCCGCTACGAGGATCCTTACCGCGGCGAGGGGCACGGATTCGGATCCCGTACCCGTCGGCGATAGGCCCTGCTTTCCGCTCAGTCCCGAAAGGGCCAGATCGACGGCGTCCGCCAAGTCGCGGTGTCTCGGGGGTTTGGAGACCGTGGCGGCTATGGGTATCGCCGATTCGAGAGAGTCGTTCCCCTGCCGGCTCGTGATCAGGATGACCGGAGGATGCGGACCGGGAGGAAGCGCGGGGTTGAGGCCGTGGGGTGCCAACAGTTTTCCCCCCGGGGGACAGGAGTCCACCACGACCAGCTCGAAGGGACTTCCCTCCGCCGCCAGGGAACGGTACCGCCCCACAGCGCCGTCCAGAGAGTCGAAGAGCTCGGCTTGCATGCCCCAATGCGAGAGCAAGTCCCGCAGGATGCCCCCGGAGCGGGGATTCGGCGCTACGACGACGGCCCGTTTCCCGATCGCGTCCGCTGTGAGTACCACCGGGTCCCCCTGATCCCGGGAGCGCTGAAGCACGGCGGTGAACCAAAAGAGGGAGCCCTCCCCCGGAACGCTTTCCACGCCGATCTCGCCGCCCATGCGTTCCGCGAGTTCCCGGGAAATCGCCAGGCCCAGTCCGGTCCCCCCGAAACGGCGGGAGACCGAGGCGTCAAGCTGGGTAAATTTTCGGAAGAGAAGCTCCCGTTTCTTCTCGGGTATGCCGATCCCGGTGTCGCGGACCGAAAACTCAAGGAGCATTCCCCTGTCGGATTCTGAAAGGAGCCTGACCCCCAGGCTAATTTCGCCCTTCTCGGTAAACTTGACCGCGTTGCCCACCAGGTTCGTCAAAACCTGCCGAATCCTTACCGGATCCCCTGAAAGGTTGACGGGCAGGGAAGCCTCCGCGGACCACATGAAATCCAGTCCCTTCTGGAAAGCCTCCACGGACAGGGACGAGGCGATGTCTCCCAAAAGCCCCCGCAGGGGAAAGTCTATGCGGTCCAGTTCGAGCTTACCCGCCTCAAGCTTCGAGAAGTCCAGGATATCGTTGACGATCGCGAGCAGGGTTTCCCCGCTGGAACGGATAGTCTCGGCGAAATAACGCTGTTCCTGGTCAAGTTCCGTGCCCAGGAGAAGGCCCGTCAGTCCGATTACCCCGTTCAGGGGGGTCCGTATCTCGTGACTCATGTTGGCGAGGAATTCTCCCTTCGCCACGTTGGCCTTTTCGGCCTCCACCGCCAGGCGTTCCGCGTCTAGAATCGCCCCCTTCAAGCGTTCATTGGCCTGTTGGAGCTCTAACTCAAACCGCTTTTTCGCGGTTATGTCGAGCATAAAGCCCCTCACCCGTAGGGCCTTACCCATGCCGTCCCGTTCGGTCACCACCCCGTTGTCGATAATCCATACCTCGGAACCGTCCTGCCGGAGGAGGCGGTACTCGGAAACGAAATCCTGGGCAGGACCCAACAGGGCCTGATCCATCCGCGAGCGTACGGCCCCCAAGTCGTCGGGATGCACCCGGGAAAAGGGCTCGGAACGGTCATTCTCGCCGGATGAACGGGGCATGCCGAGGAGGGTGAACCAATAGGGGCTGTGATTTACCTTGCCCGAGAGAACGTCCCAATCCCAGATCACGAGCTTCGTGCCGTCGATAATTTGCCTTAACCGCGCCTCGTTTTCCGCGATCGCCCGCTGGCTGCGCAGGAAGTTCCGTTCCGCTTCCTTGCGCTCCGTTATGTCATGGATAAAGGCGACGCAGTTGGGGCGGTCGCCGAAGCGGTGCATCTGGAAATGGGCCTCCACGGGGTACAGGGTCCCGTCAGAGCGCCGGTGCAGGGTCTCGAAGGTCAGCTTTTCCCTCGCCCCCTCCCGGAGCTGGGAGATGATAAAGGAAAAGGCCTCGGGGCTCATCTCGGGATTGATGTCCAGGGGGGTCATCCCCCGCAGGTCTTCCATCGCGTAGCCGATGTTGCCGATGGCGCCGCGGTTGGCGAAGGAGAACCTGAGGGTTTCGGCGTCGAAGATATAGACCTCGTTGAGGCTCGACTCGACGATCGCCGAGAGAAAGCTCCGTTCCTCCTCCACGTGCCGGCGCTCGGTTTCATCCTCAAGGATGAGAATTCCCCCGGAAGAAGCCCCCTCGGCCAGGGAGATCGGGCTTAGGTAGGCGTGAAAGTGGCGGAGCACCCCCGAATCGAATCTCAGGGTTCCGTCGTATCGTGAAGACTCCCCGTCGAGGGCGCTCCTGACCGCGGGGGCCAAGCCCTCGGTGTCCGAATCCAGGAGATTCGACGCGAAAAATGCTTCCCGATCGGTGGAGAGAATGCCAAGCAAGCGGTCGTTACAGGAAAGGATTCGTCCCTGGGAGTCGAAAAGGCATATACCCAAGGGGGCGCTCTCAAAGATCGAGCGGTAAACCGACTCCTTTGCCAAAAGGTCCGCTTCGGTCTTCTTCCTGACAGTTATGTCCTGGTGGGTACCGAACATTACCAGGGGCTTGCCGTCAGCGGTCCACGAGGATACCCTGCCCCGGTCTATGACCCAGATCCACTCGCCGTTCTTGTGGCGCATGCGGGCCTCGCACTCGTAATGGCTGAGTTTACCGGCAAAATGAAGGTTCAAGAGCTCGTTCGACCGGGTTAGGTCGTCGGGATGTATCCTCTCGAGCCAGGTATCGATCGAGAGGGGACTGAGTTCCTCCAGGGTAAAGCCAAGCATTTGCGCCCACCGCTCGTTGATCGCCAGGGAACCGGTCTGAACGTTCCATTCCCAGGTCCCCGCGTCGGTTCCCCGAATGATCTCGCTTAACCGCTCCCGCTCGTCTTCCAGGGTTCTCTCGGTCTCGAACAGCCGGGTTTCATCGAAAAGATACCCGTGAATTTCCCGTACCGAGCCGTCGCTGCCCCGAATAAGGCGGGAGTAGTCCGAGAACCACCGATACTCCCCGTCGGGACGCCGCAGCCGGTAGGACTGGGTAAAGCTTTCAGCCCCGGAGGCCTGATAGGAGGCAACCTCGCCGCGGATTCGGTCGAGATCCTCTGGATGGATGAGGGAGGCGAAGGCGAAACCAGCGCCGGTGAGCTCCGCCGGGGCGTACCCGAGGATCTCGGCGGAGTTGCCGGAGACGTAGCGCATGGGCCAGCCCGGGCTGTTCTCCCAGACCAGGATGCAAACGGGGCCGGAGGAAAAAAGCTCGTGCTCGGTGTGGAGTTTGCCCAGGATGATCTCGTACTTTCGGGCGCTCCCGCGGGACTCTCCCAAGGGAGAAAAGACGCAGTGGACGCAGCCTACGCCATCGAGGGTCAGGGCCGTGACATGCAGGGTCGTATCCTCGGCTTCCTTGCCAGGCCTCCTGCAGCGCACCAGGTAATGACGGGATTCCCCTTCCCCCACCTCCAGCGGAAAGGGGGGTACCGACCAGCCGAGGGACTGGATAGAGGACCCCAGGAGGGTCTCCCTGGGCAGGGAGCAGAAGTCCTCCGCAATCCGGTTGCAGTCCAGGATTCTCCCGCTTTCCGCCGCCACCAGCAACATTGACGGAGCGCCAGCCATGTTCAGGGCCGGCTGATCTTCGTAAAATCCCATGGAAAATGATTCCCCTTCGATGTAAAGTACCCGTCACTACATAGCATAGGGCTTCCTGGGGGCCTGTCAAATTCCCCTTGCCCAGGGGGTCAGGGTTCGGTAGAATCCTGTCATGGACATGATCCTTTCCGTTTGGTCTTCTGCCCTCATCCTCCTTTTCGTTCTCGATCCCTTCGGGAATATTCCCATGCTTCTGGCCATTCTCAAGGGCTACCCGCCTCAGCGCCAGCGCCGGGTGATCTTCCGGGAAATGGTCTTTGCCCTGGCGGTCATGCTGGTGTTTCTCTTTTTCGGCAGTTCCATCCTGGCGGTTTTCCGCCTTGAAAGCGGGGTCATCCGTATCGCCGGGGGAACCGTGCTCTTCGTCATAGGCCTGCGCATGGTCTTTCCCGACGGGCCGAGCTCCATGACCCAGGCCAAGGAAGAGCCCTTTATCGTGCCCATCGCGATCCCCCTCATAGCGGGTCCTTCCGCCCTGGCCACCCTCATACTCATGAGCGAAAGCCACAGCCTCACCCGGGTCCTCTCCTTCGCGGCCCTTATGCTTGCCTGGGCCATTACCGCGGCGATCCTGATTCTCGCGCCGGCTTTCTACCGTATTCTCGGGGAAAGGGGCCTGGCAGCCATGGAACGGCTTATGGGAATGCTGCTGCTCATGCTTTCGGTCCAAATGTTCATTGACGGACTTCGAGCCCTCAGCATAGTGCCCGGTATACTGAACTAAGCCAGGAAAACCGTAAATTCATGCCTTTTTCCTCCCGGTTATTGCATAAATATGCATAATCACCTTGATTTAATTCCTCCTTTCGGATACCTTTGCCACTGCGTATACCCCGGCCCGTTGGGCTGAACGCACGAGGATTAATCGAGGAGGAATGAGCAATGTGTGGAATCGTTGGCGCCTTTGACATCAAACAAAATACGGAGCCGTTCCGTAATCAGATCCTTAGGATGGCGAAAACCCTGAGACACCGCGGACCGGACTGGTCCGGCATCTATTCCGGGGAAAAGGCGGTGCTCGCCCACGAGCGGCTCGCCATCGTCGACCCCCTTTCGGGAAACCAGCCCCTTTTCAGCAAGGACGGAAAACTCGCCCTGGCGGTAAACGGGGAAATCTACAATCACATGGAGATTCGGGAGCGCTACAAGGACAGCTACGAGTTCCTGACCCAGAGCGACTGCGAGGTAATTCTCGCCCTCTACCGGGACAAGGGGCCCGACCTTCTGGAGGAACTCAACGGCATCTTCGCCTTTGCGCTTTACGACATCGAAAAGGACCTTTACCTCGTCGGCCGCGACCATATAGGCATTATTCCCCTCTACCAGGGCTGGGACGCCGAGGGGCGCTACTACGTCGCTTCCGAGATGAAGGCCCTGGAAGGAACCTGCACGGAGATCCGGGAATTCCTTCCCGGAACCTACTTCTGGAGCGAGACGGGCAAGACCGAGACCTGGTACAAGCGGGACTGGATGGAATGGGACGCCGTAAAGGACCGGGTTACCGACCTGAAGGCGCTGCGAGCCGGACTCGAGGCGGCTGTAAAGCGCCAGCTCATGAGCGACGTTCCCTACGGGGTTCTCCTTTCGGGCGGCCTCGATTCCTCCGTTATCGCCGCGGTTACCCAGAAATTCGCAAAAAAGCGCGTTGAGAGCAACGACACCCAGGAAGCATGGTGGCCCCGGCTTCACTCCTTCGCCGTAGGGCTCCAGGGCTCCCCGGACCTCGCCGCCGCCCGGAAGGCAGCGGACTACATCGGCACCGTGCACCACGAGATACACTTCACCGTCCAGGAGGGCCTCGACGCCATCCGGGACGTGATCTACCACATAGAAACCTACGACATTACCACCATCCGGGCCTCCACCCCCATGTACCTCCTTTCGAGGGCGATCAAGGCGATGGGAATCAAGATGGTACTTTCCGGCGAGGGCTCCGACGAGCTTTTCGGGGGTTACCTTTACTTCCACAAGGCCCCCGACGCGAAAGAGCTTCACGAGGAAACCGTGCGCAAGCTTTCGAAGCTCCATCTCTACGACTGCCTGAGGGCCAACAAGTCCCTCGCGGCATGGGGAGTCGAAGGCCGGGTTCCTTTCCTGGACAAGGAATTCATCGACGTTGCCATGAGGATGAACCCTAAGGAGAAGCTCTCGGGCAAGGCCGGCGACGGCCGTATCGAAAAGTGGGCCCTGCGGGAGGCCTTCAAGGACATTCTCCCCGAGGAGATCGTCTGGCGGCAGAAGGAGCAGTTCTCCGACGGCGTGGGCTACAGCTGGATCGATTCCCTGAAAAAGCTTTGCGAGGAGAAGGTTTCGGACGAGCAGTTCGCCCGGGCCGCTGACCGCTACCCCGTCAATCCCCCCATGACCAAGGAGCAGTACTACTACCGCACGGTCTTCGAGGAATTCTTCCCCTCCGCCAGCGCGGCTAAAACCGTGGCCTACGAGGCAAGCGTAGCCTGCAGTACCGCCAAGGCCCTCGAATGGGACGCGGCCTGGAAAACCATGAACGACCCCTCCGGAAGGGCCGTATCAGGGGTTCACGACAAGGCTTACTGATGCCGCCGGGAAGGGGGCCTATACCGGTTATCCCCTTCCCGGTTACTCGCTACAGCAGTATTCGTGACCGGGATAAAAAAATATACCGATCGGTATATAAAAGCTTGACAAAGTTACTTACCGTTCGGTATATTTCTTTCATGCATGAAAGCATGGACACGAAGAGCCTTTTGCTCGCGCAAGCCCTGGAACTGTTTGCCCTTCGGGGCTATGAATCCGTGGGTACCCAGGAGATAGTCCAAAGGTCGGGAGTAACAAAACCGACCCTCTACCATTATTTTGGAAGCAAGAGAGGGCTCCTGGAGGCCCTGCTCGACGTCTACGGTGATGAGTACCTTCAGGACCTGGAAAGGGCGGCCCACTATGGGCACGACCTCACGGCGACCCTCAACGCCCTTACCCGGGAAGAACTCCGGTATGCCTTGGCGAACCCCTTCTTTTACAGGCTTATCATGACCATGTCGGTCGCGGCCCCCGAAAGCGAGAGCTACGGGGCGTACCGCCCCCTCAAGGAACGGCTCAACCGTCTTTATGAGGCCCTTTTCGCCGCCGCCTCCGAGGATCACGGAAACATGAAAGGCAGACAGAGGGCCTACAGCGAATCCTTCCAGAGCATGCTGCGCGCCTGGACCATGCTAGCGCTCAACCATGAAACGGAGCTGGACGCGCCCGCGATGGAGCGGGTGGTGCATCACTTCATGCACGGAATTTTCTCGTAATCTTGCGGCAAGCCACTGAATCGGACTAGGGCATACGATTATTGATCTGCGCTATACCTACCGGTAGGTATAGCGGGATATGTCCCGATACCTGCCGACACGAACCTTGGAGGAATCATGAAGCACGACGTTACAAAAAGGACCTTTTACCACGTTTATCCCTTGGGTGCCGCGGGGGCACCACGACGAAACGACTTCTCAAGCCCCCCCGGGGGAGGCTTGAAGGCCATCGCCGCGGCCCTGCCCCGTCTTGCCCGGGAGGGGTACGACGCTCTGTATATTGGACCCCTCTTCGAGTCCACCGCCCACGGATACGATACCCTGGACTACCGGTGGGTAGACCGGCGGTTGGGCACCAACGAAGACCTCAAGGCCCTGGTGCAGGAGGCTCACTCCCTTGGCATCGCGGTGGTGCTCGACGCGGTGCTGAACCACGTGGGTCGGCACTTTTTCGCCTTCCGGGACCTGCGGGAGCGAGGACAGGATTCGCCCTACCGCGGCTGGTTCAAGGGTGTAGATTTCTCGAGGAACAGCCCCCTGGGGGATCCTTTCGCCTACGAGGGCTGGAGCGGCCACTATGACCTGGTAAAGCTCGACACGGAGCATCCCGAGGTCCGATCCCATCTCTTCGACGCGGTGCGCCAGTGGATCGAGGAGTTCGGGATTGACGGCCTGCGTCTCGACGCGGCGGACGTGCTCTCCCCATCCTTCATGGATGCCCTTTCGGCCTTTACCGCATCCCTGAAGGGCGATTTTTGGCTCATGGGCGAGGTGGTCCACGGCGATTACCGTACCTGGGCCGCCCGGGGGCGCCTGGATTCGGTAACCAATTACGAGCTGTACAAGGGCCTGTGGTCGAGTTTCAAGGACCGCAATTTCTTCGAGATCGCCTGGTCCTTGAACCGCCAGTTTGGTCCCGAAGGGCTCTACCGGGACATAGATCTCTATAATTTCGCCGACAACCACGACGTCGACCGGGTCGCGAGCCTCCTTCCCAGGAGGGAACACCTCTTCCCGCTCTACGGAATCCTCTTTACCGTTCCGGGGGTTCCCTCGGTCTACTACGGAAGCGAGTGGGGAATTGGGGGGAGGAGGTCGGCCACGAGCGACTCGGAACTTCGCCCCGCCCTTGATATCGCCGCCGAGCGGTCCCCAGGGGACGCAGGGGGCGACCTGGCGGCGGCCATCGCCCGGTTTATCCGCCTTCGCCGGGAAATTCCGGCCCTGAGACTCGGGGGCTACCGGCAGCTTCACGTATCGTCGGAGCAGCTGGCCTACGCCAGGGAATACACCGACGCCGAAGGCCGTGTATCGAGAGCCGTCGTCGCGGTGAACGCCGCCGAAACCGCACAACCCCTTACCCTGAAGGGGCTCGGCGGCGGGTGGAAGGACGCCCTCGACGGGAACCGAAGATTCGGATCCGGCGCCGGGGGCGATCTTAACCTTTCCGTTCCGCCCTCATGGCTCAGGCTTCTCGTGCCTGAGGACTAAAAAAGGTCAGCTGGTAATGAGCGAAAAGAAGGTCGCCTTCGCCTGTTCCTGGGCCTTGATGACGTTCTCGCAAAAGGAGTCGAACTCCGGGTCGGGTACCTGGGCGGCGGGGTTGTCCAGCAGGTACCTGACGCACCGGGCCGCCCCCTGGTCAAAGCGAATGGTCGCGACGAAATCCGGCACGAGGCGCTTGATTTTCGCGTTGTCGAATACCACGGCGTTCGCCTTGTCCCCGAGGAGGGTTCCGGTGTACTCAGGATCGCAAGCGGCGAGAAAATCCGTGGCCACGTGGTATTTTTGGACGCCCATGCCGCAGGCGGCCCCGATTCGGTCGTAAATCTGGTTCCAGGTAAGGGACTCGTCGCTCGTGATCTGGAAGGTATCCCCCACGGCCGCGGGGTTGCCCATGATGCCGCAGAAGGCCTTGGCGAAATCTTCCGCATGGGTGAGGGTCCAGAGGGAAGAGCCGTCCCCGTGGATCAGCACGGGTTTTCCCTTCATGATGCGGTCCACCACCTGCCAACCGCCCCGCTTGCCGTGGATGGCCACGGGAAGGTAACGGTCGTCGTAGGTATGGCTGGGACGGACGATGGTCACGGGAAAGCCCCGGGACCGGTATTCCCCCATGAGGTATTCCTCGCAGGCGATCTTGTTCCGGGAGTATTCCCACAGGGGATTCGAAAGGGAGGTGGACTCGTTTACCCGGTAATGGCCCAGGGGTTTCTGGTACGCCGAGGCGGAACTGATGAAGATAAACTGGCGGGTTTTTCCCTCGAAAAGGCGAAGGTCCCGCTGGAGCTGGCCCGGGACGAAGGCGATGAAGTCCACCACCACGTCGAAACGGAAGTCTTTGACCAGATCCGCCAGAAGGCCCTCGTCGCCGTTGATGTCCCCCACCAGAAGGTTAACTCCCGCGGGGATACGGGAAGAACGCTGCCCGCGGTTTAAAAGCCACAGGTCCCATCCCAAAGCAAGGGCCCTCTCCGTGATGGCACCGCTTATGGTTCCGGTGCCGCCGATAAATAAAGCCCGCATCGTGGCCTCCTTGTCCTTTCTGGATTCAGTATAACCCTGAATGGGAGCCTGTCAATCTAATGTTCCCGGGCAGCACGGCCCTTGGCGGCGACAAGAAAGCCGTGAGAACGCCCCTGCCTATCGCCGTACTGGCAATCGCGGCAGCCTGCCTCGCGGGCTGCCGCTTTCCATCGCTTCCCCCCGCGGAGGTAACCTGCGTCGTCGTCCCGCCCCGCCCCCACCCGGCGGTCGCTGCCTACGGCGAGGGCGCTTCCGTTGCCTGGACCCTCCTCTGGATCGACGAGGATGGGCGCGAACGCACCCTGGAACACGTCAGGGGCGAGACGAGGCTGAGGCTTTCGGGCGAAAGGGTAACCCCTATTCTGATGCGGGAGGAGACGGTCCTCCCCGGCTTCGCATGGGGAGAGGTACCCCCCGCGGGGGCGTTGTTTCCCCTGGACGCCCGGGAGGGAAAACCCTTAGCGAGATTGTATCCCGACCGGGCAGGCGGCATATGCGCTTCCATCGCGGTAAAGACGGTCTCCTCGGCCCGCGGGGGACGCCGCGAGGGCAAGAGGATCGCGGACAGCTTCAATTGGGGAAGGCTAAAAGACCTTCTCGGCTCCCTCCCGAGACCTCACCGCGTCGACCGGGACGCCCTCGCGGCGCTCATCCTGTCGGGGAGCTTCACCTCCCGCTCAGTGAGGGAGGAGGAGGTCTATTCCCGGCGGATCCTTCTCGCCGCGGAAATGGCGGAGGAGTCCCCGTTTATCGGGTTCGATCCCGGGGAAGATCCCCTGGTCCCCGCCGAAGACAGCAGCCTGTTCGCGAATCTCCGGGAGGGGCACAACCGGCTCTTCGGAAAATCCGGGTGCCTCGTAATTCAAACAAGCTCGGGAAACGTCGACTGTACTTTTTTCCGCTCCTATGCTTCAATGGATCCATGAGCCGAATCCTGCCCCTCCTTCTTACCCTCGTCATGGTCTTCTCCGGCTGCGCCAAAAACGGCAGCGCCCCATCCGAATCCGCAAAGACGGCCTCCCCGGAAGCGGAAAGCCGCGGATCCGCTTGGTACTGGTTTTCCGATTCCGGCATACACATGGCTCCCTCTCCGGCGGATATTCCGGGCAGGGCCTTCGTGCCCTGGACGGAAGCGGTAAGGGTCGCCGACGTGGCCGTGATCGACGGGGTTCCCTCGTTCCTGATCAACCGCATCGGCGTGCTTGCCATTTCCGATTCAAAGGGAGGCGTCCGCACCGATCCGGACCGCTTTGCCAAGCTCACCGCCGGGGGCTTCTACCGTACCGAGAACGGCACCGCCGTACGCCTGTACCGTAACAGCTTCTTCGCGGAAGACACGAAAAGCGGCCTTTTTATGGCCCTCTACGAAGGGTCTTCGGGGGCCTTTTCGGACCTGCTGTATGCCGCCGATTTCGGCCTGCCACCCCAGGCCCAGTGCGTTGCCCTGGACAGGGTAGGAACCATGTGGTACGCCGCCTTCAAGAGCGAAAAGGCGGGCAAGGTCGACTTCGCCTACCTAGAGTTTCCCGCCTTTCCCGGGCGAAACCCGGAGACCGGCGCCTACGATCTTTCGAAATTCCGCAAGCTCGAAACCGCGGCCTATCAGGACTCAGTAGCCCCCTTCGGCTGGAGCCAAGCGCCGGACCAGCTCCGGTCCCTCCTTTCGGCCCTGCCCCAGGAGACGTCCATCTCGGTGAGAGCCCGGTCCCGGGCAGACCGCTCGCCCCAGTCCTACGTCCGCGAGGGAACCGGAGACCCCCTCCTCGCGAAAGCCTGGCTATCGGACGACGCGACCTCGGTTCTTTTCGCCGACGGGACCTTCTATTTCCGGCCCGACAACTCCATGGACACGGTAAAAACCCTCAGGCTTCCGGCATTATCCGCGGGCTACGTGTACGGGGATTTCGTTTTGGTGGGAAGGCGGCTCATCGTCGCCTGGGAGGAGCAGCGCTTTTTTGAGACCGGCCGGGCGGGTTTATACGAAATCAGCCTCCCCGAGGGGTTATTTTAACGGAAAAGCGCTATAGTGAAGCGAGGGGAGGAGCCATGAAAGCTCGGCTGACCGCCGCACTTATCCTTTTTTCTCTGCTGGGGGCGCCCCTTGCCGCGGAGTACGCGCCCTTCACCCTCTTCGGGGGGCTCAACCTCGTTTGGAATTCCGACGGCGAGGGAGTAACCGACATCCCGGGCATGGAGGAAGACGGGAACCCCGGGGGGCTGGAGAGCGCACCGAGCCCGCTGGCCGTTTTCTTCGGCGGGGAATACCGCTTTCCCCTGCCCCGATTCAAGCTAACCCTCGCCCCCTCGGTCTCGATCTATTCGCTCCAGTATCTTTGGGCGAACGACCGGCCCCTGCCCGCAGAGATCGAGAACCGCACCGCCTACGTGCCCTGCCTGTTACTGGACCTGCCCGTCCTCTGGACCCGGGAATCCGGAAGGTTTCTCCTGTCCGCCGGGGGGGGCTTCGGCATCCTGGCCCGTTACGGCTTTCTCGATTCGGGGGTGGCCTCCGACGAAATAAACTCCGGGGAACTCTATACTGCCGGGGAACAGGTGAAGAAAATCAACGCCTATTTTTGGGATTCCGGAAGGTGGTTCTACCCCTCCCTCCAGGTCGGAGCCCGATACCGGCTCGAAACGGGATGGGGAGGGGGCTTTACCCTGCGGGTTTCCTACCCCTTGGCCAACCTGTGGTCCAGCCCATCGGTTCCCCTGGAGGACTCGGTCATGTACCTTCTCGCGGTGACGATCACGCCTCCCGCGAAGGGTCTCTAAAGCAGCGGCGGAAAATAAAAAAAGGGCCTCCCCGAGGGCTTTGTACCCCCGCGAAGGCCCCTACCGCGCCGCCTGAAAGAAGGCGCCTTACAGCTCTACCGAGTGGGATTTTACCTTTTCGCCCAGGTACGCGGCGAACTCCCCAAGCCCCATCTTGTCCTGCCTTCCGTCCCTGAAACGAACCGCCACGGCATTCTCGCTCATTTCCTTCTCCCCCACCACGAGCTGATAGGGAACCTTGAAGCCCTGGTGCTTTCGGATCTTGGCGTTCATGCGGTCGTTGTCCAGGTCGGCCTTGGCGCGGAATCCCGCGGCCCGAAGGGTCGAGGCCACCTTCTCGGCGTATTCGTCAAAGCCCGGGGCCACGGGAACCACCACTACCTGACGGGGGCTGAGCCACGCGGGCAGCGCCCCGGCGTAATGCTCGATCAGGATGCCCAGAAAACGCTCCAGAGAGCCGAGGGCCGCGCGGTGCAGCATCACCGGGGTGTGCTTCGCGTTGTCGTCCCCGATGAACTCGGCGTTAAGGCGCTCCTTGGAGGGAAGCTGGTAATCCACCTGGATGGTACCGCACTGCCAGCCCCGGCCCAGGGCGTCCACCAGGGTGAACTCGAGCTTCGGCCCGTAGAAAGCCCCCTCCCCCGGCGCGATCTCGTAGGTAAGGCCCGCCACCACGCAGGCGTCCGCCAGGGCCTTCTCGGCCCGGTCCCAGGTAGCGTCGTCGCCCACCCTCTTTTCCGGCCGGGTGGAAAACTTCACCAGGATGCCCTCGGGATCAAAGCCGAAGTCCCGGTACATGGACTTTAAAAGCTCGCAGAACTTCGCCACCTCCGAGGGAATTTGCTCCTCGGTGCAGAAGATATGGCCGTCGTCCTGCACGAAGCCGCGCACCCGCATGATTCCGTGGAGGGAGCCCGAGGGCTCGTTCCGGGTACAGGAGCCGAACTCCGCCATGCGCAGGGGCAGGTCGCGGTAGCTCTTCACTCCCTGCTTGAAGATCTCGATATGGCCGGGACAGTTCATGGGCTTCAGGGCGAAGATCCGCTTCTCGCTCTCGGTGATGAACATGTTCTCCCGGTACTTAGCCCAGTGGCCGGAACGCTCCCAGAGGCCCTGGGGCATGACGAAGGGGGTTTTCACCTCCACGTAGCCGTCTTTGAGTATCCGGTCCCGGGCGTAGTCCTCGATGAGGCGGTAAACCGTCCATCCGTCGGGATGCCAGAAGATCTGGCCGGGATTCTCGTCGTCGATATGGAGGAAGTCGAGATCCTTGACGATCCTGCGGTGGTCCCGCTTTTCCGCCTCCGCGAGCATGTCGAGATAGGCCTTAAGATCGTTCGGCTTTTCCCAGGCGGTACCGTAAATTCTCGTGAGCATGGGCCGGTTTTCGTCGCCCCGCCAGTAGGCCCCGGCGACCTTCATGAGCTTGAAGGCCTGGGCGTTGATCTCCCGGGTGGAGGCCACGTGGGGGCCCCGGCAAAGGTCCACGAAGTCGCCGCAGCGGTATACGGATATGGTCTCTCCCTCGGGAAGCTCCCGAATGAGCTCGCATTTGTATGGTTCGCCCGCGAACATCTCCAGGGCCTTCTCCCGGGAGACCTCCTCGCGGAGGAAATCGTGGTTTCCGCCGAGGAAACGGCGCATCTCCTTCTCGATCTCCTGGAGATCGTCGGGATTGATCGACTGGGGGAGGTCAAAATCGTAGTAAAACCCGTTGTCGATGGCGGGACCGATGGCGACTTTGGCGCCGGGATACTTTTTGACCACCGCGGCGGCCATGACGTGGGCGGTACTATGCCTGAGAAGATCGAGTTTCTCTGTTTTCGGGGGGATCGTCGCGCTCATGGAGGGCTCCTCTCAAGGTGAGGAGGCGCTGAAACCTTCTCACGGTATCGGGCAAGTCCATACGGACCGCCGTTCCCGCGAGGACGAAACGCCATCCAGGCCATGGAGGCCCGATGAGGTTCCGCGGTTCCACCCCGCTTCGTTTCCCCGCGACGGGGAACGCGCTCTTCGCCGATAACGCCCGGAAAGCGGCCGGAAATACTGGCGCCCGAAAGGCGCGTTGGTCCCGGCGACTCGGGAGGGGTTTTCGGTTCTCAGGGGCCGCGGCATTCCAGCCAGGAGGGGCGGTATCCCCGATTTTATTCGGGACCTCCGCCGTCTCATCCGTGCCGCTTCTCTGGTGACGCCCTGGACAGAACCTACTCGTCTCCGTCTGTGTCGTTGCCATTACAGTATCCCGAGCGTTTTCTCTTGTCAAGGGACCCAGACGCTTGCCGTTTTGCCCTTTTTAACCGATACTGAAACGGTATGGAACAAGAGCAAAATTTTAACGATGTACTGTTCCAGGCGGTCATGGAACGGCAGAAGATGTTTGACGCCTTTCTCCTGCCGAAGATGCAGGAAGAGTACCGGATATCCCAAAGCGCGGCCAAAACGATCCGCACGGTACTTATCAAGAAGGGCATAATCCACGACGACCCCTACAAGTACGACAGCAAGATCAACGAGATACAGGTTCCCCCGGAGGACAGCTTTACCGACACCGAGCGGGCCGCAGTTATCGGGCGGAGGCTCTCCCAGTACGAGGCCATGCTCGACTACATGAGCAACTACTACAGTTTTACCTGCGATTTCATCACCACCGAGCGGGTAGGAAAGCTCGTCGCCCTGAACCGGACCTTTTCATGGGAAGCCTTCTCGAATACCTCCACCAGGGTAAACACCAAGGGGCTTGCGGACCTCGTGTATACCCTGCGCTCGGGCAACGACCCCCTTTCGATCAGCATCGTAAACGACGCCCTGACGCAGCTCTCGAAATCGACCCAAAACATAACCAAAACCCTCAAGGGGCTCACCGAATTCCACCGGGAACGCTATAAGGTGGCGGTGAGAAAGATCGTGCTTCCCGGGGCGGTGATCGATCCCGAACGGGTCATGACCAACATGCGGGACACGGTAAACGAGATCAAGCGGTCTTTCGCCGCGACCATGAAGGGTCAGCCCTTCTACAACGAGCTCATCGAGGAAATTCTCAGGGAAGACTATTCCCCGGATCACGCGGTGATGCAGCAGGAGCTCCTGGCGCGGCTGTCGGTAGCCCAGGCGGATACGGCCAAGGCCGCCAAGCAGGAAACCCTGAAACCGGTACTGATGGACGGCGTCCGCATCTTGGGAGGGGTTTCGCCCCAAATGGACGAGTTGGCGGTCAAGATCGCGGAAAACCACCACGTGCTCAAGTCCGCGGAGCGGAGCTTTTTCGACAAGCTCGCCGCGGCGCTCCGCAAGGCCTTCAACATTCCCGAAAAAGACGAAGCCATCCAGATCACCACCGTGGATCCCGTAACCCAAACGGGCAAGAGGGAAAGCCTCAAGGTCCCCGAGTTCGTCGACGAACTCAGGCATCGTTCCCGGATTTACGCCGGGTTTTCCATCAAAACCTCCCCGGCCTACCTAAAGATAGAGTCCCAGGAAGAACCGGAAATTCTCGACCTTTTGACCAGGCATATCGCGGAAATAAACGTGCTGCTCAAGCAGTGCGCGGGGCTGGACAACTACTTCAAGCAGAACGCGGCCCCCCTGGACCGGGAAAGGATCCGCGGGGTGAAGGTCGAGATATCGTCCCTGAGGAACAGCCTTAACAAGGCGAATCAATGCCGCGCCGAATACGCCTCGCAGCTCGAGGAACAGCAGCAGCTTAAGAAACTGGGAATAACGAATGCATAGACAACGCTACCTGCCTCTCGCCGTCTCGGCCCTGATCGCGCTCTCCGCAGCCGCGCCCGGGGCGTCGTTCTCGTCGGAAACGCCCTATCCCCAAAGGGAATTCATCGCCAGCATTTCGTCGTCAGAGCCCGATTTGAGGCCCCATCGGGCTTACAACGCCGACGAAGCGCAAATCCTCACCGCCCTCTACGAGGGTCTTTTCGTTTACGATCCCTACAACCTGGATCCCCTTCCGGGCTTGGCCTCATCCTACGTCACCGGCAAGGACGGCCTTCAGTGGACCTTCACCCTTCGCGAGGGCGCCTTCTTTTCCGACGGTACCCCCATCACCGCCGCCGCCTTCAGGGATTCCTGGCTAAACCTGCTCGATCCCGCCACGGCGGCCCCCTATGCTTCCCTCCTGG
>QKDA01000036.1 GCA_003246765.1 Spirochaetales bacterium | reverse complement strand
CCGGTCTCTTTTTCCGACGAGGAGGTCCAGGGACTTTCCGACTTTGCGGATTTCGGGGAAGAGGACGCGCCCGCGCCCGCGCCGGCCCCGATGGAGACCATCGAGATTTCCTTTGATGACCTCGGCGATTACGGCGAAGGGGAAGACGACGACGAGACCGTCGCGGTCGACGAAGATGAGGCCGATGCCGACGAGGACATCGACGAGGACAGCGACGAGGCTGACGACGACGAAATCGACGAGGGCGACGAAATCGACGAAATCGATGCCTCCTTTGGGTTGCCCGAGCCGGTGAGCCGCGCCCCCGTTCCCCCGTCGGCGTCTCCCGCGGCGGTCGTAGCTCCCGTCAGGCGTTCCGGCAGGCGCCACTACAGCGTCCCCTTTGACGTGCTGAACTCATATCCCGACGGGGAATACTGGATTATCGACGATACCACCCGCCGCGCCGCGGTAGCCTTGAAGGAAACCCTCAACGAATTCCGCATTCAGGCGGACGTGACGGGAATCCGAAAGGGCCCGGTTATCACCATGTTCGAGATTCTTCCCGCCCCGGGGGTCAAGCTTTCCAAGATCGTGGGGCTCCAGGACAATATCGCCCTTCGCCTGGCCGCCTCGAGCGTCCGCATCGTCGCCCCCATCCCGGGTAAGCACGCCGTGGGAATCGAGGTTCCCAACCAGAAGCGGGCCATCGTAAGCTTCAGGGAGCTCATCGAAAGCGAGCCGCCCCAGGCGAAAAAGATGGAAATTCCCGTGGTGCTCGGCAAGGACATTACCGGTGAGGCCCAGCTCCTCGACCTGGCCACGACGCCCCACCTCCTTATCGCGGGCTCTACGGGCGCGGGAAAGTCGGTATGCGTAAACTCCATCATCCTCTCGATCCTGTACAAGAGGTCCCCCGAAGAGGTAAAGCTCATACTCATCGACCCGAAGATCGTGGAGCTCAAGCTCTACAACGACATCGGTCACCTGCTGGCCCCGGTGATCACGGAACCCAAGAAGGCCTTTCAGTCCCTGCAGTACTGCCTGTGCGAGATGGAACGGCGCTACGCCCTCCTGGACGGCATGGGAGTGCGGGACATCAAGAGCTACAACAAGCGGATTATCGAGCGGAACATCGCCACCGAAAAGCTGCCCTACCTCGTGGTGATCATCGACGAGTTCGCGGACCTCATGGCCACTACGGGCAAGGAACTGGAGTCTACCGTGGCGAGGCTGTGCGCCATGAGCCGCGCCGTGGGAATCCATCTGGTGCTCGCTACCCAGCGCCCTTCCATCGACGTCATCACGGGCCTCATCAAGGCCAATATCCCCAGCCGGATCGCCTTCATGGTGGCCTCCAAGATGGACAGCCGTATCATCATCGACCAGGTGGGGGCGGAAAAGCTCCTGGGCCGGGGAGACATGCTCTACGCCAGCGCCACGGATCCCTTCCCTGTGCGAATTCAGGGCGCCTTCGTCTCCGAGGAAGAGGTTGAGCGGGTAGTGGAGCACGTGAAGACCCTCGGGGAGCCCGAATATATCGACGAGGAAATTTTCGTTGACGACGAGGAGGACGAGGATCTGGACGCGTCCCTCTTTTCGGACGGGGAAGACCCCCTCTACGACAAAGCCCTGGAGATCGTGCTCAACGCGGGCAAGGCCTCAGCCTCGTACATCCAGAGAAAGCTCAAGATAGGATACAACCGGGCCGCCCGCCTCGTGGAGGACATGGAAGCCCGGGGCATCGTGGGTCCCGCGAAGGGATCCAAGCCCAGGGAGGTCGTGCACCGCCCCTGAGCCTAGATGAAGAAGCGGAGTTCCCGGTGGGTGACCGAATCCCGCCGGTGGGCCACCAGGTAGGTGCCCATTACGGCGGTAACCGCGTCGATGGCCGCGGCCACGGAGCCGAGGAAAAAGGCGGCGGGTTTCAGGATGAGGTATCCGGACTCGAAGCCGCGCCCGTAGAGGGCGCAAACCGTCGCGAGGGCGATGAAGGCCCCCCCCGAGGGGAAGCGTCCCAGCAGGAATGAAACCCCGATGGCGACGCCCAAGAGCCAAAGGGTATCAAGAAAAGAAACCCCGAGGCTTGAATAGGACTTGAGTACCAGCAGGAACGAGGTAATCACCACGAGGGCGGTTCCTCCCCGGGCGAACACGGAGAACATGGGAAGGCTGATGGTTGAGACCCGGCGGCGGATCCCCAGGCTTTCGTTCGCGTGCCGGAAGAGTACGGGCAGGGTCATTACCGTGTCCCCGGAGATAAAGGCCGCCAGGGCCGAGGCGAGGGAAGCGTAGAGCACCCGGTAGGGATTGACCTTGCCGCAAGCGAGCCTGATGACCAGGGGCCACAGGACGGCGACGATGAGGAAAAGGTCAAAGAGGAGCAGGAACAGGTAATCCCCGAAAACCTTCGAGGAGAGCATGTCCCTGAACTGGACCGTCCAGGAAACCGAAAGGGCGATCATGCCGATATAGATGGAATCCACGAAGAAGGTCATGATGGAGTAGGATACCCGGGCGAGGGAATCGAAGAGGGTAAGGGCCGCCTTTGCCTCTCCCTTGTCCACCGCGCACCCGGCGCCGGCGAAGGCCCCGAACACGCACAGGGGAAGGATGAAGGCCCCGTTCGAAAAAACCTCGAAGGCGCTTGAGGGCAGGAGCTCCAGAAAAGACTGCATTATGCCGATCTTCTCGATATCCGCGGATCCCTCGACGAAGATGGGTATTCTCGCGGGATTGCTTACGAGCACCGAAACGAGGCCCACCAGGGCAATGCCCGCCGTGGAGGCGACCACCACCAGGCCCGAAAGCCAGCCCAGGGAGAGGAGGGTTCGGTTTTCCCGGAGCTCGTACACCGCGAGGGTTATGCTGAAAAAGAGAACCGGGTAAAGGGCGTATCGCCCGGCCTGGACGAACAGTCGGGAGAGAAACTCGATGATGAGCGAGAAGGACGCGTTGTTATCCGGCGCGACGGCGGCGAAGGCTATGCCGATCACGATGCCCAACAGGTATTTGATCCAGATTTTCATAGGCCTTCAGGATACCTGATGCGCCATGAACCGTCAATTGGAAGGATTTTGTGAATGATTCTCGGATTTAGCGTAGATACCCTCTTGGCGTGGCTCGTTATCGCGGCGGTAACGGCGGTTAATCTCTTTGCCCCCCGAAAGCGGGCCCTCCGCTTTCCCTTTGTCGCCCTGGGCCTGTCCCTGTGCTCCTTATTGGCGGTGTTCGGCCTGTACCTTCGGGGCGTCCTGGGGGAAAGCCCCCAAGCCCGCATGTCCGTCACCTTCATCCTGTTCACCGCCCTCCTGGTCTACGTAAATTTCCTTTACAGCCTGACCCGAAGGCCCCGCCCGTCATGGTTTGCCTTTACCTTCGCCCTGCCCATTCCCCCCGCGGTTGCCGCGGCGATTCTCTATCACCCCCTTTGGTATGCCCTGGTCATCCTTGTCGCGGTCCTGGCGCTCGTCCCCATTTCCCTTATTTTCCTGGTCTCGTGGATACGGAAGGCCTCGGACGAACGGGCCCGAAGGGACGGTCAGTGGGTGCTCCTGTACTTTGGCATGTTCCTTTTGGGCTTTCTCGTGTCCCTTACCCGCACCTACGCCGGTTCCGCGTGGGTTTTTTCCCTCTGGTACCTCGTTACCCACATAGCGGTGCGGCATTTGAGGATCCTGGAGCGGGTCACCAGCCAGGAGAATCAGCTCATCATGGACAATATCTTCGACGTGGTGGTCATTCTCGACGCCTCCGGGAAGATCGTTCAGATGAACCGCCGGGGCTACAAGCTTACGGGCTTTTCGCCGATAACCGTGGAGGGGTCCGGCATAGAGTCCCTGGTGATCCACCCGGAACTGAGCTCCGCGAACCGGGCAAACTGGCTTACGAGGCTTGGGGCCACCGAATCCTGGTCTTCCGGGGGAAGGAGCCCCTCCATTGACGCGTCCCTGGTAACCAGCTCCTATGAGGGGATCCCCGTGGACCTGAGGGTGATCCGCCTGACGGATCTCGCGGGGGAATGCACGGGCTTCGTCATTTCCGCGACGGACATGCGGATTACCAGGCAGCTCATCAAGGAAATTTCCGACCGGGAGTACGCCGCCCGTGACCTCGCCCTGTCGGAAAGCAAATTCCAAAGGATGTTCCTCTTCAATCCCGCGGGAATCCTCATCGTGGAGTTGGATACCCTGCTCATTACCGACGCCAACCCCGCGGCGGAGGAGATTTTCGAGAGGGAGAGCAAATTCCTGGACGGCCATACTCTCGCGGACGTGGGCCTGGAACTCGTCGGCATGAGTTCCGAGGGCTTTCTGGAACGGGTTCAGATGGAAGGCAGCGTCCCGGAATTGCCCGCCCGAATCAGGAACGGGGGCGACCAAGTGCTTTCCTGCAGGGTCTCCGCGGTCATGTTCGACCTTAACAGCTCCAACAGCATGCTTCTCTCGGTTCGGGACGTAACCCACGAGGAACAGATGGTGGAAGCCCTCACGAGGAAGCAGAAGGTGGAGACCATCGGAACCCTCGCGGGGGGGATTGCCCACGACTTCAACAACATTCTCGCGGCCATCCTCGGCCATATCGGCCTTGCCAGGCTCAAGATCAAGGACCCGGCGCTCTTGGCCCCCGTGGAACGGGCGGAACAGGCCTGCCTTCGGGCCCGCGAGATGACGGGCCAGCTCTTGGCCTTCTCCCGGGGGGGCAAACCGGTGATCGGGGTATGCGAAACCCGGCACCTGATCGTGGAATCCTCGATGCTGGCGGTAGAGCACCGGGAAACCTCCTGCATGTTCAACATTGAACGGGACATTTGGCCCCTCAAGGTCGACCGGATCCAGGTGGGGCAGGTTATCTCTAACCTCGTGGGAAACGCGGTGGACGCCATGCCCGGGGGCGGGTACGTTTCGGTGAGCGCCAAGAACCGGGATTTCCGTTCCGTGCCCCGTCCGGCCCTTCCCCTGGGGACCGACTCCCAGCCGATTCCCCCCGGCCGTTACGTGGAGATTACCGTCCGGGACCGGGGCAGCGGAATTCCCCCGGGCATCCGGGGCAAGATCTTTGACCCCTTTTTCACGACTAAGGAAAAGGGCACGGGGCTCGGCCTTTCCATCGTGTATTCCATCGTGCAGAACCACCGGGGGGCGGTACACCTGGAGAGCGCCATCGGGCGGGGGACCACCTTTACGCTTCACTTCCCCGCGGCGGAGGAGGAGGAACTGGAAAACGGGACCTGCGCCCTCGATTCGGACACGGCCAGCAAGAGGGTTCTCCTTATGGACGACGAGGCCATGGTCAGGGAAACCGCCTCGGAGATACTCTCGCTCCTCGGTTACTCGGTGGCGCTCGCCAGCGACGGGGAAGAGGCGGTTTCGCTCTACCGGGAGGCCCTCGAGAAGGACGAACCCTTCGCCTTTTGCGTGTTTGATCTCGTGGTCCCCGGGGGAATGTCGGGAACCGCCGCGGCGAAGGCGGTGCTCGACCTCGATCCCGAGGCCCTGCTCATCGTCTCGTCGGGCTACTCCGACGATCCGGTTCTCTCGAGCGTGCGGGACTGGGGCTTCCAGGGGGCCATTTTAAAGCCCTACACGGTGGAGGAATTCAAGTCCTCCCTCACCCAGATCCTCAACCAGTAATCCGCCTTGCCCGCGGCCAAAGGTTGGTCTATAATCGGTGGTCATGAAGACCTGCGCTCTCCTGGCGGAGCTGTCCGCCGCCCCGGTAAAACCCCTGGCTTCCCTCCTCCTCTCCCGGGGAGCCGAGGTACTCACCCTGTCGGCGGACCTCAAGAGTCCCCCCGGGGAAGGAACCCCTTCCTGCGTCCCGTGGAATTCCTCTTCCGCCCTCTCGGCCCATACGGCGGTCCTCGAGGCCGTCACCCGGTGCGGCGGCATTTCCGCGGGAATTTTCGCCTTCGACGGGGCCGCCTTCGCGTCTCTTTACTCCTCCCCGGGGGATTCGGATCCCGCCATCGTGATAGAGCGCTTGGTAACGGGGTGGATTCTACTGACGGATTCGGTTCGGGAACGCTTCCTTAAGCAGGGATCGGGCCATTTCGTCTTCGTTCACTGCGTTCCCAACCCCAAGGCGGAGGCCGTCGAGGCCCTGCCCTTGGCGGTTTCGGTGGCGGAGGCCGCCTTCCTTCGGTTCGCGGAGGAAACCGCCGCCCGCGACAGGGACGGGGTAAGAACCTCCCTTGTCCGGTTTGAGACGGGCGGAGAGGGGCAGGAGACCGAATGGCTCGCGGACCGGGTTTTCGACGGGCCCCCGGCCCGCTCCCATATCCGCTGGGTCAGGGCCGGCTCCCGGGGTCTGTTCGGCCCCCTTTAAGGGCGAAACCGCTTTTAGGGCCCACCCCCTCATTTACCTACGCAGAACCCCGAGAATACCGCGTCGAGAATGTCCGCGCCCGTGGTTTCGCCCGTGATCGACGCGAGCCGCTCCAGGGCGGTTTCGAGGTCCTCTTCCACCGCGTCCATGGGAAATCCCGACAGGGCCGCCTCTTGGGCATGGGCGAGGGCCTCGCAGGCCGCCGCCACGTCCCGGCGCTGCCTCTCTGAACCGAGGGAAGGCCTCCTTTCGGCGCCTTCCGTTCCTCCCCCGAGCAAGAGACCCGCGGCGGAGGCCACGAGATCCGCCAAGCCCGTGCCCCTTCGGGCGCTAACGGCCACTGCCGCCGCGGCCCCCGGCGGGAGTTCCCCCGGCAGGGGAGTCGCTCCCTCCCGATCGCATTTGTTCCATGCGAGAATGAGGGGGAAGCCTCCCTTGCCCGCCTCTTCGAGGAAGGCAAGGTCCTCTCCGTCCAAGCCCTGCGCGGCGTCGGCGAGGTAGATCACCACGTCCGCCCCCGCGGCGAGGGTGCGGGTCCGCAGTATGCCCTCGGCCTCGATGGAGTCCCCCGTTTCCCGGAGACCCGCGGTATCGAAGAGCCTCACGGGAATGCCCGAAAAGTCGGCGGTCGCCTCGATCCAGTCCCGGGTAGTGCCGTGAACGTCCGAGACGATGGCGCGGTCTTCCTTGAGCAGGGCGTTAAACAGGCTCGACTTGCCGGCGTTTGTCTTTCCCGCCAGCACCACCCGCGCCCCGTCCTGAAGCAGCCTCTCCGCCGCCCAGGAATCCCGGAGCAGCTCCAAGGCCGCCAGGGCTTCCCCGATGAGCTCCCGGTCAAAGGCCCCGGACCCGGTTTCCTCGTCCTCGGGATACTCGATCTCCACGGCGATCGCGGCCCGGCAGCGGAGGATGAGATCCCGCACGCGCCTGATTTCCGCCGAGAGGTCTCCCCCCAGCCTTCGGGCGGCGTGGGCCATGCCCGTCTCGGTCCGGGCCCCGATTATCTCGCGGATGGCCTCGGCCTTGAGGAGGTCCGTCTTCCCGTTGGCGAAGGCCCGGAAGGCGAACTCCCCGCGCCCCGCCTCGCGGAATCCCGCGGCCAAAAAGCGCCGGTACGCCGCCAGAACCGTGGCGGGCCCCCCGTGCACGGTGACTTCCGCCGCGTCCTCGCCGGTGAAACTCCGGGGGGCGCGGTATACCGCTACCATGGCTTCGTCGATCCGCTCCCCCTCGGGGGTGAGGATCCATCCGTGAACCAGGCTGTGCCCCGGGGCCTCCGCGAGGGCCTGAGGGCGGGAAAAGCACGCGGACAAAAGACTGAGGGAAGAATCGCCTGAAAGGCGGATCACGCCCAGGGCGGCCGGCACGAGGGCCGTGGCTATGGCCGCCACGGGATCGCCGAGGGGATATTCGGAGGGTTTCATGGGGAGGAGTATACCATGCGGGGGGCCCTTCAGTCCCGGCCGTCGAGGGTCCGCCCGATGAGGGCCAGGGCCTCGCCCTCCTGCAGGGGCCGGGAGAAGTAGTAGCCCTGGATCTCGTCGCATCCGCAGGACAGGAGAAAATCCCGCTGCTCGGAGGTTTCGATTCCCTCGGCGACCACGGAGTAGCCGAGCTCGTGGCAAAGCCCGATGACGTGCTGCGTGAGGGGCTGGCTTCGCTGGTCCGTGAGGAGGCTGTCCACGAAGGTCTTGTCTATCTTGACTATGTGGATGGGGAGGGACTTCAGGTAGTTCAGCGAGGAATAACCGGTCCCGAAATCGTCGAGGGCGATCCTGAAGCCGGCGTTCCGAAGGGCGTCGAGCTTGGAGGATACCTCGGAAAAGCCGTCCACCATGATGGACTCGGTCACCTCGAGGATGATGCGCCCGGGATCTACCTCGCCCACCATGCGGAGGAGCTTCCCCGCGAAGTCGGCCTCGCTGAACTGGCGGATCGAGACGTTCACCGATATGGTAAAGTTGTCCAGGCCCCTGGACGAGGCCTCCCGCACGAAGTCTACGGACTTACGGAACACGTAGTCCCCGATCTCCACGATGAGGTTCGACTGCTCCGCTATGGGTATGAAGTCCGAGGGCGGCACGGGTCCCCGGTTTGGGCTGTTCCAGCGGGCCAGGGCCTCGAACCCGATGAGCCGGCCGTCGCCGGTTTTGACCTGGGGCTGGTACACCACCGAAAGTTCGCCGCCGGCGAGGGCTTCCCTGAGTCCGTGTTCCATGTCTACCTGGGCGCTGAGCTCCCGGGACATGTCGAAGTTAAAGAACTCGGACCGGCTTTTGCCCCCGTGCTTCCCCCGGTGCATGGCCATGTCCGCGTTCTGCAGCAGTATCCGGAATTCCCGGCCGTGATCGGGATAGACGGCGATTCCGATGGTGATATCCACCAGAATTTCCTTTCCCGAAAGGAACATGGGCTTTTGGACCTTGGAGCGGACCTCCCGGGCGGTGGCGACGATATCCTGCACCGTGCAGTCCTGAATGAAAATCAGGAACTCGTCCCCCCCGAAACGGGCCGCCCGCATCTTCGGCCCCGCGTTCTCCAGGAGCCTTCGGGCGGTCTCTTTTAGGACCAGGTCTCCGAGGGCATGGCCGTAAATGTCGTTTACCAGCTGGAAATTGTCGATATCCACGTGGAGAAGCCCCGCCTTCAGGCCCGCCGCGGTGCGGGACAGCATGGAGTCGGTATACTTGAATACATGCTGCTGATTCACGAGCCCCGTGAGGCTGTCCTTGTAGGCGATGGTCCTGATGCTGCGGTTGTTTCGGTAAAGGAGGATGGTGAGCACCACCAGGATCAGGAGCACGTTGCTCGAGACGAAAACCAGGACCGGGTACTGTCGAAAGATCGAGGGGGGCATGTTCACGATCTCGGCCTGCGGCGGGAGGGCGCTGACGGGGATGCCGAAACGCTTGAGGGCGACCCAGTCGTAGGTGAGTGAAAACCTGTCAAACACCCGCGGAGGGGCGTCCTCGTCCAGGGTCCCGCGCATCTCCGCCACGATCGCCTTGGCAACCTCCCTGCCCATTTCGGCACCGTCGAGGAGGCTCCCGCCGGTTATCCCGTCCATGAAGAGGTGCCGGTACACGGTATACACCGGGACGCAGCTGGCGTAGGCGATTCGGCGCACCGTGGATCCCACGGAGTATTCATGCTGGTTCAGGTCCGCGAAGTAGGCCCCGAGCAGCACGATGCTGTCGTCGGGCAAAATTGAAACGATACGCTCGATGGCGTTCACCGGATAGTCGCTGAGGGTGTAGATCGCGGTGTCCGGGGCCTCTTCGGCGATTTCCCTCTTCATGAGCTCGTCCAGGGCCTTTCCCGTTTCCGTTCGCTCGTTCAGGATATAGACCCGCGACAGGGTCGGCGTCGAGGTCAATGCCGCCCGGATGGTTCCGCGAACGTCGACTTTCTCGTATATCCCGGTCACCCGTTCCCGATCCGCGATGAGCTCTCGGGCGGAATCCTCGAAAACCCCGGAAAAGATGATGGAAGCGTTGGAAAAAATATCCAGCCGGTGCTCCAGGGCGAAGGCCAGGGCCGCGTCGTCCATGGTCACCACCAGGTCAAGCCTGAGATTCCTGTACTTGAAGCCGAAAACCTCGCTCAGGGAGTCCAGGTGTTCCCTGGTGGGGAAGCGCTTCCAGTCAAGGTATTCCGTATAGAGCTGGTACGTGAGGCCCGAGGCGTCCAGTTCCGAGACGATGCCCCCGTATCCCGCCGCGGTCCAGGCGTAGTTCGGGGAGTAGGAGTTGATCACGAGGATATTAGGGTTGGCCCTCAGCAGGGCCGGGGCCGGGGCGGTCGCGAGCGCCAACGCAAACAGGGTTGAGACGAGCCTGATGTAGAAACCCCGCGGGCCCTTCATGATCCTTGAATTCCTTGGCCCCTCAGGGCAGCGACAAGGCCGCCAAGGCCCGGCGGTTTCCTTCCGTCCGGTATTCCGGGGCATTATGCGAATAAATCTCGGTAATCCGCTCGAAATAATGGTCTCTCACCTTATGCCGCACCAGTTTCATGGTGGAGTTCACCAGGCCGTACTGTTCGTCGAAGGGGTCGGGAATGAGGGCGAAGGACGCGGGCCTCCATTGGGGGGGAATTCCCCCGTAGGCGCCGTCGCTCGCGAAGGAAGCGAGGTCTTCCATGAGGGCGTCCAGTATGGCGTCCGCCGTGTCCGCTGGATTCGGCGGAAGCACCAGCCTGCCCGAGGCGATGTCCGCGCGGAGGGTTTCCGCCTGAACCGTCACGAGAACCGAGGTGAAGCGGCACTGATCGTTGTAGGCCATGACCTGGTTCACGTAGCGGGAGGTGTTGATGATAGCTTCCTCTATGGTTTCGGGGCTGTATTTTTCCCCGTCCGGGGCGATGAGCAGGGCCTTTTCCCTGCCCGTTACCACCAGGAACCCGTCCTGGTCGAAGTAGCCCAGGTCCCCCGACCACAGCCATCCCTCCCTGAGGGTTTCCGCGGTGGCCTCGGGATTGCGGAAGTATCCCAGCATCACCGAGTCTCCCCGGGTAACTATCTGGCCCGGTTCATAAGGCCCGGCGGGAACGGTTTCGTCCTTCATGATCCTGACCTCCAGGCCGGGAATCACGACCCCCGAGGTGCCGAACTTGTGCCGCTCCGGGGAATTGGTGCAGATGATGGGGGAGTTCTCCGTAAGCCCGTAGCCCTGGTAGATGGGCACCCCGATGGCGTTGAAGAATTCCTGCTGGCGTATCTCCAGGAGGGCGCCGCCGCCGACGCAGAATTTGATGTTTTTGCCGAAAACGGAGCGGAGCTTCGGGAAGATGAGGATATCCGCGAGCTTCCAGGGGGCCCAGGAGGCCAGCCGGGTAAAAAAGGGCACCCGGTTAAACCCGTTCCCTCCCCGGGCGATGCCCGCCGCGAGCCCCCGCTCGAAGATTCCCCGTACGATCTTTCCCTTTTTGGCGATGCCTTCGGTCATCTTCTTCATGAAGTTTCCCGAGAGGGCGGGAACCGTGAGAAGGAAATCGGGATTCACTTCCTGCAGGTTTTTCGGAAGGTTCCTGAGGGCTGCCACCGGCCCTCCCCGGGCGTCCACGAAATACATCGCGAGGCCCCGCTCCAGGAATATGTAGATCCCCACGGTATGGGCGAAGGAGTGGTCCAGGGGAAGCATGATGAGGCTTTTCCAACCCCGCTCCACGTTGATGAGCTTTACCGCCTGCCGGGCGTTGTCCACGTAGTTTCGGTGGGAGAGCATGATGCCCTTGGGGTTGCCCGTGGTGCCCGAGGTATAGCTGATGGTGACCGGATCATCGGCCTTGACGGACTTTTCAATCTCCCTCATCACGTAGGTCAGGGGCTTTCCGCCGAAGGCGTTTCCCGCCGCCGCCGGGGGGGTATCGAGTCCCCGCTGCCCTTCGTTGACGAGGTCCGCGTAAAACAGGGCGTCCTTGCCCGCGGAGAGCCCGGCCTCCGCGAGCAGGGCCTCCAGGCTAGGCGTCCTGGGGGAGATAAGGATGACCAGGGGCCGTACGGCGGCC
Source organism: Spirochaetales bacterium (assembly GCA_003246765.1). Taxonomy (GTDB): domain Bacteria; phylum Spirochaetota; class Spirochaetia; order Treponematales; family Treponemataceae; genus Teretinema. The sequence continues at coordinate 2,024 of QKDA01000036.1, read as the reverse complement.
TTGCTCAATGCCGGGAGGAGGGTCTTCAGGGAGTTTTCGGATACCAGGATCCCCCGGGCCCCCGAATGGTCGAGCCGGAAGAGCACCTCGTCGGGGGAAAGCTTCGTGGAGAGGGGCACCGACACGCAGCCTGCCTTGAGAATGCCGAATTCGCCGATTACCCAGGAGGTTCTTCCCTCGGAGAGGATGGCGATGTTGCTTTTCCTGGGTATGCCCCGCAGAACCAGGGCCGCGGCGAAGGCGAGGGACTCCCGGTCCGCCTGGAGAAAACTGGTCTCCGCGTAACCGGTTTCCCGTTTTTCGCCGAGGTACGGATCGTCCCCCCAGCGTTCGGCTCCTTGATGCAGCAAGTCGATGACGGTGTCCATGGGCTCAGATCCTCCGGAGGTATGCGGGTTCCCCCATTATGGGCGCCAGGAAGTCCATACGTCAAGGAGAATCGGGAGTATTCTTGTGCCTCCCGGGCCCCCGTGCTACACTTGCTCTCACCATGAAAGGAATTATCGTCGCCGCCGGCTACGGCACCAGGTTTTTGCCCGTCACCAAGACTATCCCGAAGGAAATGATCCCCCTCGTGAACGTCCCCTCAATCCAGTTTATCGTGGACGAATTCGTCGCCTCGGGGATAACCGATATCGTCATAATCTCTTCCCGCCGCAAGGGGGTGCTGGAAGACTATTTCGACCGCGAGGTCGAGCTGGAAAGCGTGTTTGAGCGGGAGGGAAAGACCCGCCAGCTGGCGGCCATCGAGCCGCCCCGGGCGAACGTTTCCTTCGTCCGCCAGCGGAGCATGATGGGCACCGGGCACGCGCTCCTGCAGGTACGCCCCTGGATCGGGAAGGAACCCTGCGTGGTCGCGTACCCCGACGATCTCCACATGGGATCGAAACCCCTGGCGGCCCAGCTCGTCTCGGCCTGGAAGGAAACGGGCTGTTCGGTCATGGCATCCTTCACGGAGCCGGGCGACGTTTCCCGCTACGGCGTGCTATCCATAGCGTCCGACGGGCGCCACGTGTCGGGCATCGTCGAGAAGCCCCTGCCCGGGACCGAGCCCAGCCATGAGGTTTCCATCGGGCGATACCTGTATACCCCCGAGTTCTTCGACCTCTTGGAGGAGGGATGGCGCCTGCATTTGGAGGCCGCCGAGAAGGCTGACCGCGCCCCCGGGGAGTACTTCCATATCTACGCCCTGAACAAGCTCATGGAGGGGGGCAAGGTGGTCTACTGCCCGGCCGAGGGAACCAGGCTCGACACGGGAGAGCCCGCGGGTTACCTCGACGCGGTGCTCAGGTACGCGGATACCCAAAGCGAGCTCAGGGCCGTTATCGACCGCTTCGTGAAAGACCGGACTTCAGGAAAATAAAGGGGGCGAGCCCCGCTGCCCAGAAGCCGCAGGCCCCGTAGCGGACAAAGCGGAATAGGGCGGCCGAGGGCGCCGCGGGTCCCGGAAAAAGGGACTTGAGCCCAAGGTAGAGGCCCGCGAGCACGGCGAGGCCCAGGACGAGGCGCGCCCCCTTCCGCAAAGGGGTCCCCTCGGCGGCGCTGAAGCGACCGGCCTTTCCTTCCATCGAGTCGAGCCATGCCTTGCCCGAGGCAAAGCCGAAGAAAACTCCCCCCATGGAGCCGTCGGAGCCACCCAGGGCGTTCAGGAGTACCGCTCCCCCCGCCGCCAGGGCGTAGGGCAGGGTCTTCGAGGAAGCGGCGGGGGCGTTTGCGGCTAACCGGCGCACCAAGGGCTCCGCCATAATGGCCGATGCCGCGATAATCCCGCCCAGCAGCCAGCCTAAAAGAACGTCCGTGGGGTAGTGTACCCCGAGGTATACCCGGGACATGCCGATCAGCAGGGGAAGCGCCAGGGCCGCAAGGGCCGCCAGGGCCGTGGATCCCGCGGCGATCTTGCGGGATCCCCCGGATGCCGCAGGGCTTCGCCCGAGGGCGCCGCGCCCCGCGCCCAAAAGCAGGGAGGGCCAAAAGGCCGCGGCGTTCTGCGAATGACCCGAGGGCAGGGAATAACCCGTTTCGCC
>QKDA01000262.1 GCA_003246765.1 Spirochaetales bacterium | reverse complement strand
CAAATTGACTCGCCGTACCTGGACTCGAGTTCCAACGGGCTTTCGTATTTGATCGACAAGATGAAGGGGCAGGAACTGTTCGCCCACGTGCATCTGGTCAAGAGCGAGCGCAGCCAGCTCGCGGAGCTGGCGGGGAACATACTCTAGAAAGCCATGGAATGCCGCCCGGGCTGCGCCGCCTGCTGTACCGTCATATCCATATCCTCGCCCCTGCCCGGAATGCCCGCCGGAAAGCCCGCGGGGGTGCCCTGCGTTAACCTGACGGCGGAACTGACCTGTTCCATACACGGGGCTCCCGGGTACCCCGACGTATGCAGGAACTTCAGGGCTACCCGCGACTTTTGCGGCGGCACGAACGAGGAGGCCCGGGAGATCATCGGGCGGCTGGAACGGCTGACCCGGGAGGCTTAGGAGCCTAGGCCCCGGTGCCGGCGTAGTAGCCGAATCGCTCGACCCAGAGCCTTACCTTGGCCCCGTAGAGATTGGCCTTCGCCCCCTGGATATTGGTTTCTTCCCGGATAAAATAGCCGTGCTTGCGGTAGAGCTTGTTTATGAGGTCGTTGTTGTCCCGGTAGGTGCGGAACCGGGCCTCTTCGTGGCCGTCCGCGAGAAGGCAGGAGGCGAGGAAGGGCACGGCGTGGTAGCTGTAGGGGTTTCGCCACTCCCGGGCCACCACGAAGAAGTAGACGTATCCCACCTCGGGATCGACGTAGTCGAAGAGCCCGTCTTCGCGGAGGCGCGGGGTACCGTGAAAATACCCGAGGAGACCGACCACCTGAGGCCCCTTTTCCCCCGGGGCATCGGCGAGAAGCAGCCTTCCGTCGGCGAGGAGCCTTTCAAGGGTTCCCTTGAGGCCGTGGGGGTAGGTCGAGAAGGGAGGGTCCGTCATGTCCTTGACGGTTTCGAAAAACTCGAAGGCCCGGTCGAGATCCGCGTTTTCGGCGATTTTCCATCCAGTGGGGATCATTTTTTACTCCTACTAGGTTTTGTCTGTATCATTATTGGTATCGGCAGTTTTTAACGAATAAAGGAAAAATCCGGGAGGGAGCATGAAAATTTCCGTTTTGATACCGGTGTACCGGGAACCGGAATTCCTGGTTCCCATGGTGCGCGCCCTGTACGGCAACGACTACGCGGATAAGGAGATTTTCGCCGTGGTGGACGGCGGGATGACCGACGCGATCAGGGGGGCCCTCGGCGAGATTGAGGGGTTGGCGACGGTGGTTTTCCCGGACGTCCACACCGGCAAGGCGGAAGCCCTCAACCGGGCGGCCCTGCCCCTGGAAACCGACGCCCTCCTTTTTCTGGACAACGACATCGAGCTTCCCGACGACCCGACCTTCCTCTCCCGGCTCGCGGCGAAGCTCGGGCGCTTCGACGTGGTGGACATGCCCAAGGAAGTACTGGTACAGTCCCCCTGGTCGGCCATGATCGCCCACGAGTACCAGGGTCTCGCCATCGCGAGTCTCCTTTTTTCCGCCATCGCCAAACGATCTCCCGGGGTTATCGGTGCGGCTTTCGCGGTGCGCAAGGAGCTTTTCGCCCGGCTGGGAGGCTTCAAGCGGGTAGTACACGAGGACGGGGACTTCGGCGCCCGTGCCTTCAGGCTCCACGCCAAGTACGATTACGACCTGTCCTTGAAGGTGAGGACCGACATGCCCAACGACTTGGGCGAGTGGGTAAAGCAGCGGAAGCGGTGGACTCTCATAAACGTGCTCTGGTTCAAGGACAATTTTCTTTACATGGTCAGGAGCGTGTTCCGCCAGCCTTCCCTCATCCCGACCCTGCTGGCGATAGTGCTTCCCTCCCTGCTTTCCTTGGGGGTCTTTCTTTTCCTCAAGCGGAGCGGTCTGTCGGTCTTCAATCCCCTCATCTTCCTGCTGGCCCAGCCCCTCCAGTTCCCCGCGGGCATTTTTTTCTGGCTTTCCCACCACGCGGTGCTTACCGAGGGCATCGTGAGCACCGCGGCGGGGTTTCTTCTTTCCCTGGCGTTTTTCTGGGTTTTTTCGGCGGTTGCCAAATTCCGGTTCAATCCGCTCTCGTTCGTCGTCTACTACTTCGTGTACGCCCCCCTGGTCATGCTCATCAACATCGTGATGTTCATTACCCAGTTCCGGACCGTTTCGGTGGATTTGGACTGGAAGGTGTAGGGACGGTTTGCGTTCCTTCCTTCGGCGGTCTTATAGTTAAGGGGTGAACGTTCCCTGCGGTTCCGAACTAACCCGTGACTTCCTCATGAAGTCCGTCTCGGCCCTTCCCGTCGGCTGGGCGGCATGGAGGCTGGTCGTGGGTCCCGGGGGAGAGCACCGGGACGCGGTTCTCCTTGAGTCCAACGGGGCTTTTGGAAGCCTCTTCGGCTTTCCATCCGAAGGGACGCGGGGAAGGGGTATGAGGGATCTTTTGGGAGGGCCCGAGGATGCCTGGGCGTCCCGGCTGGGACTCCTCGGATCCGTGGCCCTTGGGGGGGCTCCCGCGGTTTTCGACGAATACCGGGCGGAGGACCGTCGTTGGCTCAGGGTCACCGCATCCCGTACCGACTACCTGCGTTTCGACACGGTAGTCCTGGATATTACCGACGACAAGCTTCGGGAGCTCCGCCTCCGGGACCTGGAGTCGAGGGAGCTTCAGATTCTCGACAGCAATCCCGCGGCGCTCCTCTTTACGGATTCCCAGGGCCGCTTTCTTGAGGCCAATCCCGCGGCCTCGCGGCTGCTTGGCTACAGCCGGGAGGAACTCCTGGGGCTCAGCATACCGGACGTGGTTCCCTCTCCCCTGATGGACGCGGGCTTTCAGGCCTTCGAGGATCTCAAGGCCCGGGGCCGCATCGCCCGGGAGGCGGTATTCAGGCGCAAGGACGGCTCTGAGGCTCAGGTGAAGCTTGAGGCCATTGCCCTTGGCGATGGTACTTACCTCGCCTTTTGCGCGGACGCGTCGGGCCTGATCCGGGCGGAGCGGGCGCGGGACCGTTATTTTGAGGCCTTTCTCCTGGTAGACCGGCCGGTATTCCTCATGGACAGCGAGGGTGCCGTACTGGAGGCGAATCCCCGTTTCATGAGCCTCTACGGCTACGAGGCGGAGGACCTGCCCCGGCTGGGTACGGGCATTCTCGATCCGGGGCTCGACCTCTACCGCCGCCTCGGTTTTTCCGACAGCTACTACATGGACCGGTTCATGGGAATATGGCGCGCCGTGCGGGATCCTTCCCTTAGGGCGTGGTACGGGGAGATACCGAACCTCCGTTCCGACGGCACGGTGCTTTGGATCAGCCTGACCCTTCGGGGACTAGCGGATTCCCGGGGAAAGCTGGACTCGATCCTGGGCCTGGTCGTCCCGATTCCGGATCCCCGCCCTAGCCCATGACAACCTCGAAGTCCGCCTCTTCGCCCCGCCCGAGGAGGGGAAGCACGACGTCCCTCCCGGTTCCCGCCTCGATGGCCGTTCCGTTCATTTTGACCGCCCTTACCCCGCACTGAACTCCCTCGGGATTGCAGAAACGGACGCGGTAGACAGCGCCCCGGAACTCCCTGACCAGGGAGAAGACTTTCCAGGACGGGTCCGGGCAGGGATCTACTGCTAAGCCCTCCCAGGTCGCGCGAATCCCGATGACCCGTTCCGTTAGGGAGCGGAACACGGTGGGGGCGGTCCCGGTGAGCCAGGTGTGTCCTCCCCGGCCGAAAAAATCCCTTCCCGCCCCCCGGACGTATTCGGGGTAAACGAAGGGTTCCGCCCGATAGCGGTCC
>QKDA01000142.1 GCA_003246765.1 Spirochaetales bacterium | reverse complement strand
TCGTGCACGTGGACCCCGCCTCGGCGGACAGCCTCTCCTGCCAGCAATGGTTCAGCCCGCCTCCCTTCTTTTACGGGATCGGGGCTGACCGTACCTGGTTCGGCGCGGGCATAGAGGCCCCGCCGGGACAGTGGAATTTCATGAGCCTCTCCTGGGGCGGGGCCGCGGAACCGGGATTTTCCCTGGATTACGAGGGCCATGCCTCGGTTTCCCGGAGCTTCAGGACCCCGACCCTTCGCTTTGACCTTTCCGGCCATTCAGGCGAGTTCGAGGCCCTGGAGTTTTATACCGAGGGCCTCGCGAAAAAGGGCCTGTGCGAGCGTCCCGTCCGTCCCGTTCCTCCCTGGTGGAAGGAGCCCCTTTTTTGCGGATGGGGCGAGCAGCGCCTCCAATTCCGGAAGGAGCACGGCGGAAGCGAGCTCGGGAGCTGGATCAATGCCGGTGACTATTCCACGGAACAGTTTTACCGGAAAAACCTCGCCGTTCTCGGGGAAAAGGGCGTTAATCCCGGCATCGTGGTGATCGACTGCTTTTGGGCGGAGGAGTCCGCCCGGGGAAAGCCGAACCCCCTGCGCTGGGCCGACATGCGGGGCTTTATAGACGGGCAGCACCGACTGGGACGGAAGGTGCTCCTGTGGTACTCGCCGATCCTGGCGGAAGGGCTTCCCCTGAACGCCTGCATGACCGTGGACGGGAGGAGGATCGCAGCGGATCCCGAAAGTCCCGAATTCCGGGCCATCGCGGCGGAGGAAATCCGGAGGATGATCTCCGGGGACGAAGGCTGTCTCGACGCCGACGGCTTCAAGATCGACTTTACCCAAAACATACCGAGCGAGCGGGGAACCTTCAGGAATTACCTCGACACGAGGCGGAACATCATCTCCGAGCGGGGCGAGGACAATTACCCGCCCCTGGGGGAGCGGCGGGAACTGGTACGCCAGCACGGCGCCGCCTGGGGCTGCGAGCTGGTCCGCGCCTACATCGAGGCAGTACGGATTCCCCTCAAGGCCGTGAAGGAAGACGCCCTCCTGGTGACCCACACCGCGAACCCGCGCCTGGCGGACCTGGTGGACATGCTCCGGCTCAACGACATGGACGGGACCTCCCCGGACGTGCTCGGCATCATGGGGGCCCGCGCCCGCATCGCCAAGGCCTGCAACCCCCGATGGCTCATCGACACGGACAACGACCTCATGGTGAGCCGGGAGATGTGGCGGAGGTACATGGAGCTTCAGCCCAGTCTCGGCAACCCCGACACCTACTACGCCACGGGAATCGCCACCTCCGGGGAAGCCTTCGCGGAGGAAGATTACGAGCTTCTAAGGCGGGTGTTTAATGAGTATCGTCAGTCCCGGGGTTAGTTGCCAAAATAGCCAAACAGGACGTAGAATGGTAGGATGTTAGCGAGCAAGCTACTGAGATTCCTGGAGCGGATCGAGGCCGACCGTATCCTAATCTCCCCCGGGGTAGTCCGCTTCCCGCCGGAGTATGGCTATCGGGAGGCTCACTGGTACCGAAGCCTGTCTAAAAAGGCGACCTTTTTTAAAAGCCGCCTGATCGCCACGTCCCTGGGCATGGCCTCCCTCATACCGGCGGCCTTTACCCTGGACGATCTCCTTTCCGGGAGAGGGGTTCATTGGCTGAATTACGGCTTCCCGTTTGCGTTCCTGCTGGCGCTGCTCTACGCGTTTATCCGGTTTAGGAGGGTCGTCCTGACCTCCTACGGGGTGGTGTTGACGGGGTTGTGCGGGTTTTTGGTATGCCTCTTTCTTCCGAACACCCGTAGCGTCTATATCCTCATCTTTTTCGTGTACCCCTTCCTGGCGACCCTGCTCCTGGGCCGCCGGAAGGCCCTGGCGTGGCATGCCCACCTCGCGGCCTCCGGTTCTCTGCTGGCGTTCCTGTCGACTTCCGGTGTTCTCCCGCCCATGACGGTCTCCCTTTCCCCCAGGGAAGCGTTGGTCTCCCTCGTAACCTACGGGGTAATTTCCATGATCGCCTATTTTATCGACGCCCAGAACGAGGCGTATAACTCCGCCTTGATTCAGGAAAGCCTCTACGACTCCGCCACGGGCTTCCCGAACCGCGTGATGTTTGATCACATGACGCCCGCGTCCCGCGATTCCTTCGTTGTTCTCGCCCGCATCAAGCATCAGGAGGAGATGCGATCCTTTTGGGGCAGAGCCGCCATCGACCGAAACCTGCGCGGCCTCATGAAGCACCTGTCGGGCTCAAAAGACTGCCGGATACTCCCCTTCAGGTTCGACGAATACGAGATCGGGTGCCTGGTTAGCCTCCCGGGGGGGACCTGCGGCGACTGCCTGCGGGAGGTTCATGGGGTCTTCTCCTCGTTCCTCTTCGATTTCGACGGATACCTTTTAAAGCCCGACATCAGGCTCGGGGGGGCCTCCCCGGGAACCTTCGAGGCCTGGGACTCGGGGGCGCTGGCGTCGCGGGCCTTTCTGGCGCTGCAGCTGGCCATCGGCCGGAACCTGCGGTACTTCGCCTATAGCCGGGACGATTGCGCCCTGGACTCCCCGCCGGCGCCGGCGGTGGAATTCGACACCCTCAGGCAGGCCCTGGAGACGGGGTGGTATTCGGTGCTGTTTCAGCCGATCGTTGACGTCGTCGAGGGCAAGATCCTCTATTACGAGGCCCTCTTCAGGGTGTTGGACGAGGCAGGGATCGCGAGGTCGGTATACCCCTTTCTCAAGACCGCCGAATCCTCCGGCCTGGACGAGATGATCACGGACATCGTGCTGGAGGAGGCGCTTGCCATGATTCGCGAGACCGGCTCCCGGGTGTCCGTCAATATCGCGTATTCCGATATCCGGCGGGGGCGTTTGGCCGAAAGGCTCGCGGGCCCGGCGCTCGCCGGCGTGCGGGAAAAGCTCGTGCTGGAACTCCTCGAGGTTTCCGATATCAAGATCGAGTCGCCGGAATGCCGGGATTTTATCACCGCGGTAAGCGCCCTGGGCATCGAGATCGCCATTGACGATTTCGGTTCGGGCTACGCGAACCTCACCCAGCTGGTGGGGCTCCCCATTTCCCTGGTCAAGATAGAGGGTTCCCTGGTGGCGTCCCTGGCGGACGACCCCGAACGGAGGGACCCGATCGCGGGGCTCGTATCCTTCTGCGACAAGACGGGAAAGCAGGTAGTCGCCGAATGGGTCGAGACGGCAGAGATCAGGGACATCCTCCTGGGCATGGGCATCCGGTACATGCAGGGTTACCTTCTCGGGCGTCCCAGGGTCAGGAATTTCGCCCCATCCCCAAAAAGTACCGGTGTATCCTCGGGTCTTCAGGTTCCAGCTCCGGGTGGAAGGTAAGGCCCAGGATATTGCGGTAGCGCACCATCACCGGCTCTTCGAGGCCGTGACCCCGGGCGGAGGCGAGAACCTCCACCCCTTCCCCGAGCCCGCGAATCCTCGGGGCCCGGATGAAAACCGCCCGAAAGGGCTTCCGGCCCGCTTCTCCGGGACTTCCCTCCCGGAGTTCGATCCCCTCCACAAAGGACTCGTTCTGCCTTCCGTAGGCGTTCCGCTCCACCGTTGCCGGCAGAAGGCCGAGGGAAACCACCCGGTCGTCGCCGCAGGGCCGGGCTAGCATGATGAGCCCCGCGCAGGTGCCCATGACGGGCTTGGGCGAGGGGCCGTCGGGATCGCCGAAGCGGCGGAGGGCATGCCAGAGGGGGGAGGGCTCCCAGGGCTTGCCGAAGGCGGGACCGGTCCCCGGTTCCATGAGGAGC
>QKDA01000214.1 GCA_003246765.1 Spirochaetales bacterium | reverse complement strand
GAAAAGGAGTCCTTATGAAATACAAGGCCTTAGGATGCGTAGCTCTCGGGGTTGCGGCCCTGACGCTCGCGTCGTGCGATTTTTCGGTGCCCAAGAGCCTTCGGGTAAAGGCAAGCCCCACGGTAAACGCGGCGTTTGGGAGCACGAGTTTTGAGATGTCGGATTACTTCTCGGTAACCGACGTGACCGATGCCTTCGCTTCCGGAAGCACATCCCAGATGAAGGTCTACGACTACATCGACTCAACGGAACCGGAGGTGCAGAAGTTTTTAATGCACATGAAGGTGATGGAAATGCCCATCAGCATGTCGGAGTATCTCGGCAACCTCGATATTTCCGGATCCCTGAGCGTGAACCTGCAGAATCAGACCGTCGCCGTACCAGCGGTTGGATTTACCGAAGGGAATTCGATGAGTCTTGATATTGCCTCGGTTTTCCAAAACAACCTGAGCGCCGTGGGTTCGGTAACCGCTTCGGCTCCTGAATTAGGAGCCTCTGGGTCAGCCATTATTCCCGCCCCCACCATCAGCCTTTCCGGTTTCTCCACGGTTACCTTCGGCTCCGGCAGCCTTGACATTACCTTCTCGGTTCCCGATACAGCCCCGGCTAACTATACCCTCGTGATAACCGGGGTTGCGTTACTGAAAGCCTCGGATGATTCGCTTATTGCCTCGAGTACGGGCTCGGCGAACGCGAAGGCGTCCGGGGTCATTTCTGTTCCCCTCACGGGCGTGACGCTTCCTAACCAGATCAAGGTCGAGATCACCGCCACCACGTCGGGGGGTACCCCTCCCAACTTACAAACCCTTACGGTTACGCCCGCCTTCACGAACTGCACCATTTCTGCGGCTACGGGCTTTTCCGTCAATGAGACCCTCGCGATCTCCCCGCCCGCTTTGAGCCTTGGGGATACCACGAACTTCGTGGAGGCCACGATCGGTACCGGGCAGATCAACCTCGTGGTTTCTCCCCTTCCCTCCAACATTACCGGTTTGGATCGTTCACTGGATCTCAGGATCTCGCAGAACGGCGTGGACATCTATAACCAGACGGGCGTTTCTCTCGAGGGCTTGACGGACAATAAGCTGGTTATTCCCCTTAATGGAACAACCCTCGATGACAACCCCATTTCGGTAAGCGGAATGGTGTACGTGACCGGCGGCCCCGCGGGAACCGCTGCCACCGGGCTTGGTTCCGCCGCGATCCCCGTGGACTGGTCGGTGGCTTCCGACATATCCCTCTTCTCCTCAATAACCCTCTCGGGCTTTTCCGAGTTCGGCTCGGCCCAAACTTTCAATGAGCCTGTCACCACGGATTCGGCGCTCTATAAATGGGTAGACCTGATTCGCTTCGACAAGGTTGGCCTGAGCCTTAATTACACCAACGGCTTGCCTGCGGGAAACGATTTTACCCTCAGGGTTAATTCCGTTGCCTTCGGGATTACGAACCAAGACGGGACTCTCGCCGGAAGCAGTACCGCGGCGGACGTGGAAGTCGTGAACGACGCCGGAGACGGCCGTAATGTTCCGACCAATGACTATCCCTTCGATCCTCAAGGGTTAGGACCCCTTGGTATCGACTTCTCGATAACCGTTCTGCCCCCGGGCTATAATTCCGGCGAGTTTACCCTCCAAAACCTCGTGCCCGGCAGTTCCTACGCGTTCTCCGTAAACGACGTTTCGGTGGTGTCCGACTGGTATGACGCCGTCATCACCCCCTCGCAGAACTTTACCGGCGAGTATCCCGAAGCTGCCGCGGATCCCATAGACTTGAGCATGCTCACGGATTACCTCGGGGAAGGCTTGAGTTTCAGCGAGATCGGGGCTCGGCTCTATATCGGAGGAAAGAGCGCAACCGCCACGCAGCAGGTCGATTTGCAGGGAGTAATGCAGGCTATTTACCATTATCCCGACCCGACGGATACGGTAGAGCCCATCAGCCTGTTGGAAGACTCGGTGTACCTCCAAAATCCGCTCGATACGGCAGACGCTAATCCCGCTTCATTGGTCTTCGCGTCTCGCCCTGTCCTGCCTGACGGTACCTTGTACGATGACCGCCAAGGCGCGGACACACCGCTTCCCACCCCGAGCCTGGACATTTCTACGGCCCTTACGGATGTCTTCAATACCAAGCCGAAGGATATGCGCCTTAGTTATGACATTGCGGCCAACAGCGTAACCCTGGGTTACAACGATTTGGACTCCGATGCCATTGTCAGCGTGGACCTCGTGCTTATCCTTCCCTTGAGCCTTTCCATTCCAGCAGAGGGTGCCGATATCAACCTGACCAAGTTTATTGCCGGTGATTCGGGTTCCGCGGATGATATGTTCGGACGCGACCCCGGTGAAGTGGACGAAAACCTTGAAAAGGGGTTGGATTCTCTCCTGTCGATGGGCTTGAACATGGAGATGGTCAATCGCACCGGTGTGTCCGGGGACTTCCATCTTTTGGGCTCCAACGGCTTCGATGCGACCTTTTCCATCGACAGCGGGGAAACGGTACAAATGGTTCCCCTTGGGTTGACCTATGAGAATATTCAGGCGATGAAGACGAGCCCCTTCACCTTCGAGGCCATCAGGATCGTGCCTTCCGGGGGGGCCACGAGCATTGATCTCAACCGTCAGGCGGATGGAACTAAGTCCCTTGAGATTCTTAGCATGACGGCCCGCGTGGCTACCGAAGTCGATCAGACGGTCGATTTTTAAGGCGAGGAGAAAACGATGAAAAAGACCATAACCTTACTTGCCCTGCTCTCCGCCGCCGCCCTCCTGACCGCGCGTATCCCGGACCGGTTCGTCGAGACGGGCCTGAGCGTCGGGGTGAACGGAAGCAACAGCTACTTCGGGCTCGGGGACATCTTCACCGACACCATCGTGATTGACCTGAACCAGATGGCGACGGACCTGGGCGACAACGGCCTCACCTTCAACCTGGGGTTGAACACGAGCAACTTCACGAACCTCAACTTCGGCCCGAGGTTCAAGCTCGGCTTCTTCCTCAACACCGAAACCTTCGGTTCCTCCAGCGTTCCCAAGAGCTTCTTCGAGCTCGCCGCGGACGGAAACTCCCTCAACAAGACCTACACCGGGGACCTCAATATCCTCGGCGACGTCTTCGTGGAGGCGGGGGGCTATTTCGGCACCAAGATTTCCTTCCTCAACGTGCGCTTCCAGCCCGCCCTCTTCATGCCCCTAATACATATCGAGAAGCCCACCGCGAGCTACAGCTTCAGGACCAATTCCGACGGGACCCTCTACGCGGACGTTAAGGCCGATATCCCGATCTACAGCGTCATTCCCCTGGAGAACGCCGACGAGGGGGTAAGCGCCAGCGAGGTAATCAACAAGCTCGTGGCCTCCAGCGGTCTCGATTTCTCCGGCTCCGCGAGCATGACGCTCTTCCCGCGCATCCTCGACGTGGGTGCCCGGGTCAAGCACCTGCCCCTCATCCCGGCCCGGCTCTCGGACCGCACCCGGCTTCAGGCAACCTACACCTTCAACATGGACGACCTGTTGGGGAACATGGACAATATCAACGATGCCATGAACTCGGACGAGGACAGCTCCTTCACCTCCGACACGAAGGCCATCAGCGTGTACCGGCCCTTCAAGTTCGGCTTCAACGCGGTGTATACCCCCTTCGGGAATCCCCTGGTTTCCCTGGAACCGAACCTCGACCTCGGGGTCTACGCCAACGTATACGTCGACGTGGGGCTCAAGGCCAAGCTCGACCTCCTCAACATCTTCGCCGTTACCCTGTCCACTAACTATGAGGACATGGTATGGAAGGAACAGCTGGGGTTGATGCTTAACCTGCGGGTTCTGGAACTGAACTTCCAGGTGGGCAGCCAGTCCGACGACTTCGTAAAGAGCTTTGCCGGGGCGGGCCTCGGGGCCTCCCTGGGCTTGAAACTGGGCTTCTGAGCCGTTTTTTTAACGGGCCGTCCTGCGGGGCGGCCCGTTTTGCTGTATGCTTCTATTCGTGAAACCCGCGACTGGGCGCCATAGCCCCCCCGGGGACGTACCCCGGATTCCCGAAATACTTTTTTTATACGGATTGCTTCTCTTCGGCGGCGCCTACCTTGGCGGGTTCTTTTCCCGTCTGGGGCTCTACGCGGGACCTTTGCTTTTCACGGCCCTCATCGGCATCGTGCCCGCAGGCTATGTCCTTTTCCGGGGAATGGACGGGAGACGGGTCTTCCCCCTTCAGCTTCCGATGGCCCGGGAGTTTCAAGGGGGCTTACTGCTCATCGCGGGCTGTTTCTGTTTCGCGCTTCTGTGGATCGCGGCCGTTCTCGCGGCGCTTCCCTCGGGGATCGGGCCCCAGGGAGACGCGACCCGGGCTATCCTGGGCCTGCCTCCCTGGTTTACGGCCGTTTCCGTGTGCCTGCTGCCGGCGGCGTGCGAGGAGATCTTTTTTCGCGGCTTCGTGCTTTCGGGCCTGCGGGAGGTAACGGGAAAGCGGCGCGCCCTGGCGGTCTCCTCCCTTCTTTTCGGCGTCATACACGCCGATCCCGCGCGCATTCCCTTAACCGCGGCGGTGGGGTTCGCCCTGGGCTGGGCCGCCCTGGAGACGGGATCCCTGGTCCTTCCGATGCTCATGCACGCCCTCTACAACGGCGCCTTTTTGTGGATGACCCTGTCTCTCAAGGCTTTGGAGGCCAGGGGCGGTTACAGCACCCCCATAGACGCCCTGATGGTGCCGGCAGACGCGGGGATCGCGGACCGGGTTATCGCGGCGGTGAACGCGGTCTTCCTTCTGTGGCCCCTCGCGGTGGCGGGGGCCTTGCTTGCGGCGGCGGGGGTGAGGCTCCTGGGCTCGCGGGCAAAAAACCCCGCGGATAAAACGCCCCGCGGGCCTTAAATCTTCTTTCCGAGCATAAAGCCCCATTCGGGCCTTTCCAGGTCCTCAAAGCCGAGCTTCCGGTAAAAACCCACGGCGTTGAGGTTCTGGCCGTCCACCCCGAGGTGTACCCCCGGGCATCCCCGCCCCGCGAGGGCCTCGAAGAGCCGCTCCATGAGGAGTCGGCCGCAGCCCTTCCCCTGGAGATCCGGGAGGAGGTCAATGTGAAGGTGCGCCGGGTAGTCCGCCAGCCAGGGGGAGTTCTCCCGGGTCACGAAGGGCCCGGTTCGGTTGATATACCGGTAAAGATTTTTTTCCCGATCGCTTACCTTGTGGGCTTCGATTTGGGAGAGGGGGTAACGCGCCCTCAAGGGGGGGAGCCAAAAGCGGTCGAGCCACGAGTCAAAGGCCTCGGTGTCGTCGGCGGCGACGATGTATCCCTTGGGAATCCCTTCCTCCTCGGCGACGAAGCACAGGCTTGAATCCCGCACGAGATAGGGGGCCGCGAAGTACTGTCCCACGAGCCAGGGGTCGGAATAAAGCGCCGTGGCGTCCTTTCCGGAGTCGGCGGTTTTGAGGCAAATGCCGTAAAGATAGGGCAGGTCTGAGGGGTGGGCCCCGCGTATAATCGGTGTCATGGGGCTAAGTATACCCCATCTTTTCCCCCTCCGTCCGCCCTTTCACCGCCACCCTTTTTATGGTATCCTAGCCCCTATGGCGTACGAAGTAACAGCGACCAGGCGGCGCCCTCGCCGGTTTGAGGACATGATCGGCCAGGATTTCGTCGTGGCCACCCTCCAAAAGTCCATCGAGGCCGGAAAGATAGCCCCGGCCTACCTCTTCTCGGGTCCCCGGGGCTGCGGCAAGACGAGTTCCGCCCGAATCCTCGCGAAGTCCCTCAATTGCGCCTCCGGGCCCACGGGAACCCCCTGCGGGGAGTGTCCCGCCTGCGCCGAGATCGCCCGGGGCGCGAGCCTCGACGTTATCGAGATAGACGGCGCCTCCAACACGAGCGTCAACGACGTGAGGCAGATCAAGGACGAGGTGCTTTTTCCCCCCAACTCCTGCCGCTACAAGGTTTACATCATCGACGAGGTGCATATGCTCTCCACGAGCGCCTTCAATGCCCTCCTCAAGACCATCGAGGAACCGCCCCCCTACGTCATCTTCATCTTCGCCACCACGGAACTCCACAAGGTTCCCGCCACCATAAAGAGCCGGTGCCAGCAGTTCAATTTCCGCCTGGTGCCGGTGGAGCTCCTCAAGGAGTCCCTCGCCCAGGCGGCCGCGGAGCTCGGAATCGAGGCGGAGGACGAGGCCCTCTATTGGATAGCCCGGGAGGCCACCGGGAGCGTCCGGGACGCCTATACCCTCTTCGATCAGGTGGCGGCCTTTTCCGACGGGCACATAAGCTTTGACAAGATTAGGGACAAGCTCGGCCTCGTCGGGGTGGACCGCATCAATCCCCTCGTGGAGCTGTGCGTGGACGGGAAGGGCGGCGAGGCCCTTCTCCTGCTGGACGGAATCCTTCAGGGGGGCGTTTCGGTAGAGCAGTTCACGACGGACCTGGCGGAATACTTCCGAAGCCTCCTTTTCGTGAAAAGCGGCGTTCGCCAGGAAGCCCTTCTCGGCCAGCGTCCGGAAAGGTATTCCTCCCGCGTTCTGGAGGCCTGGTCGGCGGTTCAGCTTGAACGGGCCCTCTCCCTGGCGCTTCAGCTCTTCCGGGACCTTCGCTATTCCATCGATCCCCGCTTTGAGCTGGAGCTCGCGGTTTCCAGGCTTTCCTGGCTCGCGGATTACGTGTCTCCCCCCGAACTGAAGAAGGCCATAGCCGACGCGAGAAAGGCCCTCGGGGGGGGTGACTCCCGCCCTTTCCCTGCAGCGGACCGCCGGGACGAGCCCAGCCCGGCGGCCCGCCAGAAACAGGAAATCCCGGCGGTTAGGGGCGAGGAATCCCCCGCCTTCGTGAACGCCTCCCCCGACACTGAGCCTGCCGGGGATGACGCTCCCGTATCGGACCCCTTCGCGGCCCTCAAGGCGCGCATGGGAATGGGCCGCCCCCTGGCGGTACCCCCCGCTCCGGCACCGGAGCCGGTATCGACAGCGGCATCGGCATCGGCGTCAGTCCCGGGCATCGGGCGGGATGCTGCCCCCGATGAGGTACCGGCCCCGGCTTCGACAAGCCCGAAGCCCTCGTTTGCTGACCCGGAACCAGCGCTGCCGGATTCCCCCCAGGAACCGGGGGACAGTCCCTTGGATCCCGCCGTTCCGGGCATTCCCTTCGCCGAGCTCCAGGACTCGCTGGTGGCCGCCTTTCAGAGCACGAAAAACATGGTGGCCACGGGAATCCGCCAGGGCTTCGACTGGACCGACTGCGGGCAAACCGTGCGCTTCAGCGTGGACAAGCCCTTTACCCGCAATTATCTCGAACAGGAAAGGAAGGCGCTTTCCGCCGAGGCCTCCAGGCTCCTCGGACGCAGGGTGGAACTGGAGATCGTAGTCGACGCCGCCGCCCGGGCCGAGGACGCCGGAGACGGGGAAGTGCCCCCGGGGGTGGAACTCGTGCGGCAAATGTTCCGCGGCACCATACTTTAAAGACGGAGACAAAGATGAACGTGAATCCCTTTGATATCCTAAAAAACGCCAAAAACCTGCAGGATCAGTTCTCGAGGGTACAGGAAGAGCTCGCTACCCTTCGGGTTACGGGTTCCTCCGGGGGCGGCATCGTCAAGGCCACCCTGAACGGCCGGTTTGAGCTGTTGGCCATGGAGATTGACCCCATTGCGGTGGATCCCCGGGACGTGAGGATGCTTCAGGACCTTATCGTGGCGGCCCATGCGGACGCTTCGGAACGGGTAAAGGAGCTTCTCAAGGAAAGGCTCGGCCCCTTGGCTGGAAACCTTCCCCTCGCATGACCGCCCTCGACGATCTCATCGAGTCCCTTTCCCGGCTTCCGGGGGTGGGAAAGAAGAGCGCTTCCCGGATGGCCCATTTCCTCCTGCGCGGCGATCCCTCCGCCTGCGAGCGGCTCGCCCACGACCTTACGGTGCTCCACGACCGAATCAGGCCCTGCTCGGTGTGCGGCTCCTATTCCGAGGAAGACCTCTGTCAGGTATGCTCCGATCCCGGAAGGGACCGTTCGATCATCTGCGTGGTGGAACAGCCCCAGGACGTGCAGACTATCGAGGCGGTGCGGGAATTCAACGGGCTCTTTCACGTGCTCGGGGGGGTAATCGCGCCCTTGGAGGGCATAGGGCCCGACCAGCTAAGGCTATCGTCCCTGGTAAGCCGGGTGCAGGAAGGTTCCGTCCGGGAGGTCATTCTCGCGACGAACCCCACGGTGGAGGGGGATACCACGGCGCTCTACGTGCAGCGTATCCTCAAGCCCCTGGACGTGGCGGTCACGAGGCTGGCTTCCGGCCTGCCCGTCGGGGGCGACCTGGAATACGCCGACCGCCTCACCCTCTCGCGAAGCCTGAGGGGGCGGGTAAGCTTTTAGCGGTTCGTCTTGACCCAAGCCGCGATGATCGGCTCCAGCCGGGGAAGGCTGTAGCCCAAATTCTCCAGGCGACGGCGTTCCTCGCTTTCTTCCCAATTCAGGTAGGGGTTGTTGAAATGCTCCGATAAAAAGCCGAAAACGATCTCCTCCGCCTCGTTTTGCCTCGAGCTGAAGGGATTGGACCGGTGGTTCGCGGAAGCCCCCAGCGCGTCCCGGATCGAGGGCCTGATGCCCCTAAAAAACAAATCCTTGTATACGGTGTAGGTTTTTCCCGTTTCCTTGCGGATCATGTCGGCCACCGAATTGGGGGCGAAGGGTTTAGCCTTTAAAGTTGAGGCCAGCCGGGACGAAGACGAGGCGTACCGGGCCGCCGGAACCGATGCCCTGCTCGCGGAAGGAGCCGTCCTGCGGGCCGCGGCGCTCGCTGTGTTTTTGAGTATTTTTCTCTCCCGGGCCTTTTCCCTGGCTCGGGACCGGGCGGGTTTTCCCGTTTTTTTGGGTCTGCCCCGGGAAGGGGCTTTCCCTGCCTTGCCCTCGACTCCGCTAGTGCCGGCGGCCTGCCGCCCCGGGACGGAAAGGGGCGCCGCTGCCGGGAGGGTTGGCGCCGCCGTACCGGCGGAGGGCTTATACCTCGCCCAGGTCCGCTGGAGATAAAGATCCCCGGAGATGCTGTAGTAGTACCCTGTAACCACGTTCGCCAGAACCGCGTTGAGTATCTCCTCGTCCTTCCAGCCGTGTTCGCGGCCGTTCTTGATGGCGCTGAATATCTCGAAGTGCCTGGTCTTGTACTTACGGCTGTAGAGGAGCACGGTTTTTTCGAAGGCCGGGTCGCCGGTGAGGTTCCAGTACTTCATGCAGTAGGCGATCACGGTGTCCTCGGTTCCCGTTATTCCCTCGGGAATGAGGATTCGGCGGAGGTCCTCGGGACTGAAGGTGATTCTGGAGAGGTCGAGTCCGACCCTCCGCTGGCGTCGGTGCCGTTCCCGCTCGTTAACGGCCCTGCGCTCCTCGGCGAGCTTGCGGAATTCCAGCACCGACTCGATGGTGTCGGTTACGTAAAGGCGGATAAGCTCCGCCGCCCGCTCCATGGCCTCTTCCTTGTGGGAGAGGGTTCTCGCCAGGCGCGCGTAGCGCTCCGTGAAGGAGATGGCCGCGTAACGGTCCCCGGGAATGGCGGAAAGAAGCCCTTCCGCGAGCTTGATGACCGCGTAGGCGTCGCCCATGTTCACGGAATCTATGTCCCGGGTGAGAAAGTCGATGGTGAGGACGGTTCTGCGGACCGACCGGGCGGCAAGTTCCCTCACGTTGGCCTCGAGGAGGCTTGAGAATCGGGGGTCCCGGGAGCGCCAGGAGCGAAGCAGTTCCGCCCGCCGGCCGTCGTCGGGGTATTTTTTACGGAGCTTACCGTCGTAGACGGCCAGGGCGTCGGCCTGGCGGCCCATTTTGCGCAGCTCGAAATAGCGTTCTATGTCGGTATCGCCGGTCAGGCTCAAGGAGGGGTACTCCTCCCTCAAAATGCCCAGGGCGGCCTCTTCTGTTTCCTGCATGATCGTTCCGTTATATCAAAAAAAAGGGCCGATTCCCAGCCTTCCGGCTCTTGGGGAGCCGGGTTTGACGCCGGGAATCGGCCTCTTCCGTCCACGCGCGAGTCTTACTTTAGGAGACTCAAGACGCCTTGGGTAGACTGGTTCGCCTGGGCGAGCATGGCGGTTCCGGCCTGGCTGAGGATCTGGTTCTTGGTGTAGTCGACCATTTCCTTCGCCATGTCGGTGTCGCGGATGCGCGATTCGGCGGCCTGAAGGTTTTCCGCGCCGACGGCGAGGCCCTTCATGGTGTACTCAAGGCGGTTCTGGTAGGCGCCGAGATCGGCTCTCTGCTTGCTGACCTGCTTGAGAGCCTGATCGACGGTCCCGATGGCGCGGTTGGCGTCGTCCGGGGCGGAAAGGGAAATTACCCTCTCGTCCCCGATGTTGCGGACGCCGAGCGCCGAAGAGGTCATCGTGCCGATGTACACTCTGGTGCGCTGGTCCATGTTGGCGCCGATGTGGAACCACATGGATCCGGTGACGGTGTTTTCTCCGGTTTCCCGTGCAAAACGTCCGGTGAGCATGTTCATTCCGTTGAACTGGGCCTGGCTGGCGATCCGGTCGATCTCGGCGACGAGCTGAGACACTTCGACCTGGATCTGCATGCGGTCCTCGGCGGTGTAAATGCCGTTCGAGGACTGCACGCTCAGTTCGCGGATGCGCTGGAGAATGTCCTGGGTCTCCTGGAGGTACCCTTCGGTGGTCTGAATAAAGGAAATACCGTTCTGTGCGTTGGTATTCGCCTGATTCATGCCGCGAACCTGGCTCCGCATCTTTTCGGATACTGCGAGCCCGGAGGCATCGTCTCCGGCACGGTTGATACGCAAGCCGGATGAGAGTTTTTCAATGTTCTTCTGGTTGGACCCCGCGGTCTCGCCGAGGCTCCTCTGGGCGAACATTGCGCTCAGGTTGTGATTGATGATCATAATGCTACTCCTTTGGCGATTTTCGACTGACGTATCCTTTATGTCGGTCGCGGCATCCCTGCCGATCCTTCAATGTTGTACCGGATCTCCTGTCGTTACCGGCGCAGAAGACGGAGCTCCCTCCCCTCGGGACCAGCTGTAATCCCTCGGAAAGTTCGCGTACCTTGAGTATCGGAGGGGCGGAAAAAGTCTTTACGGAAAAATGGGAGATTTTGGGAGGGAGCCTTACTTTCGTTTCGGGAGACGGCAGGAGAGGCAGCCGAGGATGTGCACGTGCCTCTTTTTATGGGGGCGCTCGAAGAGGCGGGCGATGAGGTAGCTTTCTGCGGAAACCGGTTTTTTGCATACCGGGCAGAGGCGCTCGATCCCCTTTTCCGGGTAGGGGTGGCAGTGGGGGCACCCGAAGATGTGCACCAGCCGCTCACCCTCGCCGGGGAACACCGCGGACTTAATCTGCTCCCCGTTTTTCAGAACCCTGCCGCACACCGGGCATACGCCGCTTTCGCCCCTCTTGCCCCGTTCCGGGCCCAGGGGCTCGAGCTTTTTTGCCCCCGCGGTGGTGAAAAGGCCGTAGGCGAACACGAGGAGGGCGGTGCCCACGAATACGAGGAAGAGTATGTAAAAGGGTCCCGGAATCATGTATGTATAATGCACCGGATTCGCCCTTGTCGCAATCGGAAAAACGGATTATCATCAATAACGTGGCAACATTGTACGTGGTGGCAACCCCCATCGGCAACCTTGGCGACATTACCCATCGGGCGCTAGAGACCTTTAAGTCGGTGGACGTCATCGCCTGCGAGGACACGCGGCACACCCTGCACCTGTTGACCCATTTCGGCATACGGAAACCCCTGCTTTCCTGCCGGGCGCGCAACGAGGAAGAGGCTTCCGGCCGGGTGCTGGCGGTCCTCGACAAGGGACAGAACGTCGCCTACGCGAGCGACGCGGGAACCCCGGGCCTGAGCGATCCCGGGGCTGTGCTCGTAAGGGCCGCCAGGGCCGCGGGGCACGAGATCGTCCCCATTCCGGGGGCGTCGGCCTTCGCGAGCCTCCTTTCGGTGTGCGGCAGTTCCGACAAGACCGTGATCTTCGAGGGCTTCCTGTCGCCGAAGCCGGGCCGCCGCCGCTCGAGGCTCCGGGAGCTTCTGGAAACGGGATATGCCTTCGTTTTGTACGAATCCCCCTTCCGGATACTCAAGCTTTTGACGGATCTGGCCGAAATTGAAAGTGACCGGGGCGTTGTGGTGGGGCGTGAACTCACGAAGCTTCATGAGGAGCTCGTGACCGGGACGGTTGCCGAGGCTCGCGACGATTTTGCCTCTCGCGAGAAGATCTTGGGCGAATTTTCCGTGTACGTAACGGGAAAAAAACGCTCAATAACCGCGGACGACTGACCGATAAAGAAATGAAGGCAGGAAGGCTATGACAATCGACCGCTTGGGGGGCATTGACCCCCTGAAGAACGTAAACAGCACCCAAAAGGCCCACCGGGTAAGCGGTACCGCCCCGTCAGACTCTATTTCCCTCTCTTCGGAGGCGAAAGAGCTCTCCGAGGCCTATTTCGCCATGGAGGCGGCCAAAGCAGCTCCGGACGTACGCGCCGATCGGGTAGCGCAGGTCATGGAGAAGATGAAGGATCCCTCCTACGTGAATGACGCCGTGGTAGACATGGTCGCGGACCGGCTTCTGGACGTTTTTGGCGTGTAACTACCCCTCTTTTTTCAGCATCCCTCGTCAATGTGGGTAAAAATGGCGGATTCCTCCCGGGAACCGCCTTTTTTTTATCTCAAATAATGCTACATTTATAGATACTGGAGCTTCTGATGGCAGACTTCGTATTTAAGCTTTCGCCCAACGTGATCCTCGGCCCCTACACCCTTGCCCGGCTTGGTCAGCTCGCCGCGACCTGGGGTACCAAGTACATGATGGTCGTCGATCCGATCCTGAAGGAATTCGATCTTCCCGAGAAGGCCGTACAGTCTCTGGAGGATAAGGGAATTTCGGTGCTCGTTTTCGACGACGTGCCCTCGGCGGCCACGTCCTCTACCCTGGAACAGGCCCTGTCCCTCGCTCGGGGCGCCCATATCCACGGCGTTATTTCCCTGGGGGGGACCAAAACCGCCTCTATCGCCAGGGCCGTCGCCTCCCTCTATAACGAGACCCACGATATCTTCGATTATTTGCTGGGTTCCCAGCCCTATTCGGGACCCCTACCCTTCATCGAGGTGCCCTCCACCTGCCGGGACGCCTTCGTGTTCTCGGACCGTACCCCGGTAATCGACGCGAGAAACCGCCAGGTCAGGCTCATGAAGATGCAGAACGGGGTGTGCAAGGCGGTGATCGTGGATCCCAACCTCTACATGCACATGGCCCCGAACACGGCGGTTTCCATGATCTTCCACGCCCTGTCCATGGCCGTGGAAGGCTACGTCTCTACCCGCTCAAATTTCTTTTCCGAAACCATTTTGGGAAAGTCGATAGAGATGCTCCTCCTGGCCCTGGATCCGGAACAGTCGAAGCTCGTGGGAACCCCCTCGGAAATGCTCGTCGCCCAAGGGGGAATCATGGCGTCTATGGGCGTGGCGGTCGCCTCGCCGGGGGTGGCCACCGCCATCTCCCTGGCCTGTAACGCGCGCTACAAGACCTCCACCTCCCTGGTCTGCTCGGTGATGCTTCCCTACATCATGGAGGACGCCTCCCGGGCCAAGGTTGACCGCATCGCCACCATCGGGAAGATGCTCGGGGTCCCCGCGGAGGGGCTTTCCGCCAGCGAGCTCGCCCGCGCCGCCATCGAGGATATCCGCAGGCGCTTGGCCCTGGCGGGGCTTCCTACCAGGCTTAAGGACTTGGGGCTTTCGATCGACCAGCTCGTGCCCGTGGCCGAAGACGCCGCGGCCCTGGACATCATGAACTACATTCCCCGGGCCCTCTCGGGGGACGAGCTGTTCGACCTGATCAAGCAAGCCTACTGACCCCGGCTCCGCCCATGATTCCCATACGAAAGCTCGCCGAACTTCCCAGCGGCCAAAGAAGGCGCAAGCTGGCCCTCCTGTTGGCCGCCGCCGAGCGGGAGCTCACGGGAAACCTTCCCGCCGGTCCCGGGTCGGAACCCCCGTACGTGGCCGCCCTGGCGGACCTGGTGTGCGAGGACCCCAAGGTGGGGGCCCAGGCAGTCGCCGAACTGCGCCGTTTGGGGGCTGGGCTCAATCTGCCGGGGGGGAACCTACCCGAGGGGGTCCTTCGCCTGTGCAACGCCGCCCGGCACGGCATTCTCGCCGCCATCGGTACCTTTCCGGCGGAATGGGACCT
>QKDA01000120.1 GCA_003246765.1 Spirochaetales bacterium | reverse complement strand
AGGGGGCATAGCTGTAATTCCCCGCCACGGAGAAGTCGCAGGAACCCACGTGGGTGCGGGAGAGGGTGTAGTCGGCGCCGGAGGGACCGAAGTAGGCGTCGATCAGGGAAGCGCGTTCCGACTCGCCGAGGTACGAGAGAATGTAGGCAGCGGACTCGGTGAAGGAACCGCCGAAGCCGTCGATGGCCTGCTTGAGCCTCTCCGGCTGAAGGAGAACGAAATTCCCCGAGGGGAATTGGGCGTTGCCCCCGGCGGCGCTCAGGCTGCCCGCGGCCCTCTCGTGGTCTCCCGCGTGGATCCAGAATTTCGAGAAGGTGAGCGACGCCGACCTTTCAAGCCCCGCGGCGCAGCTGTTCACGGGCGCCGGCTTCGAGCTCGAGCAGGCCCTGGCCCTCAGGCTTCAGGGCAAGCTCCTCAATGAAACCCTGCAGCCCGAGGCCCTGTTCCTCACGGAGCTCGCCGCCCGGGACTGGCTCTTCACGGCGGGGGGAACCTATAACCTCGCGGACGGCTGGAACCTCAAGGCGGGCATTACCCTCCACGGATCCTTCCGAAGCGGGGACGATCCCCTCAGGCAGATCACGGTGTTCGGAAGCGACGCCGCCCGGGATTCCGACGCGGCGTACCTGGAGCTCCGGTTCGACTTTTAGGGGAGGCGCTTGAGAATCAGGGCGCCGATCCGGTAGACTGCGGTGGTCCCGAGCACGGTGGCCACCGCGAGTGCAGTGGACGACACCGACCGGACCGCCGGGATCGAGGCCGCGAGGATGACGAAGAGGGCAAGGCCGATGACCGTCGCGAAGACAGCGACAGCCACCGCCTTCCCCTCTACAGGGAGATGATGGTTTGGCGGGATACCTGGAGCCCCTCGGCGAGGGCTTCCTGGGTTACCCCCACCGCCGGGACCGGCGCAATCCATGGTATACTGTCATGCATGAACACTACGAACGACGGCATTAAGCGGGTACAGACGACCGCCGACGCCCTGATCGCCTCGATCGGAACGGTCTTCAAGGGCCGAAGGGAAAACCTGGAATATCTCCTGGCCGCCTTTTTTTCGGGCGGCCACGTGCTCATCGAGGACGTTCCGGGCACGGGAAAGACCGTACTCGCCAAGGCCTTGGCCCGCAGCGTGGACCTCCCCTTCTCCCGGGTACAGTGCACCCCGGACCTCATGAGCGCCGACGTCACGGGCAGCTCCGTCTACTCGCCGAAAACCCAGCGTTTCCGTTTCCGAAAGGGCCCCATTCATGCCTCCGTCGTGCTGGTGGACGAGCTAAACCGCGCCACCCCCAGGACCCAGTCAGCCTTTCTCGAGGCCATGGCGGAGGGTCAGGTCAGCGCCGACGGCCGACTCTTTCCCCTCCCCCGCCCCTTCTTCCTCATCGCCACGGAGAACCCCATAGAGTCGGAGGGAACCTTCCCCCTGCCCGAGGCCCAAAAGGACCGTTTCATGCTCGCCCTCGCCACGGGGTATCCCGAACCGGAGGAGGAGGCGCGCATTCTCGAGGCCCAGCGCAGGACGGACCATCCCCTCAACGATCTCGTTCCCGTGGCCGGCGCGGGGGATGTCCTCGCCTGCGCCGAGGCGGTAACGGGGGTCCACGTGGACGACGCGGTGCGGGACTACCTTCTGGCCCTGGTCGCGGCGACGAGAAAAGACCCCCGCGCCGCCGTCGGGGTATCGCCCAGGGGCTCCATCGCCCTCTATAAGGCAGTACAGGCCCTGGCGGCCCTTCGGGGCCGCTCCTACGCGGTACCCGAGGACGTGAAGGAACTCCTGGTTCCCGCCTTCCGAAAGCGGGTAATCCTCCGGGGAGAATGGCAGGCCAAGGGGTACCAGAGCGAGAGCGTGCTCGCCGAGATCTCGGCCGCCGTACCGGTCCCGGCCTACCGGGAACGCTGATGAACGGCGCGGGACCCCTTTTCGGCGCGGTCTCCCTGATCGTCTTCCTGGTCTCTCCCTCCAGGCCCGTTCAGTCCGCGGCCCTCTTTTACTGCGCCCTGGTGGGCCTCTCATGGCTGTGGAGCCGGTACCTGAGGCGCAGCGTCACGGTGGAACGCACGGTAAGCCGCCTCCGGGTTCCCCGAAACGAGCGGCTCGAGCTCGTCATCCTGGCGAAGAACCGCTCCCGCCTGCCCGTCTATTCCTGCCTTCTTTCGGACTTTCCGGGGAGCCTCGCCGCGGGGGCCGACGACGGCCGCTGGCTCCTCTCGATTCCTCCCCGGTCCTCCGTAACCCTTCGCTACACCGTCATAGGCTCTTCCCGGGGGGAATACGAGGTAGGCCCCTTAAGGTTCAGGGGAAGCGATCCCCTCTGCCTTTTCCCCTTTGAGAGGGTGCTCGAGAACCGCGCCTCGGTCATGGTTCTCCCCGCCCGCAGGGAGTCTCCCCTGGCCCTGAACGGGGGGATTCCCCAGGGATCCGTGACCCTCAGGGACCCGCGGTACGAGGACGTCACCCTCTTTCGCTCCATTCGGGACTACCAAAACGGCGACGAGCTCAGGCGCATCAACTGGAAGGCCGCCGCCAGGCTCGGAAAGCTCTATACCAACGAATTCCTGGACTCCCTCAACTGTCCCGTCATGGTCTTTTGCGACCTTCGCTCCGGGGCCTACCCCGTCAGGCTCCGCCGGGACCGGGCGGAACGGGTAATCGAGACCGCCGCCGCCGCGGTGCGTTCGGCGGCCCAGCGGGGACAGGAATGCGGTTTCGCCTCCACGGGAACGGGGCGGCCCTTTATCCGCCCCGGGGCATCCCGGCTCGACACGATACTGGACGAGCTTGCCCGGATCGATCTCTGCCCGGGGGGAACCGAGGGAGACGACCAGGCGCTGGCCACGGACCGGGAACTCTTCGCCCGCGCCCGGGCGGTCCTTCGAAGCGGCGGAAGGCTGCTCTATGCCGGGCCCCGGGACCCGGCGGAATTGGCGGGGGAATGGATGCGGTTCCGGGAACTGGGAGAGGCCCTGCATGAACACCGCCGATAGCCTTACGTCCGGGTCTCTCCAGGCCCTGGCCCACGGGGTTCTCGCCTCCCTGCCGCCGGCCCTCTTTATCCTCGCGGCGGCCTCAGTCCTTTCGGACATTCTTCCCGGCATTCCCTTCGCCGCCCCGACTTTCCTCGCTGCCCTCTTCGCGGCGGCGGCGGCGGCCCCCGCCCTCACGGCCCTCTTCCGCGGCGAACGGGGGGGGCGTATCGCGGGAACCCGGGCCATGTTCCTTTCGCTCCTCGCCATGTACGCCCTTCACGTCTCCTTCGCCCCGGGCCCCTGGGCGCTCCGTCTCCTTCCCTCGGCGGGGCTCCTCGCCAGCGCCGGGGCCTTCGCGCTGCAGTGGTTCCTTTCGGAGAGGATCTTCTCCTTTCTCTTCGACCGGGAGGCCCTCATAACCGACGTGGGCAGCCGGGGGGGCGAGAGCATGTACCACGCGGCCCGGGAAGACGGCTCCTTGATGATCGACGCCGCCCGGGGCCTGGCGGAGGCCCGGGGCATCCTGACGGGACTGGCGGCAGGGCTTGTATTCCTGTTGATTCTGCCCCTGGCGGCGGGCGGGAAACCGTCGGCTCGAACCCTCCTTCTGGGCGGGGCGTTCTTCGCGGTATCGGAATTCGAGAAGGCCCTATTCAGGCTGTATAGGGAGGAATTCTCCCTGGCAGCCCTGGGGCTAAGGGAGGCCTTTTCCCACGCCGCAAGAAACGTTCTCCCGGTGCTGTTCGTCTTCGTCCTGGCACTGTCGGCGGCGGCCTTCTTTCCTTCCGGCAGGGCCCTCATCCCCATGGGCTGGCTCTTTTCCCTCCTGGCCCGGCTTTCGGCCCGCTTTGCCCAGGGCCAGTAC
>QKDA01000019.1 GCA_003246765.1 Spirochaetales bacterium | reverse complement strand
TACGACCTTCGAATAGTAGGACGCCGGGAAGAGTACGACGAAGAGGGGGTACGTATCCTCTCGGTCCATGCCTTTGACGTGTGGGAAGGGGCCCAGTTCTTCCCCCCCACCCCGGAAGGACTCGCCCAGGCCCTATCGGACTGCGCAGTATCCGCGGGGACTACCCGGCGGATGGGTCAAAAGCGAAAATCCTGGGGCATGACCCCGGAGCAATTCGCCCGGCTGGCAGCCGAAAAGGGGAGCAGCGGCCGGGTAGGCGTCGTTTTCGGCAATGAAAGAACGGGGCTAACCGACGAGGAGCTCGTCCGCTGTTCCCTGGCGGTGAATATTCCCACAAATCCCGATTGTCCCTCGCTGAATCTCTCCCACGCGGTACAGGTCGTGTGCTACTCCCTCTTTCGGGAATTCGACTCCCACAAGAGGGGCTACGACCCGGTTACCCTGGAGCGGCTAGGGGAAGGGGTATCGCGGATTACCGCCGACATTGACCGGATGGGGCTCTACCGGAAACCGGGTCTCGAGAACAATCGGCTCTTTCTGGAGGGCATCCTCGCGAGGGCCCAGGTTTCGGAGGGGGAGCTAACCCGCCTTGAAAAACTGTTCCACCGCATGTCTTGGGTTAAAAACGAATCTGTTCGGGATAAATGATTTCCCGGTCGCTCCCCACGGCGGCCCGCGCAAGGCATCCGAACAGCTGACGTACGTTGCCGGGCCAATGATACCCGTGAAGCTTATCGATTGCGTTTGACGAGAGAACCTTCTTCATCCGGGAGAGATAGGATTCGGAGAGCAGGGCTATGTCTTCGGCGTGTTCCCGCAGGGGCGGGATTTCCAGCCTGATAATGTCTATACGATAGAAGAGATCCGCTCGAAAACCGCCCGCGGCCACCATATCTTCCAGGCTCCTGTGGGTCGCGCATACCAGCCGGAAGTCCACGGGACGCTCCTGTGACGAACCCAGCCTGGTAACGATCTTGTCCTCCAGCACCCTCAGCAGCCGGGGCTGCAGGGCGGGCTCAAGCTCGCCTATCTCGTCCATGAAGAGAGTCCCCCCGTCGGACTGCTCGAAAAGTCCCGAGGTATTCACCGAATCCGTGAATGCGCCCCGAACGGTACCGAACAGGATGCTGTCCGCAAGGCCGGTAGGAAGGCAGCTCGCGTTGAAAACCCGATAGGGCCCGGAGGCGCAGGGCGAATTGCGGTGGAGCAGGCGCGCGACGAGATCCTTGCCGCACCCCGTTTCCCCGCGGATAATCACCGGTTCCAGGGCGTTCTTTAGGGCCGCGATCTGGGCGCGAAGCCTGTACATCGAGGGGCTCCGGCCCAAGAGTTCGGCGGCCAAGGGATCCGAGTCGGCTCCCGCGGGATACCGGAAATCGAAAAAGCGCTCTATCCTATCCCGCAGGGCCCTAAAATCATAGGGAATATGAAAATAGCCGCAAGCGCCCGCGTCCCGGGAGTACTCCAGAAAAGAGAAGGAATACTCGCGGCTGAGTATGAACAAGGGCGGACACGAGGCGGAGGAAGTAAGGGCGCTCAGGACGCCGGCGCCCCAAACGCCGCTTAGGGCTATGTCGAACAGGATGAAATCGAAGTTTCCGGTATCTATGAGACCCTGCAGGGTTTGATAGCCCGAAGGGGTCACGACCGACCACAGCCCGCGGGCTTCATAGACAAGCCGCCGACCGTCCGACTCGCGGGAGGGGACATAGAGAACCTTTTTCATGCTAATGTTTTTCCTTAATTCTCCTGCCCAGGGAAGACGCAAGGATTAGGAAGCACTCCGGAAGATCCGGCTGAACAGCAGCAAAGTGGTATACCATAAATATTGGAAAATTCTGAAAATTCTTAAAGGGTTTTTAAGGATTTGAGGGAGATAATCGAGTCCTTTATCGAACAGGTCGGCGGACACCCGGCGTCTCCGCTCGGAGAACACGTCGATCACCTCGTCGTTCCACAGGAAAACCCCGCTGTGCAGACGGCTGCGGTTACGGAATATCCACCGGGCACCGCCGGGAACGCCGTCGCCGACGATTAAAAAGGAAGGATGAGCCTTGGCTATGGCGGTCATTATGTTCCGCTCCATGGAACGATGATAATATCCCGCGTACCGCCCCACGACGGAAAGCCCCGGAAAGGTGCTGCGGACGTTCCGTTCCGCCTGAAGAAGGCTTCTCTGGTGGGCGCCGAAGAGATAGAGGGATTTACGGTAGTTTTCAAGGGCCGTCAGGGTGGCGATGACAAAGTTAAAGGGATGATAGCGGTAGGGAACGGTCTTTCGGAGAAAACGGGCGCCTGAAACGAGGCTTTTAGATACCGGGAGTACAAGGGCCGCTTCCTTGACCATGGTGCGGTACTCGCCCTTTCTGCGGGCGCGCAGGAGATCCCATAGGGTTACGAGCATGATGTGCTGGGGACCGTTCCGGGAAAGGAGGTCCAGGATCGTGGACTCAAGCTCTTCCGGGGGTACAATATCCAGGGGAACCTTTAATAGCTCTATTCTACTGGTTGCCACGATTCGAACTCCAACAGCAAGGTTTGCGCCGCGGCGATTCCGTACAGGGCCGCGGTTTCCGCCCTCAGGACGTTCGTGCGGAAATGTACCGCCTCAAAGCCCGCGGCGCCGAGAAGGTCGAGTTCCCGAGGGGTCATGCCGCCTTCCGGCCCGATCGCGAGGGCGATCACGCGCGGATGGCTTCCAAGATACTGATGGAGGCTCTTTCGCGCAAGGGGGGCCTCGGTGAGAACCAAGGGAAGGGCGGGCCTTCCCGAAAGGGCGTCCTGCCACAACGCCTTGATTCCCTCGGGCGCGGTTATCGGGGCGGCGCGGGTCGCCACGGGAGAACCGCTTTGCTGCCGGGCCTCCCGGATGATCCTGTCCCAGCGCTCGGTTTTCTCCCTCCCCACGGAGCCCCGTTCGGAGGCGAGACACCGTTCCCCGAGCACCGGAACCACGAGACTGACCCCGGCCTCGGCGGCCTGCCTGAGAACCTGATCCATTTTCGGCCCCTTGAGTATCCACTGAAAGAGCAGGATTTCGGGGAAGCCGGAAGGAACCGATGCCGCCGCGGGCATGGACGCCCCGGCCTTGGGAAGGGCCGGTGCCAGAGACTCAGGCTCCACTCCGCCCCTGCGCAGAACCGCGGTTTTCGCCTGCCGGTCCACGGATTCGGCGGTCATGGAAAGGAGCTCCCCGCCGGGGAACCGTACCTCCAGGGCATCTCCGGCCGACAGCCGGAGGACCTGGACGAGATGCCTGAAATCCCTGCCCCTGAGGATGAGGGTGCCGGATGAATCAGGCAGGGTATCCGAAATGAACTGACGCACCGGAGAAGGGCCTCAGGGAAGTTCGCTTGATACGGAGGCTACCGACGATGCCCCGCCCTGAAGCTCAAGGACCGTCTTCGTGGCTTCAAGCAAGCGGCGGACGTCTTCCTTCGTGAGCACATCCACCGCCGCCTGGAGCTGTAGATCGTAGTCCAGGTCGTAGAGGGGGCTTATGTGGGTCCGGTAAAACTCCTGCATGATGAGCTTCTTGAGAATCCGAACGGAAACGGGCCAGGTTTTGGCGAGTTTAGCCGCCATGGCGTCCGCTTCGGCGGAGGAAAGGGCGTTTCTCCCCGCCACCAGATCCGCGAGGGTCGTACCGTTTAGAAGATCCGCCAGGGCCTTCTCCTCAGCCTCGGTCAGCTCGGGCAGAAGCACTTCCCGGTCCGGGGCAATGCCCGTCTTGTCGATATTCGCCCCGCTGGGGGTGTAGTATCGGGCCATGGTCAGCTTCATCTGGTCGTTGTCAAAGAGGTCGATGACCTGCTGGACCGAGCCCTTTCCGTAACTCGTTTC
>QKDA01000015.1 GCA_003246765.1 Spirochaetales bacterium | reverse complement strand
AGACCCAGTCCCTGAAACCCATCGTCACGGCGGCGCTGGCCGACAGGCTTCGGCTCTTCTTCTCGACGCTTCCGCCTCCCGCCACCTACAAGGTAGGGGCCATACTGATAGATCCCGGCCACGGCGGAAAGGATCCCGGGGCGATCGGGACGTATTCCTCGGGGGGAAAGACGAAGACCGTACGGGAAAAGGACATTGTCCTGACGGTGGCGAAAACTCTCTACGAGTCCTTGAAACGCCGCTATCCCGATAAAAAAGTGCTGCTAACCCGGCACGACGACTCATACCCAACCCTTGAGGACCGGGTAGATCTGGCGAACGGCGTAAAGACAGGTCCCTCCGAGGCGATCCTCTATGTCTCGATCCACGCCAACGCTGCCTTCAACGCCGCCTCGTCGGGGTTTGAGGTCTGGTATCTATCGCCGGATTACCGGAGAACCGTGATCGACGCCGCAGAGGGCGATTCCAGCGATATTCTGCCGATCTTGAACTCCATGTTGGAAGAGGAATTCACCACCGAAAGCATACTCATTGCCAAAAGCATATCCGAGTCCCTGGAGGCCGAAATCGGTTCAAAGAGCCGCAATAGAGGCATAAAGGAAGAATCCTGGTTCGTGGTGCGCAACGCTAAAATGCCCAGCGTCCTCATAGAATTGGGATTCGTCAGCAATCCGGGGGAAGCGAAACTCCTAGCGGATGAGGAGTACTTGAAGAAGTGTGCCGGGGGGCTTTATAATGGCCTTACCGCGTTTATCTCCCATTTTGAAGGATCCCGAGGATTTACGGCCGCTCAATGAACAGGATATTCCGATTTCTTAGAAATACGGGCGAAAAGATTCGCCTGACCCATCCCCTCATCCAGATCGTCGCCTTCTGCGCCTTCGCGGCGCTGCTTTCAGCCGCGTTCATCCATGCCGCGGCGCCTCCCCGGGCAATCCGTTCGGTTTTCTACTACCCGGATACCCTGACCAAGAAGACGAGGATCGAAGCCCGCCATCTGCCGCGGCAAAAAACCGCCGACGACCGCCTCGTCCGTTATGTGGAAGAACTCCTCCTTGGTCCCATCGAGGAGGACCGGGATCCGCTTTTTTCCGGAAGGGTCTCGCTTAAATCGGCATTTATCCGCGGACGCGACGCGTACATCGACCTTTCCGCGGAGGCCCTGGAGCGCGGTGAGAAGGAAATTCCGTGGCCCGACGCCAGGGATCTTTTTCTAAAAAATGTTTTTACAAATTTTGCAAAAATTGCTAGAATATACATATATATAGATGGGGTAGAGGTGTACGGCGGTACCTCAGCCAACGCGGAGTCAAAAAAATAAAAATGCGTTGACAAAAGGTATTTCTTCCGTATACTTAATATCTGATAGGGCTATAATTCGTGCATTAAAGGAGCTTTTAATGAAAAGGAGATTCATACTTGCAGCAGTCGCACTCCTCGCGGTAGGTGCGTTTGCAACCGCTGAGGAATCGATCTTGATCGATTTCTCTCTGCTCAATGCAGACATCCTTCCCGGCCCGGATGGCGCCATGACCCAGAACAGAAGAAGCGTCATGGACTATTCGACCGTCGCGGGGGCAACGTTCACGGATGAACAAAAGGCTCTCATGCGGACCTCTCTCGCTCTCTCGAACTGGGAGGTCGAGCTCAATTCATCTGCACGGAATGTGACCAGCGTGTCCGTTTCGAAGGCTATCCCGGCTCCTGTCAGCCAGAATGCCAAAAACTATGCCGGCCAGACCCTGCTCGGCGTACGCGTGAACTTCCCTGCCTGGAATGCCAACGCCAATGCGGTTGTACATCCCTCCTTCGAGATTCCGAGCTATGAGAAAATGGCTCAGGTCAGCGATGAAGGTGCCGTGCAGCCCCAGACCGCCGAGGACAAAGCCTCCGGTCAGACCCGCTTTGAAGGCGGTTACGGCGTCGTAAAGAACGTTGGCGTAGTGAAGTCCATTGCCGTTAACACCTACGGAATGAACTTCCCCCATGGTCTGTATGTTCTCTTGAAGAACCATAACAATGAGGAGCGCCGCTATTTCATGGGTTACCTCAACTTCGACGGTTGGCGCGAGCTCGTGTGGAATAACCCCGCGTACGTTTCCGAGATCCGCACCCGCGAGATCAGGCTGTACCCGGTGTATCCCACGGCCTTCCCCTTCGAGAAGTTTACCGGCTTCCTTATCACCCGTGACGCCGCCGATATGGGCGGAGACTTCGTGGCCTACTTCAAGGACGTGAAGCTCATCTATGATAAGGCAGTTCTTAACACCGTTCGCGATTTTGCTGACGAAGATCTCTGGGGTATCCAGACCAAGATCGAGGATGAGCGCCGCCAGCTTGAAGTCTCCCGTTTCGGAGGGGTTCAGGTTCTTCGCTTCCTTGAGAAGGAAAAGATGGCTACCGAGACCGGCTTCACCGCTTCCAGCGGATCTGCCGCCGCTCAGTAATCGGGTGTAGCCCTCATGAAACGGTCCGGTCTTTAATAGATCGGGCCGTTTTTTTTTTCATGATTGCAGTCCCCCAGCAAGATCGTTATACTGATTCTATATGGCCATTAATCATGCCCATGCCCCCTGGTTGCCTGACCGGGAACGGCTCTTGCACCAATACGAAGGATATGTAACTTCTTTTGAAACCGTCCTTGCGCGACTTGAGGCTACTCTGCGATCCGCTGTGTGCCTATCGTCGGTGCCTACCTTTAAGGGTCGAATAAAGTCCTTTAACAGCTATTACAGAAAGCTTTTAAGAATTTTGCCCGAAGGAATGGAAAAATCCGAAGATCTTCCGGTACTCTCGGACATTATCGGAATAAGGATTATTTGCCCCTTTTTGCAAGATCTTAAGGAAGTTGAGCGCATCCTTCACGATACCTTTATGGTTTATGAGGTTGAGCGAAAGGGAGCGGATAGAACCTTTAGGGAATTCGGGTATGAATCCACCCATATTCTCCTGGCGATCCCGTCGGAAATTCGGGAGGGATTGACCCTTCCCGCGGGTCTCATTTTCGAGATACAGGTGCGAACGATCCTGCAAGACGCGTGGGCGGAAGTAGAGCATGAACTGGTCTACAAATCGGAATTTTCTCCCTTCGATCTTCCCCTCAAGAGAAAACTGGCGTCAATAAACGCGTCATTGAGCCTCGCGGACATTATCTTCCAGGAAATCAGAGATTATCAGAATAAGCTAAATCGGGAACTGGATCAGAGACGGGGTCAGTTTTATAAAAAAGCCGACAACGAAACGGATCATGACATCTCTGCCGCCATGACGCCCCAAGGCCTGGCAGAGGATACCTTGGAAGACCTGAACCCCTATGTTCAGGGAACGATCGACGACATGATACTCAACGCCATCGAGGCCCATAACAAGGGCGATTTGCCCAGGGCCGTCCGAATTTACACGAAGATAATCGACTCCAGTCCCAACGATACGGTTCTTTCCGTCATGCTCAAACACCGGGGTATGGCATATTTTGCCCAGTCCCGCTATGAACATGCCCTTGCGGATTTTAAGGAAAGCGCCGAAAAGAATCCCCAAAACTTCCGGTCTTATTACTACATCGGTATCGTACTGTGCGTTCTCGGGAAGGATGACGAGGCGATTCGCCAGTATACCCTGTCGCTGGACCTGAATCTGTATCAGCCCTACGTTTATTACAGGAGGGCTCAATCATACTTCCATCTGTCCCTGTTCACGGAAGCCCTGCAGGATCTCGACAGGGCGGTGTCCCTCGGCTTTAACAAGGAAGAGGAGCGGGTCTTGAGGACTATGATCATGAAGAAACTGGATATCTCTTGACAAGGTCGAGGTATTTTGCTATTTTTCATTACGTTGAAACGGCGACGAGC
>QKDA01000072.1 GCA_003246765.1 Spirochaetales bacterium | reverse complement strand
TCCCGGTCGAGGATTTCCGTAGAACGTAATTCTTCCATTGCTTACTTTTCCTTACCTGGGTTTATACATGGATTCCTATGGCTTCGCGGATCGAGTCGGTAAGGGTCTTCCGCCCCGCCATGTGTCCCCGGAGTCCCGGTATTTCTACCAAAAGGGGATAACGGTCGCCCATTTGCCATTCCCGAACCTCCTCCTGAAGGGCCGAGGCGATTTCCTCGGTGAGGATGAGCACCGTCGGGACCTCTTCGTCCACCGGGGTGCCGCCGGCCAGGAGATTCCCCCGGCCGGTCATGCGGTAAAAGGCGTCGAGGGCCTCCTCGCGGTTGCTTGCCACGGTTCCCGAAACCCCGACGAGGGCGAAACCGAGGACTAACTCCCGCTCGCCAATGATCCAGTACTTCATGGGCGCAGCGTATCCAGGCTTAAATCAGGATGATGAGAAGGGCCACGAGGAAGCCCCAAAGGCAAATGCCCTCGGCGAGTCCGACGAAGGGGAGCGCCTTTCCCGAGAGCTCCGCGTTTTCGCTCATGGCGCCCATAGCGGCCGCCCCGATTCGCCCTACCGCCATGCCCCCGGCTATGCAGGCGATCCCGACGGCTACCGCCGCGGCGATGTACTTGATTCCCGAGGTGGACGCCGCGGCTGCGGCTGCGGACTCCTGGGCGAAGAGGGCTCCCGCGAGGCCGAAAAGAAAAAGGGAGGCGGTTCCGAGTGCTTTGCGATTCATGTCAATGCTCCTTATATGAAAATCTGAAGGGTTTGAATTCCTTGCCCGTCTCGGCGAAGAACTTGGAGAAAAACTCGTAATACTGAAGCCTCACGACCTGGATGGCCACGATGAGCCCCTCAAGGACGATGATGACTCCATTGCCCAAAATCTCCACCGCGATCCCTCCCAGGGAAAGGCTCCCGCCTACGAGATCGGTCATGGTAAAGACGATGAAGCTCAACACCCCATGGGACAGCGCGAAGGCGCCGACCCTGAGATAGCTCACGGAATTGGAGAAGTAGGTGGTAAAGGTTTCCAGAAGCTCCACGACTCCCTCTATAAAACCGCTGAATAGGCCGTTCTCGAATACCGGGCGGTGTCCCTCCGCAAGACGGGTCAGGGGTTCCGCCATAAAGATAACCAGAAGGGGAAGGGACAGGAGGATCCACTCCCAAACCAGGGGAGCCCTTCGGGATAGGCCGAAACGAAGGGCCAGAAAGACCGCGTACCAAAAGAAGGAAGCCCCCGCGACTCCGGTTTTCGAGAAAAGCGCCCGGGCGGGGCGACGGAGGGAAAACTGGTTGACGATGTTTATGATAAGGCCGATGGAGTTGAGCACGAACCCGACCCCGAGGGTAAAGGCAAAGAAGACCATGAGCTTGCCGAGGGAATCGTGGGTGGGCATAAGCTCCAGGATATGGTCCCTCGGCTCGCCGAAATAGCCCGTAATTGCCCGGGAAAGGGGAGCGAGCACCTCGCCGTTGGCGAAGAACTCCCCGGTCAATAGACCCATGACCATGCTCGAAACGCCAATACAGACAAAAACGGGACCGAAGTGAGCCCATTTTTTCAGGGCCTTGAAGCCCCCAAAGCTCAGCGCAAGGCCTAAAAGGGCGAAAACCAGCCCCTGCCCCACGTCGCCGAACATGATTCCGAAAAGAAGGGTAAAGAAAAAGGCCACGATAGGCGTGGGGTCGACCGTTCCGTATAAAGGCGCCCCATAACTGAAGATGACACGCTCAAAACTCCTGACCATGGGACCGTGAGAGAAGCGTACGGGCACCTTTTCCGTTCCCGAACGTACCTCCGGAACCTCGTCGGGTGCCCAGACCCGTATCGCGATCCTGCCCTCAGTGAGATTGTCGAGCTCGTGCATGAGCGTTCCCGACGCCGATGCGGGTATCCAGCCGGAAACCCTGTAAACCATGCGCGTAGACTCAAGCCCTTCCCGCGCCTGGGTCACCCGGGTCGCGAGGGTCACCTTCTGAAGGGTTGTCACGTACTGCCGGGCGACTGAGGCAGTGAAATGCATGCGCTGTTCCGCGGCCTCCGCAAGTTCCGTCTCCGCCCGGGATACCTCCCGCTCGAGTTCCGCGAGGATCTCGTCGGGTATGCCCGTGAAGGTTTCTGGTATCTCCATGGGAACGAAACTGAAGCGCTTGAGTTCCGTATCCAGGGCAAACCTTCCCTTGCGGGAGGATGCGGCAAGGATTCGGGATCCCTCCGTGCCCAGGGGCACGAGCAGGGCACGGTCACCTAGGGCAGCCTGGGCGGCGGGGAGTTCCGCGGGATCAAGACGGCCTACCCGGATACTCAGGAAGGTCAAGTGATCTAGTTCGGAAAAAGATACCTTCAAATTGGCGAAAGCCTTCGCCTCGTCCCGGGCGTCCGCGACCCTGTCCCGGAATTCCCGGGCTGTCTTCTCCCGTTCCTGAAGTTCCTCCACCCGGGCCGCGAGGGATTCCGCTTCCTCCAGCTCGCCCTCCGCGGGAAGGCTGATACCCGGTTCCCAGGAATCGGGATCCGGAAGGCCGAGGAAGGCCCTGCCCGTCTGGAGGCGGGACAGGAGAGCGTGAAGCCCTTCGTCCTCCGCGCCCTTTCGGTCTTGAGTCCGCTCGCGCATCTCAAAATCCGCCTTAGTCCCGAGATATTCCAGAACCCGGTCCACGTCCTGCCGGAGCATCATGAGCTCGACCATTTGCATCTTGGTTGTCTTCAGCACCTACATCCGCTCCCCCGCCAATTCGGCGACCTGCTCCGCTGATGCCCCGAGCCGGAGCCCCTCCGCGGCTACTCTAACCATCTGCTCTTCAAGCTGCTTAACCTTGAAAAAGGCGACCAGGGTCCCCGTGGTAAAGGGGTTACGGTGAAAACTGAGCCTGGCAAGGCGGTACAGCCGCCGGTCTGCGGACAGCTGGGCGTGGCGGGGATCGAGATTCCAGGGAATTCCTTCCTCCCCGGGATTAAGAAGCCAGCGGAATTTCCAGTCGGCCCAATCGCTCCAGGTGTCCGGCGCCCGGGACAGGGCCTCCCGGGCGGGATTCCTCAAGTCTTCCGACGAGGAATCGCCGTAACCCGCGAGCAAGGGTTCTATGGCATCCGCATCCATACCGTAGTAAACCCTGAGCCTGAGGGCCCACACCACGTTCTGGAGGATTATCTCTTCCCGAATCAGCGGATCCACGGAGGCTCGGTCCCTTCCGTGAAGGGAAACGAGGGCGGACCAAAGATTCTGGTAGTATTCATGGTCGAGACGGTTTTCCCAGTCCGTGCGTTCTTCACCCCGGGGAACGCGGTTATACCAGGAACAGGGGGAAGAATGGGTGATTCCGGCAATATCGGGCCATGCGTCGTGCCGAAAGAGGCTGTAGGGTCCCAGGTTTATGATGAAGGGCCGTTCGCCCTTGCCCTGGGCCAGGGCAGCGGACTCGGACTTGAGATTGTTGTATTCATAGAGGGATAGGAGGGCCGCCGAGACGGGATCGGGCCGTTCATAGGCCGAAAGGAGGTCGACAAACTGGTCTACTACGGTTTGCTCGAATTTTCTTTCCAAAAGAAGGGCCAATAAGCCCTCGGGAACCATAGGGACCGGATCATCGTAAAGGATAGCCCACAGGTCTTGGAGACGGCGCGCATCAAAGAGGCGCTTGGCGCGGTTCCCGATCCATGATTTAGCTAGGAGGGCAGAGGCTCTTGCATAAACGTAGGCGTCCGCTCCTGTTCGGTCCACGGTTACGCTCCCGTGAAGACCGAGGCGAGATAGTTCTCGAAGGAAGCCCTATCCATGGGCAGGCTCTCGATTCTCTTTTGAAAAGCCGCGAGTTCTTCATCCCGGACGCGGTCGATCTCCGCCTTGCCCTCGGCGAGCCGGAGTTCCTGATCCGCTATAAACCTCTCGTAGGCCTCTTTGAAAGACCGGGAGGAAGCCTCCGACTGTACGGTCTTTCGGCGATC
>QKDA01000144.1 GCA_003246765.1 Spirochaetales bacterium | reverse complement strand
TTTTCCGCCAACATGCAGGCGGTGTACGAGCGGGAGCGCAAGCGGATGGGAAACAAGGCCAACGTGGTGGAGGCGGTCCGGCGCGCCCTGGAGGAAGACCGGAACGAGGACGCCTTGAGGGAAACCATAGCCTTTTCCCGGCGCCTCTTCCGGGACCTCTTCGGCGAGGCGGCCCAGCGGGACATGCTCGCACGGGTGGACCCGAAGCTCGCGGTGTTCGCCTGGACCCTTGACCGGGCCGAGGAATGGCTCGGGGAAACCGGGGCGGAGACCGCCGAGGCCAGGAGCGACGCCTGCAGGCTCACGGCACTCCTGGCGGTCTACGTGCTCTCGGTCTATTGAGCCGGCCCCGGGGCCTACACGAATTTATTATAGCTTCGGAGCGCGAGGAAACTCTTGGTCCTGACGATGCCCTCCACCGCGGGGAGGGTTTCCGTAAGGAAGCGCACGAGGCCCCGGTTCGAGTCCACCAGTATCTCCGCCATGAGGTCGTACTGCCCGGACATGATGGATACCGAAAGCACGTTCTCCAGGGCCGCGATCTGCCGGGCCTTTTCGTCCAGGAGGCGGGACTCGGCGATGGACACGGCGATTACCGCCAGCTGCTGCCGGGCGAGGGCGTCGGGGTTGATCTGGGCGCGGAAGCGCAGCACGTTCGCGTCCTTTAGCCTCTTCAGGCGCTGGCGGACGGTTCCCTCGGAGACCCCGAGGCGTTCCGCCAGGGCATTGTTCGTCAGCTCCTCCCGCCGCATCTCGTTCACTATGGACCAGTCGAGCTCGTCCAGTTCCTTCTCATCGCTCAAGGGCGTCCCCCGGTTCGACGTAGTCGACGCCGAAGGCCTCGGCGACGCCCTTGCAGGTGCACATTCCGGCGTGGGCGTTGAGCCCCGAGGCGAGAAGCCCCGAGGAGAGTACCGCGTCGGCGAGTCCCCGGCGGGCAAGCTCCAGGGCGGGCTTAACCGTTGCGTTGGTGAGGGCCATGGTGGCGGTGCGGGGCACGGCGCCGGGCATGTTGGCCACGCAGTAGTGCTGCACCCCGTCCACCGTATACACCGGGTCGTCGTGATAGGTCGCCCGGGTGGTCTCGAAGCAGCCCCCCTGGTCCACCGCCACGTCCACGATTACCGCGCCCCGCTTCATGAGGGAGAGGTGTTCCCGCCTGACGAGTTTGGGAGCCCTGGCGCCGGGCACGAGCACCGCCCCGATGAGGAGGTCGCTCTCGGCGAGCATCCGCTCGAGGTTGCCGTCGCTGCTGTAGAGGGTGGTGATGCGCCCCCCGAAAAGGTCGTCCAGGTAGGCCAGCCGCTGGGGGTTCACGTCCAGTACGGTAACCTCCGCCCCCATGCCCGCGGCGATCTTGCAGGCGTTGAGCCCCACGGTGCCCGCCCCGAGCACGGCGACCCGGCCCCTTTCGGTGCCCGGAACGCCCCCGAGAAGCACCCCCCGCCCCCCGAAGGGCCGCTCGAGATACTTCGCCCCTTCCTGTACCGAGAGCCTGCCGGCGATCTCGCTCATGGGGGCGAGGCAGGGAAGCCGGCCGTCGGGGGTACGCATGGTCTCGTAGGCTACGGCGCTCGTCCCCGACTCGAGCAGGGCCCGGGTGAGGTCCCCGTCGGCGGCCAGGTGAAGGTAGGTGTAGAGGATAAGCTCTTTCCTGAAATAGCCGTATTCGGAGCGGAGCGGTTCCTTTACCTTGATAACCATATCCGCGGACCAGGCCCGCGGTGCGTCGGTGAGTTCCGCCCCGGCGGCGGCGTATTCGGAGTCCTGGAAGCCCGAGCCCTCCCCGGCGCCCCGCTCCACCAATACCCGGTGCCCCCCGAGAACAAAGGACTTCACGCAGGACGGAGTCATTCCCGCGCGGTATTCATGCTTTTTTATTTCCTTGGGACAGCCAATGAGCATACAAACCTCCCGCCGAACGGTCCGGCTCCCTAAATACTAGCAGTTTTTCGTAGCATTTCAAGCTATTTGCTACGTTTTTCGTAATCCCCGACAAAAGGGAGAATAGTGTGATTTTTTGTTTGACTACCGTACAAAAGGCTTTCATACTTTCCGCATGATCCATATCGAACAGTTAAGCGACAAGCCCAACCTTCAGGAAGAATTCGGATACCGGCAGGTGGGGTCCATAACCCTTCAGACCGAGACCGTCGACGTAAGCTCCTCCATCGAGTACGTGATGGGATTTTTCGAGGATAACCCCTCCATGCACGCGGTTCCCATAGAGCGCAACGGCACCCTCATCGGCATCCTGGAAAAAAGCCACGTGGAAAAGATGAACAAGTCCGCCTGGGACCGCTTTTGGCAAAAGGACCTCGACTCCTACATCGACACCCCCCTGCTCTCCCTCAGGGCGGACGACTACATAGAGAAAAACATCGAAAAGGCCATGAACCTGAGCAACGAGAAGGGGGTCCGCTTTTTCGCCGTATACTTCCGCAAGAGCTTTTTCGGCATCGTGGGGCTCCACGAGATGCTTTCCCGAATTACCGAGATCCGGGCCCGGGACATGGCCAAGGCCCGCATGGTCCAGCAGCACCTCCTGGAACCCCAGGTAAAGAAGTGCAAGCCCCCCTATACGGTTCACACCTGGAACCGGATGGCCAACGAGGTCGGCGGCGACTTCTACAAGGACTTTTCCTTCTCCGACGGGGTCAGGCACATGGTCGGCTGCTTCGACGTTTCGGGCAAGAACGTGGCGGCCTCCCTTTCCACCATGGCCATCGGCTCCTTTTTCAGCGCCCTGGACCAATTCGAGCCCGAGGGCATATTCGGGGGTGACATCTCGGCCATGATGGACTCCTATATCCAGACCATGACCCCCAGCGAGATGTTCATAACCGCGGCCATCTGCTACGTGGACGCGGAAAAGCAGACCGTTTATATCCAAAACTGCGGCCATACCCCGGTGTATATCTTCATTCCCGCCGAGGGGGGGAAGATCTCGGGGAAAACGATGAACGCCAACCTCCCGCCCCTCGGGATGGGCATTATAGGGGAGGATAAGGGAGGCGGCTTCGAGCTGCCCATCGTCAAGGGGCTGCGCATCGTGCTCTATACCGACGGACTCGCGGACATGGTTACCCCCGACGGGGAGCGCTACGAGGACGAGCGGACCCGGAGCCTCATCGCCTCTACCTACGGCAAGGGGAAGGACGAGGCCGCGGGGATCTACAAGAAGGCGATCGAGGGATGGATGGGAGACGCCATGCAGCCGGACGACATTACCATCATGGACATCCGCTTCTAGGTTTCCCCGGGCATTCACGAAGGGCCCCCCGCGTGCTATACTGCCCGTCACCATGTCGTATTCCGATTCCCGCGCCCTGCGCGAAGCCTCCCGGACCTACCGCCGGGCCGTATACAGCCAGAAAACCCCCGTCAAGACGCACCGGGCCGCCTGGGACGAGGCCTTCGGTTCCGCCTCGCTCCCCAACCGCATGGACTGCCGGGAGGTGGAGGCAGGATCCGTAACCGCGGACTACCTCGTTCCGGAACTGGCCATCGGCAGCCGCATCATCCTTTACGCCCACGGCGGCGGCTTTATCGCCGGCTCCAGAAAGGCCTCCCGGAACCTTTGCGCCTCCCTGGCGCATGAGGGTGCCTGCCGTCTTCTGCTGCCCGAATACCGTCTCGCCCCGGAATACCCCTTTCCCACCGCCCTGGAGGACCTCTTTGGCGCCTACCGTTACCTCCTCAGGGAGGGAACGGCCCCGTCGGACATCGTCTTCGCGGGGGACGGAGCCGGGGCCAACCTGGCGATTTCACTGATCCACTACGCCCAAAAATACAAGGCTCCCCTTCCGGGGGCGGTGGCGGTCCTTTCCCCCTGGGTAGACCTCGCCTGCGCCACCGAGAGTTTCTCCCGGCGTAAAAGCCAGGATCCCCTGTTCACCCGGGAGACCTTCACCCAGCTCGCAACCCTCTACACCTATCAGGACAACTTCGCGAATCCCCTGGTATCCCCCATCCACGGCGACTACACCCTCTTCCCGCGGCTTTACGTGCAGTGCGGGGAGCGGGAAATTCTCCTGGACGACGCGAAGGCCCTCGCCGCCCGGGTGACCGCCGCGGGGGGCGAGGCCGTGCTCGACGTACGAAAGGGAATGTGGCACCTTTTTCAGGCCGCCGACGCCATCACCCCCGAGGCGCACCTCGCGGTGAGGGACTTGGGAACCTGGATCCGCAGGGGCAGCCGCTAATGGAACTTGTGGCCCCCGCGGGGAACGCCGAAAAGCTCGCCTACGCCTGGGAATACGGGGCCGACGCGGCCTACGTAGGGCTCAAGCGCTTTTCCCTGAGGGCCAAGGCGGACAACTTTCACGGGGAGGAATACCTCGCCGTGCGAGCCCTCAAGGACGAGTACGCGGCCCGCGGCAAGCCCAAACGCCTTTTTTGCGCCCTCAACATCGCCTTTCACGACCGGGAAATCGACGCCCTCCGCGCCGAACTCGACTACTTTCGCCGCTACCCCCTGGACGCCTTCATTATCCAGGACCTGGGCCTGCTCCCCCTCCTAGCCAGGGAGTTCCCGGAGGTCTCCCTTCACCTGAGCACCCAGGCGAACTGCATCAACTCGGAAGCGGCGAAATTCTACCGCTCCCTCGGTTTCAAGCGGGTAGTGCTGGGGCGGGAAACGGGACTCGACGAGATCAGGAGAATCAAGGACGCGGCGCCGGAGCTCGAGCTCGAGGCCTTCGCCCACGGGGCCATGTGCATCGCCTATTCCGGCCGCTGCCTCATGAGCGCCTACCTTTCGGGGCGAAGCGCCAACTCGGGCAACTGCAGCCATACCTGCCGCTGGGACTGGCGGGCGGCGCTTTCCGGGGAGGGAGAG
Organism: Spirochaetales bacterium; assembly: GCA_003246765.1. GTDB lineage: Bacteria > Spirochaetota > Spirochaetia > Treponematales > Treponemataceae > Teretinema. The sequence continues at coordinate 10,139 of QKDA01000144.1, read as the reverse complement.
GCGGAACTCGCCGTGGAAGAGCGCGCGAGGCCCGGGGAATACTATCCCGTCATCGAGGGCGACGATTTCACCGCCCTTTTTTCCTCCAAGGACCTGTGCATGATCGACTATCTTTCGGAGATGAAAAGGGCCGGGGTGGATTCCCTCAAGATAGAGGGGAGGATGAAGAGCGTCCATTACGCCGCAGTGGTGACCAGGGCTTACCGAAAGCGCCTGGACGCGATGGAAGGGCGCATTCCGCCGGGGTCCGACGGGCCCTTCGTCGCGGAAATAGAAAAGGTAGCCCACCGGAAGTTTACCACCGGCTTTTATCTTTCCCCCGAGACCGCCAACGAGACCACCCGGGGAGAAACCTTTTCGCCCTGGCTCCTGGCGGGAACCCTGGGGCCGGAACTTACCGGGCCTGCTACCCCGGAGGGCTTCAGGGATTTCGAGTTTTACGCGATGAACCGGTTCGACGCGGGGGATCCCCTGGAATACATCGGCCCCGACGATGCCTCGGTCAGGGACGGGGACTACCGCCTGGTCAATCCCGAAACCGGGGAGGAGAGGGCATGGGTGAGCCATCACCATCCCTGCGTCCTGCGCACCCGGGTCGCGGCGGCCCCCCGTTGGATTGCCCGGGTCGCCGACCCCGGCAAGCGAGAGGCGGGACTCGCGGCGGCCACCTCTGCTACCAGGGTGCCGCGGTCGCTGAGGTAACCTCAAGCCCCGCTCGATGGGGCAGACGCCCCGGCACGCGGGAGGGTTTCCGCCTTTACTCGGCCTTGGCCGTCCGGTTCAAGTCCACGATCTCGCCCTTCACGGTAAAGATAACCCACTCGCAGATGGTGGTTATATGGTCGCCAAGGCGCTCGAGGTCCTTGCAGATGGAGATGTAGCGGTATATCTGCTTCATCTCCGCCTCGTTCTTGGGCTGGAGCATGATGAGGTCCGCGATGATCGCCTTTTTCATGGCGTCGATCTCGTCGTCCTGCCGGGCGGTGGCCATGGCCAGGTCCTCGTCGTCCTTGATGTAGGCGGTGAGGGACTCCCGAATCATGAGGGAAGCCCGCTTGGCCATTTCCGCGATCCGGGGAACGAACTGCGGGAAGAGGCTCCGGTCGCCCTTCACGGCGAATTTCGCGAGGTGCACAGCGTAGTCGCCGATGCGCTCCAGGTTCGCCACGATCTTGATGGAGGTGACGATCTTCCGGAGGTCCCCCGCCACGGGAGCCTGCAGGAGGAGGAGCATGACGCTCTCCTGCTCGAGGGCTACCTGCTGGGCGTCGACCTTCTGGTCCACGTCGATGAGGGACTTGGCCCGCTCGGGATCGTTCGCCCCGTAGGCGTCTATCACGTCTATGAGAAACTGTTCCACCGTGGTTCCCATGTACATGATGTTCTGGTAGTAGGCGGAAAGCTTTTCCTGAAAATGGGTCTGCTGCATGGTTCTTCTCCCCTCCCCTCAACTCAGCCGAAACGGCCCGAGATATAGGCCTCGGTTTTTTTGTCCCGAGGATTGTAGAATATCTGCCTCGTCTCCCCGGATTCCACCAGGTAGCCGCAACGGTCCTCGTTGATCATGAAGAAGGCCGTGCGGTCGGAGATGCGGGAGGCCTGCTGCATGTTGTGGGTCACGATGATGATGGTGTAATCCTTCTTGAGAGTATAGCACAGCTCCTCTATGTGGGCCGTGGAGATGGGGTCCAGGGCGCTGGTAGGCTCGTCCATGAGGATAACCTCGGGCTTCACCGCCAGGGTTCGGGCGATGCAGAGGCGCTGCTGCTGGCCGCCCGAAAGCCCGAGGGCGCTCTTGTGGAGCCGGTCCTTCACCTCTTCCCACAGGGAGGCGTTCCTGAGGCTTTCCTCCACCAGAACGTCCAGGTCGGCTTTGGGCATTCGGGAATTATGGATGCGGGGGCCGTAGGCGATGTTGTCGTAGACGCTCATGGGAAAGGGATTCGGCTTCTGGAAGACCATGCCCACCTGGCTCCTGAGGTCCAGCACGTCGTAGTCCCGGTAGATGTCGAGCCCCTTGTACAGGAGGTTTCCCTCCACCCGGGTCCCGGGGATCGTGTCGTTCATGCGGTTCAGGGACCTCAGGAAGGTCGACTTTCCGCAGCCCGAGGGGCCGATGAGGGCCGTGATCGCGTTCGCTTCCACGTCGATCTTGATGCCTTCCAGGGCTTTGTGGGGGCCGTACCAAAAATCCATGTCCGAAACCGAAAATGTGTTCATGCCGTCGAATCTACCGGCCAGGCGTTACGGATTCGTCAGGGTTTCGTTAGAATTGCGTTAAAAGTCGGGATACGCCGCAGGCTTACGGGGTTCCCCCGTACCGGAGAACGATGGCCCGGCGCTCGGCGTCAATCCGGTCGAGGGCTCCCTGAAAACGGGCGATCAGGGAATCTTCCGTGGAACGGCTGAAGGCGTAGTACATGACGTTGGCGGAGACCACCAAGGAGCTGTGATAGTCGCCCGACCTGGTACCCCCCATGGGGGCGAAAACCCGGAGGGTGTCGTCGTAGAGATACAGGAGGTCCACCCGGCGGATCTCCAAAAGCCGGATCAACTGTTCCACCGTATCCACCGGAACCAGGGCGGAGGGCGGAAAACCCCGGTTAAGGAGGTCCTTTTCCGAGAAATCCCCCCGAATGACCCCGATACGGTATTTCTTGGCCTCTTCGAGGCTCGAGAGGGCAACGGGAGCGGACGAGGAGGAATATAGCGTATAGTTGCCTCGGTAAATGGGCCCCACCCACCGGAAGAGTGCCTCCCGGGAGGCGCTCCGGGTCATGGCGAAAAGGACGCAGTTGTCTTCTTTCTGTATCCTGGCATAGCCCCGAGCCCAGGGCAAAACCTGAATGGGCTGTTCCGCCACCCCCATCTCCCCCCATATCGCCTTCAGCAGCTCCACGGCTATACCCGTGAGCTTTCCCTTTTCCAGGTAGTTCGAGGGGGCGTAATCCTCGGTGATATAGGTCAGGTCCTCGGGCTCCGCGGCGGTCAGGGCCGCGGATAGCAGAATCAAGGGTAAAAACAGGAGAGGAGGGAATTTCTTCATGGGGCGCCTCCGGAGTATGCGTTAAGTATAGGAGACTTCCCGCGTGAATGCCAACGGCCGCCCGCCGGTTCCCGCCGGACTTGACAGGGCGGGACTCCTGACTGAGACTCTATGGGCATGAGAGCATCCGCAAAAAAAGGATTTTATCGATTGCCCTGGGGGCTGCGGCCCTTATTCTCGCGCTTTTCGCCTTGTTTTGGCTCGGAACCTACCACCCGAAACCGGTCCAGGCCGAAAGGGTCTTCAGCCGTTACGCCCCAGGGGAAGAGGGATCGCTCGGCCGGGAACTGCGCTCGGGCCAAACCCTTAAGGTACTCGACTGGAACCTTCAGTACATGGCGGGAAAGAACCGCGTGTTCTGGTACGACGAGTGGGACGGATCCGGACCGGACGCCAAGCCCTCCCGGGCAGAGATAGAAGCGACATGGAAAGAGGTTCTCCGGGTCATCGAGAGCGAGAACCCCGACGTTATCGTCCTGCAGGAACTCCACGAGAATCACGTAAGCACGGGGTACGAAAACCAGCTCGCGCGGCTCGTTGAAAGCCTTCCCGGCGAGTACGCCTACTGGACTTCCGCCTGGTATTGGAAGGCAGCCTTCGTCCCCCTGCCGCAGCTTATGGGGAGCGTGGGCATGAAGCTCGCCATCGTCTCCAAATACCGGATAGCCGAGGCCCGCCGCTATCAGCTGCCCCTGATGCCCAACGATCCCGTCACGAGGGAACTCAACTTCAAGAGGGCGGTGCTGGAAGCGGTGCTCCCGGTTCAAGGCGGAAAGGAACTCTCCCTCATGAGCGTCCACATGGACGCCTTCGCCCAGGGTTCGGATACCATGGAAAGGCAGGTGGACTACGTGCTGAATCTCCTTCGGGCTAAGGCATCGGAGGGAGGGGCCTTCGTGATCGGAGGGGACTTTAACCTGCTTCCGCCGGGGCTTTCCTACGGCCGGCTGCCCGAAGAAGAAAAGCCCATGTTCCAGAGGGAAAGCGAGATTGGCAGGCTTTACGCCGAATTCAAGGGCTACCCTACCCCGGAACAGGCGGACGGAAGCGACTGGCGGTCATACCTGACCCATTTTCCCAACATAAGCCCGGGTCCCGACAGGATACTGGATTACTTTTTCGTTTCCGACGGCGTCGAGCCCTCTGAATTCCGGGTTCGGCGGGGCGACACGGAACGCATTTCGGACCATTTCCCGCTTATCCTGACCTTCGACGTGAATTAACCCTTCCGAAGCTCCTGGGCCCGGAAGCGGAAGAGCAGATCCAGAAAGGCCCGGTTTTTCAGGGGCGGTTCGGGAAAATGATAGAGGTGGGAAGCGCATGAACAGTCGCTGGAGCCAAAGGAGGGAACCGGCGTTCCGCCGATCTCCCGGAGGGAGAGGGCAAGGGCGCACTCCAGGTTTTCTCCCGAGAGGATGGGAAGGGGAACGATCTTCGCGGCGAGGGGCGTGAGATAATCCAGATGCCAGCGTTTTTTCTTTCGTACCCGCAGGCAGTGCCGGGCAAGGCGGGAGGATAGGTTCTTTTGGGCGGAGCCGCAGTATACGTACCAGCCCGGCTTGAACTCTACGGTCCCCAGGGCGCCGATCTCCGCGACGGGGGGATTACCGGTGACGGCCCCCGGGGAAGCCGCGCAGGGGACGGGAATTTCCAGGGCGACGAGATAACTTCCCCGGTTTTCCGCCGCCAGGCGGCCCGAGGAGAGGTTCACGGGGAGATCCGTCCGGAGGAGTTCCGCCTCCCCGTCGGGGGAACAGCGAAGCAGGGCCGCATGGATGCGGAGGGACGGCGCAAGGCGCGCCAGGGCCGCCGCGAAGGCGGGGTCCGTATGGGCATTGGGAGCGAAGGCCTCGGGATTTCCGTGAACCACGACGAAGAGCACATGGGATTCAAAGCCCTCGGCGGCGAGGGCGGCCAGTTCTTCCAGGTGCTTTACCGCCCGGTCCGAGGGGGCGTCGGGAAACATGGCCAGCCCCGCCTCCACCAGGGAGCAGGCCTTTACCTCGATGAGGTGACGGGTGCCCGAGCGGTCTAGGGCGAGAAAATCGAGGCGGGAGCGGCCCAGGGTAACCTCGGAACGCAGTTCCGCAAGTTCCGGGACGATGCCGGGAATGCCCGGGACTCCGGGTATGGCGAGCTCCCGGGCGGCGGCGTTGGCCCGGGCGGCATACAGGGGGACTACGGCGCCCCGATGGTAGAGCGCCGCGGCGGTGAACCGGGTTTTGGCGCCTCCGCCGGGCGCGCGCGTCCGCGGCGACGCGCGGGGCGGGGAATCGGGGGTGCCGCGCCTTTCAAGGATAAGCCTCGTACCGGGCAGGAGGAATTCCAGGAGCCTGCCTGGGTTCGGGCAATGGCAGTCTACGATTTTTCCCGTGGGGGATCCCGAGTCGTCCAGCAGTTCAGCGGTCATGAGAAAGCGGTTCGGCCTGGAGACGAGCAGGGCTTCGCAGTCCGCCGAAAAAAGCCTCACCGGGAGGCGTCGGGATCGGAGGTGCCCTCAGAGTCCTCGGCGTCTTCGTTAAAACCGGTATCGCCGTTTTCCAAAAGTTCCGGAGGGATACCGTCGGGATACTGGGCCTTCAGGGCCTTCCGTTCGGCCATCTTCTGGGCCTTCTCTTCCTTCTTCTGCTTTGCCGCGAGCTCGCGGCGTCGTTTGTCGGCGGAATAGTTTACTCTCACGAATCCTCCTTGGGGATGCTAACCAAATAAAAAGGCCGCCTTTGATGAGGCGGCCTTCCATAAATCGCCTTAAGGGCGAAGCATTACCAGCGCTGGGGGCGGTAGCCGCCGCCGTTTCCGCGGTCGGTGCGGGGCTTGTCATTGGCCTCGTTCACGCGAATCTGGCGTCCGTCGAGGGACTGGCCGTTCATTTCCTCAATGGCGGTAACGGCGGAACCGTCGTCGGCGAGCTCAACGAACCCGAAACCCTTGGACTGGTTGGTGTAGCGGTCCACGATGACGGAGCAGGAAACGATCTCGCCGTAGGCGGAGAAGGCGCGGCGGAGCGAATCTTCGGTGGTCTGATAGCTCAGGTTGCCGACATAAAGTTTCTTTGACATGGAAAACATCCTTGATCCGGGGATAATGCCCCGGCTAATTAATACGATCCATCTACGATGGACCTTCTGCCAGAGGGGATTGGATCAAGAATCGAACGAACGTTTCCCTGAAAACCGAGCCTTCATTGGAAGAAGCAACCTTATTATCCGATATTTCCAAGAAAGATACAACCCCGATTCTCTATGTGGTACTATCTAAGCATGATATTTTCCGGAATTCACCATACGGCGCTCATCTGCTCCGATTACGGGCGCTCCCGGGCCTTTTACGTGGATACCCTGGGGCTGACGGTCCTTGCGGAAACCTTCCGGGCGGAGCGAAACTCCTGGAAGCTTGACCTGGACGTGAACGGCGCGGGCAGGATCGAGCTCTTCTCCTTTCCCGACGCCCCTGAACGGCTAAGCTATCCCGAGGCTCGGGGCTTGCGGCACCTGGCCTTCGCGGTAAGCGACGTGGAAGGGGCCGCGGCGGAGCTCCGGCGGAAGGGAATCGAAACCGAGCCGGTCCGGACAGACGGGCAGACGGGGAAGAAATTCGTCTTCTTTGCCGATCCCGACGGGCTCCCCCTGGAACTTTACGAGTATCCGTGACGAGGAGGCGCGAGCAATGTCGAACGGGCTTTTAAGGATCGTGGAAACCCAGCTGGATCTTTCGCTGCGAATGGTGGAAGGGGAGATTGAGGCCTGTCCAGACGCCCTGTGGAACGAAAAGGCGGGGGGGTTCGTCTTTTGGCAGCAGATTCTGCACGCCCTCACGGGAACCCTCTATTGGACCCGGGAGGAAGGGACCCTCTTTGAGGAGCCCTTTAAGGACCGGGAGGTATTTCCCGAACTCGAGGCGCCGCCCAAGGGCTCAGTCGCGAAGGAAGAGCTTCGGGACCTGGCGGGGCGGGTCCGTTCCCAGGTGGGGCGTCTCCTTGCGGGCAGGGACGACTCCTGGCTCGCAGCCCCCTGCGGCGCCTACGGCGGAATTACCAACGCCGACGCGCTCCTGGGGCAGGTCCGGCACCTCATGTATCACGCGGGGCACTGCGACAGCGCCCTGCGTGAACGGGGAGAGGCGGCCACGGAATGGCTGGAGGTACGCCCCTAGGGAAGCCGGATTCGGCGATCCCCCGGGGCGGTACCGGCTCGGCTTACAGCCCGTCCACGGAGTACACGGTGTAGCCCCGGGGCGGGGCCCATACCTCAACCCAGCCGTTCGAGTCGCAGCCCTTGTTGGCGGGCTGGTAGTTTTGGGCTCCCTGGGCGGACCACCAGGCATAGGCCTTGAGGGTCTTGCCCTTGAGGTAGCCGTTCCCGCTCGACGACGGTCTTGATCAGGTTCTCCCGCTCTATTTCGAAGGCGAGAAGGTCCAGGTAATTGGCGAACATGCTGTAGGTGGCGTAGCCGGGACCGGTCTCGGCGTTTCCCGCCACGGCGACGATTCCGCCGGTCTCGCCCTCGTCGATGAGGGGAAGGATCGAGACCAGGCGGTTCTTCCCGGCGTCGGTGGCAAAAACGCCCTCCGGGGGAAAATCGGCGCGGGCGATCTCGTCGCCGACCGCCGGCAGAACCCCTTCGGGGGAACTGACGGCGAAGGACTTCTGGATCACCAGCGATTCCCTGAGACAGTCGCCGTTGGAGGCGCAATAGGCTCCCCAGGCGGCAAGGGGACCGAAGAGGGGGGTGAAGTTCGCGAGTTCCCCGATGCTCTTCAGGCTGAGGGACTTAATCACCTCGTAGTTATTGGAGAGCATCCCCTCGAAAAGGGACTCAGGGACCATTGCCGATTCTTCCGGAGGAACCGGCGCGCCCGGGAGGGTCGATCCCCGGACAATCAAGTCGCAGGGCAGAACCGTAGGCTCCTCCAGGGCGGGCTCTCCCGCGAGCCGCTTCGTTAACCTCGAGACCGCGTAGGACGCGAGGCCGGCGAAATTCTGGTCCACCGTCGTCAGCGGCGGCGTCTTTACCGTGCCCAGATAGACGTTGTCAAAGCCCGCGACCGCAACATCTTCGGGAATTCGCACGCCCTTCGCCTGAACCCTTTCAAGGAAGCCCAGGGCGTTGAAATCGGTGGCGAAAAACAGGGCGGTACAGGATCCGCGGGTCTCCAGGTACCGCTCGGCAGCCTCGAATCCCCCCCGGAAAAAGGTGTCGCCCGCGAGGATGAGGGCCTCCGAAGAAACCTGGAGCCCATGAAGGGCCATGAACTCTTTATACGCATCGTATCTCTGAGCGACGTCGGTTATCCTGATGTCGCCGACAAAGCCTAGCTTCCGGTGCCCGAGGGAGAGCAGATGGTCCAACGCAAGCTGAACCCCCGCCTTGTTGTCGACGAAAACCGATTCGGTCCCGGGAATCCTGTAGCGGTAGCTCACGGACACTACCGGGATCGCGCGGCTCACCAGTTCCTTGACCAGGCTGGGGCTTATGCAGTCCGCCAAGACGATGGCGCCGTCGGCCCTGTTGAGGGCGACGGGCATGGAAAAGGCATCAAAGCCCTTGGTTTGAATCACGATGAGGTCAAAATCGAGTTCCACGGAAAGCTTCCGCAGGTGATATACCAGGTCTCCGCAGTAGAATCCGTTTAAAAAGGACGTGTAGAGGATGTAGCGGTTACGCCGTGGTTTACTCATGGCGCCCGCTTTCATGCAACAACAGCATACCCTCAGCCTAAGCCCACAACACCGCGGTGTCAACTCGGGACAAGGGGTATAAAAAACGCCGCGGGGGGGGAATAATCCCCTCCCCGCGGCGGTATTCGCGGCAGGAATGAGCCGAGGGAGCGGCGGTTCAGGCCGCCCCTCGCTCAGTCTTCCTCGGTGTAGTGCCCGAAGCGGCGGATTTTCTGGTTGCGGTAGCGAACCAGGGCCGCGGGGGTGCGGGTCATGAGGTCCGCCAGGTCCCGGAGAATGACTTCCTTGACGGCCTTGGCGGCGGCTGCGGGATCCAGGTGGGCGCCGCCCTCGGGTTCCCGGACGATGCCGTTGCAGATCTTCATGGACAGGATGTCCTCGCTGGTGATCTTGAGCATGGCCGCGGCGTTCTTCGCCTGGCTCGCGTCCCGAAGAAGGATCGAGGCGCAGCCCTCGGGGGAGATGACGGAGTACACCGCGTTCTCGAGCATGTAGATCTTGTCGCCCACGCCGATGCCCAGGGCCCCGCCGGAGCCGCCCTCGCCGATAATGACGCAGATGATGGGGGTTTTCAGCTGGCTGAATTCCCTCAGGTTCATGGCGATGGCCTCGCCGATTCCCCGCTCTTCCGCCCCGAGGCCGGGATAGGCTCCCTGGGTGTCGATGAGGGTGATGATGGGGCGGTGGAACTTCTCCGCCTGCCGTGCGAGGCGCAGGGCCTTGCGGTAGCCTTCCGGGTTGGCCATGCCGCCGTTGCGGGCCATGGTTTCCTTGAGGTTCCGTCCCTTCTGGTTGGCGATGATGGTGACCGGCAGGCCGTCGATAAAGCCGATGCCGCCCACCAGGGCCGGGTCGTCGCCGTAATAGCGGTCCCCGTGGAGCTCGATGAAGTCGTCGCAGATGCGCTCGATGAAATCCAGGGCCCGGGGCCGGAGTTCCACCCGCTTCCACACCCGCTCCTCCTTGGAGTTGTCGGAAATTTTCTCGGCGATGCGGTCCAGTTCCGCGGAAATGTCGATGCCCGACTCCGCCGCGATCTTCTTGAGTTCCTCAAGCCCCGCCGAAACGGTTTTCTTGGCTGCCATCACTTACCTCCCTTTGCCGGGCCGGCCGCGGCCGGCGCAAAGCCGTGCGCTTTGAGCAGTTTCGCGAAGAGGGAACGCTGTTCCGAACGGGGGGCGATGTAGTCCACGAAGCCCTTGTCCCGCTGGAATTCGGCGCGCTGGAAGCCGTCGGGCAGTTTCTGCTTGATGGTTCCCTCGATGACCCGCGGACCCGCGAAGCCGATGAGGGCCCCGGGCTCGGCGATGTTGATGTCCCCGAGCATGGCGAAGCTCGCGGTGACCCCGCCGGTGGTGGGGTCGCAGAGCACCAGGAAGAGGGGAAGCCCGGCGCGGTCGAGTTCCGCCGCGGCG
>QKDA01000228.1 GCA_003246765.1 Spirochaetales bacterium | reverse complement strand
TTCATAGGCGGGCTCCTTATGGTAATTGTCGTCAACCAACATTAGGATGTCCCGCCCTTTTTATCGCCCCCATCCTATTGATGAATAGGTAATGCTACTCGCCAGGAGCTTAAAGGAGGCTAGAAAGAGAAGAGATCTCACACAATCAGAGCTTGCAGACCTGATAGGGGTAGCCCGCGAAGCAATCACTGCATACGAAACGGATCATGTTCGTTTGCTGGATGATATCATCATCCGTTTTGCTACATCCTTATAAATTACTACCGATGAAGTTCTTGGTGTTAAAGAACCCGCAGAGACCGAGGACTAACCCTTAGTCGATAAAACGCTCTTTCCCGGCTTACCCTGGGACTCCATCATTTCTTTCCGCAATAGCTCGTTCATTAGCGTCTGGTACCCCTTCCCGAAGCTTTTAAGCCAGGCGAGTACATCAGCGTCGATCCGGGCAGTTATCTGCTCTTTTCGCGGCTTGTAGAGGCTATGAAAGGGGATCGCTCGGGCGAAGTCGTCCTTGGTCCATTCGGGGATATCGCTGGTATCGACCTCGGAATCGGATAGATTCGCGAGCGCCTCGATCCGTTTCTTTGCCGCTTCGTCCATGGGCTTAAAACCAGTTACCTTCTTCATAGAGCCTCCTTTCCGCCTGCGTTGCCTTTCGGGCGGAGATTATCCGTATCGTTTCATCGGTTTCGCCTTTTCGGATCGTAAAGACGACCAACACCATCAACACGCCGTTTATCTGCCCGAGAATCTGCTGTCGATTCTCGCTATCGAAGTCATCGCGACGCGTAACCGCGAATGGATCCGCGAAGACGTACAACGCGTCTTCAAACCCGATATGGTGCTTTTCTTTATTGATTTTGTTCTTTTTCTCATCCCATTCGAAGTTCACATTGTAAGTATACTACTGTAATTACACTATTGCAACTACTACACTAAGCGGCTTCAACCTCCTCCCATTGAATAGCTCTCCTCGTATCTTTTTTGATACATATGGTCTATAACAGAAGCATGAAGTCCAATAAAACCATCAGTAAGTCATTCGATGATTTTCTCGAAGAAGAGGGCATCGCCGAAGAGGTTAACGCTCGCGCCGTCAAGAAACTTATTTCCATTCAGCTCGCCTCAACACTCAAGAAAGAAAACATCACGAAAACCGAACTTGCTAACCGCCTTGAAACTTCAAGGGCCGCAGTCGATCGTCTTCTCGATCCGGCAAACGAATCTGTTACACTGTTGACTCTTATCAGGGCCGTGACTGTCTTGGGTAAAAAACTGAAACTTGAACTCGTCTAATTCAACTACTAAACCGGAGGGCCGTAGGCCGTCCGGTTACCCCCGGTACGGGCAAACCAGTAACATGAGCACGCTGCACCAAAAAGGTGATGCTTTTTTCAACGGTTGAAAAAACATTTGTGGAATATAAAACCCTGCTGCATATTCTAAAAATTCAGGATAACGTAATAATAAAAAATAACATGCCGATCCCCATTTAACAGCTACAAACAAATAATCCTGATATCCATACTATAAGCGTCACCCTTTTAGTGCAGAGATTTTTTCAACGGTTGAAAAAACTTCTTTCCGGTATACCGCCAAGTATTTATGGAATAAGTAATTAGTCTCACACGGGTATATTATAAAGTCCGGGTATACCGGAAAATCAGTTTAAGTCCTTTAAATATATGATTTTAAATCCTCGGGTATACCCTTTTATCTTGCCGGGGTACATTAACATCCAAATAACCATAATGTAAAAATTAAAAGCGTCACCTTTTTAGTGCAGTTCGTTTTGATATCGATTGGATAAGCATTTCCGGTATACCGCTTAATTCTTGGCATCATAAGCATATACGCAATTCTGGGTATATCGAATTATTCGGGTACGACCCATTTTTGAAAATAACTCTTTATCGGATAAAATATTAGAACTTCGGGTCGTACCCTTTTATCTTGCCGGGGTACTTTATGGCCTGTTTGTACCATGATTTATAAAAAGCGTCACCTTTTTAGTGCAAAGTATGTACCGGAAAAAAAAGAATCCTAACCTCAGCTTAACCTGTAAACCGGGCTTGTCCCGGTTTATCAGGTTGAAGCATCGTTAGGATTTTCTTGAAGAAGGTCAATATAAAAAGAAGTTCAACTGGACATGCTTACCTGGTTTGAAAACCTGCTAGCGTCTCCTGCTGGATGGCGCTAGCCAGTTAACTCAGTTCTTATACGAACCATAGAAGCTATCTTAATTCGCCAATGGTACGAATCATAGAAGCTATCTTTTATCGACTATTCAAAAAAAACTGAAATTGAATAATTAGCTATAGTCTTTGATAATTCGTATGGGGAAACTCCAGAATTATTTTTTAATTCCTTTTGGGCACCAAAACTCAGTAATAATTTAATCATTTCACCTCGCCCTTTTGAATTAAAAACAGCCTTGAATAAAGGCGTATTTCCATATTGATCACAGATATCAACGTTAGCATGATTCTTAAGCAGAATTTTAGCAATATCTAAGTGATAGTTCTGTGCAGCGTAATGTAACGCTGTATATCCATTTATATCCTGCTCATTTAGATTAGTTCCCTGACTAATTAATACTTCCACTTGATTGATATTCGAATCAAGTACAGCTTCGATAAGTTCAATACGCTTCTGATTTGCCATATTCACCTCTATTTTGGCAACTCAAATTTATGACCTCTATTTGAAAAAGGATCTTCAATTTGATAGTAATCGGGATTATTCATCCTATCATTAAATTGCTTTTGTGTTAGCCCTTCTTGCTGAGCTTTTGCTTTTTCTCTCCAAAATTCATTTCCCGGTTTATGACCTAAATCATAGCTCCCTTCAATTGCTTTACCCGTGTTTGGATCAATAAACAATCCATCGACTGTTCGTGGGGCTGCAGATTCAACAGCATCCCGTGTGCCGTTACGAATATACGGACGATGCAAATCGGCACTAATTTTTTCTACTGCTTCAACAGCATTATCAGCTTTCCTGAAAACATTTAAACCATCAGGTATTATTTTAGCAAGAACCTTAGCTCCTTTTCTAAGCATTGGCCCGCTAACAACCGGTAATGCCGCAGCTACAGCTGTTAGGACTCTGTCACCTGCAGACAAGTCTTCTCCAGTATAAATATCTTTTCCAAGTGCAACACCTGCAATATCCCCTACATCACCAGAGCCAGGGGCTGCACTCATTACAAAAGCAGCAATTTTTTGAAGTGGACCATTTGGTCTTGTATTATATTTTGCAAAATCCTCATCCGGAATAAGGCCTTCTTCATGAAGCCAATCCAAAGTTGGCTCCAGTCCTGTCGGATCCACATATCGCAACGGGTTATTCCTCACGTAGCCGTACCAGTTCTCGCCGTCCCTGATCGGGTCCTCGGTGATGAACCTGCCGAGCTCGGGATCATACCAGCGTGCGTTGAGGTAGTATAGACCCGTATCTATGTCCAATTCCCTTCCGGTATAGCTTGGAGTGAAGGTAATCGAGCCATTCTGGCGGAGCGTGTTCCCGTAGGCGTCGAATGAGGCATCCCAAACGAGATAGCCGGTGGAATCGGTGATAGCTTCCGTGGTACCAACGTGATCAAGGTGGTGGAAATAGGTATGGTTGCCCGTGTCGTCAGTACGAACCTCAGCCCAGGTTTGATCAAGGGCTTGAACGTACTTTATCGTACCGGATTCATCCTCTTTCCAGATTATATCGCCTGCGGGATCAAATTGGGTCCAACTCTTCGCGCCATTCCGGTCAGTCATCACCCGTAGGGAACGAATATCATAGGTATAACGAACAAGCAAGGCAAGGCCGTCCGTACCGCTAGCTGATCTTTCAACCGATACAAGACGGTTCGAAAGATCGTACCCATACCGATAAAGCTCGCCCGAACTAAGAGAGAAATCATACCGTAACGTCGTGCTGTTCCAAGTCGCATCCGTACCGCGGGCTACCAGATTACCGTTCGCGTCGTAATTGAAATACCACTGTCCGTTCGACTTAAGCCTGTTGGTATTCTGGTAATACGTATACTGCGTATTCTTCAGAGTCCCGCGAATTCGGCTTTCGGTTATCCGGTTACCGAGGGAATCGAACGTCCAGTTTACCTGCTGACCGTTGACCGTGTACCACACTTCGATTAAATCGCCCAAGGGAGAGGCTATCGTATGGGCGTCTATGACTCCGTATTCGGAGTCCCTCTCATCCCAGGTAGAATGCAGTTTGACAAACTTTGCCTCTACCGGTTCGGTAAGCCGGAGAGTAACGCCTGAAGAATCGGGAATAAAGGTTACGTTCGGAACTAAAGCCCATTCGCCCGCCGCGCCCGAAGCACTCACGTATAACTCAACGGTTCTATCGGTTATCCGCGCGGAAACGTCGTTGAGCCTGATCTTATTGATCTTTTGGGGATTGATCAGGTTGATACCCACGCTCGTCGCGTTGTAATCGAACTTGATAAGCGATGCCGTTTCGCGAGTCTCCAGAGGCTTACGACCGGCTACATCGCCCTCACGGGCTCCCCAGATACCCACACCGGTATCTTTAGTATTGGTCTCAACGGGACCTGCGTCGTATTCCGAGAAGAGGCGGTTAAGCCCATCATACGAGAACGTGCTCTTGTTACCGTCTTTTTCCAGGGAAGTAATGTTTCCCCTGAGATCCCACCCAATGGTTCGGGCCGTCTTTCCGGTAACGCCCCATTCATAGCCTGTTAACGTTCCTTTGACGGGGTCCCAGGTTTTAGTTCGTTTCGTTCCGTTCGTAGCCTCAAGGGACACGAGACGACCCATAAAGTTATAGGTTCCGTTTTTGGCGTACCCGGGAATTTCTTTGAGTGAACCAAGGCTATCATATCCGTAAGTAGCCGACGTTCCGTCTGGATAGGTTGTACTGGTCGCCCGTAATCCCTTGTCAAAAGACCCGGATACGGCCATGGACTTTCCGCCAACGGAAGTTTCGTACGTAATGGGGAGATCCCACGCGTTTGGTACGTATTTTGCGTCTTTTTCATTGACCCGGGTAATAACCGATCCGTCGCTGGCTCCGGTCATGAAACCCGATTCATCGTAATACCACTTCTTCACCTCGGTTTTCGAGCCATTAACCTTCGTCTCAGAGGTCAGAAGCCCGATGATACTCCATTCGTTGGTTGTCATCGTTCCCGCAGGATCAATGACGGATTTCGTCAAACCGCGCCCATTATACGTAAACGACCATACCTGACCGGCATTATTCGATTCGCTTACCAATTGCCCCCAAACATCGTACGTTCTCGTCCAGATCTGGTTTCCCGAAGCGCCGCTGACAGAATTAACGTATTCCGTTCGGGTTAAACCGCCCCACACATCGTACCCGTTCTTCGTGGTCTTCCCTTGCGGTTCTCTTTTTTCGGTCAGGAAACCTGCCGTATTATACGTAAAGGAGGTTTCATACCCGTTTATGTCCTTATTATGTGGACAGGTTTTTCAAAAAGGGAACCTGATATGCGTACCACATACAAATTACTTCGGCCCTGATATCTTATACCAAATATTTTGTTCTCCTGTTGGAATAAAATCAACTTCTTCATCGGAGTCCAATTCAAACCAAATTGTATCCTTCCCAGATACATGAACTAAATAGGAAACATCAAAGTTTCCACGATCAAAGAAAAAAGTTATTCTATACAAATTTTGAGAGATTGATTTACTATTTTTAACTTCAAATGGACCACCTATGATTGGAAGCAAAATGCTAGGCGGTTGAGAATCGATTTCCATTACTATTGAGAAATTCGGAATATATTTCCCTTTACCCCAACTAAACTGTTCAGTCTCGGTTGATCCGGGTTCTTTGTCCCGATACCAAACACCGGTTAGGTACTTCTCCATACTCACATGTTGAGCACAGGAAATTGTAGTAAAAGTAACAATCAATAAAGAAAATAAAAATCTTTTCATCAGCAATACCTCTATAATTATTTATGTAGATAAACTGGATTCGAATAAATTGGGGTCATACCCTTTATTGGTGGATTATAAGAATCTTTCAATAGATTCCCTTTCCCATCTCCCAATCGAGCATGATCGGCTCCTTTTTTATTTGAATTATTTGGTGTGTCTCCCCACAATATTTCATAATCAGGAGATGCACCCTTACCTCCCCATCCAACTGTTGCAGTAGTCCCCGGCTGTCCTAATCGATCAAATGCATCATTTATTACTGCATCTGGATTCTTTACGGTCATGTCTGACTTCAATGCTCCAGAGTCTTGCATAGCTTTTACTGAATCTGCTATTTGGGCTGCTGTCAAGGCAATACCTGTTTCAAGTTCTGCAACACTCTGACATGATCGAAAATTACAACCTGAAGCAGCCATATTTGCGATTCCACTTAATGCAGGATCATTTTGAGCTAATATTCCAGAAGGAATATTAGGTTGAGCATTGTTCAGCCCCATCGCCTGCTGAACTTCATACGGCATCCCCTGATAATTATTCCCCGCACCTTGTTCTGCCAATGCCGCGGCATTCGCCTGCGCCGCAAGATTTATCGTCGCCTGCGCATCGCTCGCCGTCAACCCCCACAAATCAACCCAGTTCACCGGTATCTCCCCTCTGGCCGTGTAACCTTACGGGAGCACCCCCTCCGATGCCCAAATTCACCCAAAACGCCCATTTCAAAGATCGCGCATGAGCTCGACTAGCTCATTTCACTATTTTATCACCCTTTCCGCCGCCCGGCAACGAGCGCGTCGAGCCTGGCCTCATATGCCTCGTCTACCGCTTCGAAAAGCTCGTGTTCCCGCGGATGGTACTTCCGGTAGATTCTCGTCAGGGCGTCGGTCATCACGTGCGTATAGCGGACCGTGCTTTCGATACAGTGATGGCCGAGAAGCTCCTGCACGTGCCTGATACTCGCCCCGTTTTCGAGAAGATGGGTCGCCGTCGAATGCCGGATCGAATGCGTCGAGATTTCTGGCTTATCCATCCCGAAACGCCTGAGAAGCGTACGGAACCGCTCGCTCACGCTCATCGAGGCGATGTGTTTCCCCCGCGAGGCGGTGTCGCCTCCGGTGAAAACCCACGCGTCCCCGTCGTCCGCTTTCTTCCCGAGGTAGCGGACGAGAAAGTCGTGGGCAACCGACGAGATCGGGACGACGCGGTCACGGTCGAACTTCCCGCGTACCACCATCACGCGACGGTCAAAGTCGATATCCCCGACCTTCAAGGCGGCCGCCTCGGCGACGCGAAGCCCCGAGGAGTAGATGAGCTCGAAGAGCGTACGGTCTTTGAGGCCCTGGCTCGTAACGGGGTCGATGCTTTCGAGAAACCGGGTAATCTCTTCTTTCGTGAGAGGCCGCCGCTTCCAGCCCGGCGGGCTCGGGATATCAAGCTTGAGCCCATGCGCGGGATTGTCCGTGATCGCGCCCGAGCGGTAAAGGACGGAGAAGATCAGCGAGACCGCGCGAAAGCGGGCGTTTATCGTGTCCGCCGCCAAGGGCTCCCCCGTCTTCTTGGACTTCCGCGCGACGAGTACGCCGTGATAGCGGATCAGCTCCTTCCGACCGACCGCATCAAGGTTTCCGGAATACCGGCGGGAAACCCAGCGAAAGAACTCCTTTTGCGCGGCGCGGACGAGCACACGCGAATGAGGAACAAGCCTCCGGGCCGTCATTTCTTCCTCGACGAGACTTCGCGCGAGGTCGGTCAATTCGCGACCCGTCATTGTGCGGCGGCTCCCGCGACGAGTGTTGGCACGACGACGGCATCGACATAGTTCCACTTCCGGGGATGGAAAGCATCGAGGCTTCGCTTGAGGTCGTCCTTGTCCACTTTCGTGTAAATCTGCGTCGACGACAGGGATTCGTGGCCGAGGATCGCCTGAATGTGCCGCATGTCGCACCCCGCGCGGAGGAGGTGCGTACCGAGGGAATGGCGGAACCCGTGACAGGTGATAGTCGGGATTCCGAGTTCCGCGCAGACCTCGCGAAGCTCCTTGTTGACGACGACGTTGATACGGTGCTTGTCGACCCCGAAGATAGTTTCGCCATGATCGCGCGGGTAATTCGAGAAGACCATCTCGCGACCACGCGAAAGATAGCGGGCCATAACCTCGGCTGCGTAGCCTGAAAGGAAAGCCGTGCGCGGTTTCCCACCCTTCCCTTCGGGAAGGTAGACGAGGCGGGAGGTGAGGTCGAGGTTCGCGTCGATAAGGCTCGCGGCCTCGGCGATCCGGAGGCCGGTCGCGTAGAGAAACTCGGCGACGACGTGCACGCGGTAGCGCCTGATTCGCGCGACGGGGTTCGGAAGCTCGTCGAAGCGCGCGAGGTGAGAAAGGAGGCAGCCCATCTGCGCCTCGGTCAGAACATTCCGTGAAAGGTGTTCCGGTGCTTTCGGGTAGGGAAGCTCGGAAAAAGGATTCGTTTTCATCCGTTCCGTTTCGACAAGCCAGGCGAAAAGACTCCGCGCGGTTTTGAGGTAGTTGATCACCGTTCCGGTCGTCACCGGCGTTCCTGTCCGCGTAACGAGTTCAGAAAGGCTTGCCTGATACCGCACTGCGTCCCGAATCGTTACCTCTTCCAATAACAGATCCTCGCCCTCGAACCAACGGAGTACGCGGCGCGTCCGGTCCACGAGTTTCTCGTAGCCTTGCGCGCTTACGCGAGGCTTCTGGTACGCAAGAAACGAATCGTATATGTCGTCATATGGAGCGCTTAAAACGTATCCCATTTCTTTTTACCCTCTCTTTCTCTCCCGGGGAACGCGCGCAGTTTGGTGAAACCCTTATTCTATAAGGCTTCGAAGGGCCTAAACTGCGCGCGCGCAGTTTGCGCGCAGATTCCCACTTTTTCATTTTTTCTCACGAATCAGCCGCCGCATCGCCTCGGGCGTCGGAATCATCGACAGGTCAGTGCGGCTGATTTCGGCATCTTCCTTGAGCCGGTAAAAACCCTTCGAGCGTTCGCCGCCACCGCGTGTTACGGTGAGGTATTCGTATTCAACAAGCTGTCGAATATTCTGCCTTACCCATGTATGCGTGAGGCCCGTCACTTCCCGTATCTGCCGCTGAGTCATCGATACTTCCTCCGCTTCGATCCCTTGCCGAGTTGCTTCCGCGCGCGCGAGCTTCCGAATCTCGTTGTAGAGAAGTTGGCTTCCCGCGTACTCGAAAGGACGCCCTCGACCATGATGCGATACGCCACGCGATAGTCCTCCAGGTCGCACCGAATGAAGTGCACTTCGGCCGCTTTCTCTTCCTTCTTCTGAAACTGGCGGACGAAGGCGACGCACGCGATAAGGTCGAGGAAGCGGTCGTGATCGCGCCGTGTTCTCATGAGCGACGTGGGGAAGTCGAGAAGCGGGGCGAAGTCGTTTACGATATTCCGTTTCGTCAAAAGGCGCTGGGCCGAGCGGTGGGCTTTCACGATCCGCTCGATTCCTTCGCGGCCGTCCATAATTCGCTCAAGGGAATACTTCGCCCGTTGGCTCTTCTGGATCCGTTCTGTCTGCTCGCGGCTCTCATCGGTGTTCACCACGAAACAGCGGCTCGAGTTCTCCGGGTTGATCGCGTGATTGGTCCCGCTCATCACGCTCGCGACGATCACGGGCGTGCGCACGACGCGGCTTTGCATCTTCCCCGACTCGGGGTCTTTCACCGTCACGAGGCGCGACAGCTCCTTCCCCGAAAGCATCTCACGAATCTGGTACTCCACCACCTCGCCGTGAACGGCCTCGCCGAGTACGAGAAACTTGTGACTCAGGTCATCGATGTAGTTGAGCGCCTGGTCGGAAAGGCTCGTTACGGCGACCACTTCCTCGGGAGGCATGAGGCGTTTCACGCAGTCCACAAGAAAACTTTTCCCCGAAGCCGATTGCGAGAGGATGATAACCGAGATGGGATCGTCGAGCTTCCGCGAGCTCGCGCAGAGATAAAGAAGGTGTTTATTGAGTTCCTCGCCCACGTAACCGAGGGCCGTGAGGTCGGCCGCCACGCGATCGAAAAGGCGCGGGTCCCGGAGGAGTTCGAGCCCGGCTTCCCGTTCGGCCGCCGTCATTTCCACCGCTTCCTTTTTCGTTCCGACTCTCAGGGCCTCGTCACGTTCCTTTTCGAGGTATTCGAGGATCATCACGAGGTCGCGCTCGATCCTGACCGGCTCCGCACCCCACGCGCGGTTCACCGCCTGGGCGAAGGAAGAGCGTGCTCGGGCGGCGTAAAGGTCGATCGAGTCGTAGTAGCTCACCTTTCCGTTGGACGCCCGCACATTCACCCGGAGGCTCGTCACGAACAAGGCTTTCACGCCGCCAAGGCGGTAGGTCGTACCCGCGACACGGAAAACGTGGAAGAGTCCGTCCCGCTCGAAGGTGAGAGAGGCCGAGGTATCATCGGGGTCGGCTGCGTCGTTGTCATCGCCCCGAAAATCGTCGGAGAGGTCGGCCGCGATATCGAAAGAATCCTCCTCCGGGATTTCCTCAGGCTTTGCCCCTACGGGGGGTGGCTCAACGGAACTTCGTTCCGATGAGTTTGGTATCGTTGAATCTATCACAGCGTCAATCACGTCGCCCGCGATCCTGAAATCCTTGAGCATCGTTTTCGCCATAGGCCCGCCCCTCATAGCTTGAGCCGGGCGAGGAGCTCGTCGGCGAGGGCGCGGTACTGCTCGGCCCCGCGATCGAAGGGCGCGTAATCGAAGATCGACTGCCGCACGACCTGCGCTTCCTCGATCCTGATATTTACGCCCACCGTCGTCCCGCACACAAGCTCCGGGTATTCTGCCTTTGCCTTCTCCACCACCTCCCGCGCGAGGCTGGAGCGGCCGTCGTGGATAACGAACGCGACACCGATGACGGACAAGTCCGGGTTAAGGCGGTTCGTGACCTTCCGCGTCGACTCCAAGGTCTGGCCGAGGCCCTGCAGGGAGAAGTACCGCGATGAAAGCGGGATAAAGGCATGCTGGCTCGCGCAGAGGGCGTTTACCACGAGGATATTGAGGGAGGGAGAGGTATCGATAAGGCAGACGTCGAAGCGGTCAGCCGCCTCGGCGAGTTTCTCACGGAGTACGAGGTGGCTCCCCACTTCCGCGTCCAATTCCCGGATTGCGCCCGAGAGATTCCCCGAGGCGGCGACGAGGCTCACGCCGTCCCACGTGGTCGAGACGGCCGCGTCGTTAATCGTGACCGCATCGTCAATAAGCAGGCGATCGACAGTGGTCGCAACGTCGCCCCGGTGGGCGATGGCGCTCGTCGTGTTCTTCTGGTCGTCGAGGTCGATGAGGAGGACGCGGAGGCCCGACAGGGCGAAGGCATGGGCAAGGTTGAGCGCGCTCGTCGATTTCCCATTCCCGCCCTTCCGCTGGCAAACGGTGATGGTTTTCATGCCTCACCCCCCGCCGCGTTCAGGATCTCGTTGAAAGCAAAGCGAAGCCGAGAAAGCGAGCATGTCGGATGGGAAAGATACTCGGAGTGATCGTCGTAAGCGCGTTCCCCTTCAAGGCGCACCATGAAAACAGAGAGGCCTTCGAGCGTCGGCTCTAACCCCATGTCGATAATCCGGTTTCCGTGATCGAGGAGGTACAAGACCTCGGCCATGTTCGCCGTGGAGACGGCGGGAACCGCGCCGGTCATCGGGCTGCCCCTTTGAAGCGTCGATTGATCTCGTAGCTCCGTTTCGCCTGCTGTACGTGAGAATTGATTTCGCTATACGCGTTCCGGAAGGTCCACAGGTTCACCACCGCCTCGCGCTCGAACCAGGCATTGGCCAGTTCCGCGAGGTTTTGCCCCTGCACCAGTATTCGGCAGCTCGTGCCGTTCCCGGCCTTGATGCACTCCACGCCAAGAATTTCGCACCCTGAAAGGAGGTACCAGCTTGCCTGGTAAAGGTCTGTTACTTCAACCGTCTCCATATTCGTCCCCTTGGGAGGAACTCGATCTGATGACGATTTGCGTGTTTTCGTGGTAGAATGTTTTTCGTCATGACGAGGCTTCCTCGTTGTGTTCGGCCCGCGTCCGGTACTTCCGCCAAGTTGTAAACCGGGTGCGGGTTCTTTTTTTCCGCCAACGGCGGGGTTTTAAGTCTTTAAACGCTTGTTAAGAAAACTGCGTCAAGGTTTTTCTAGAATTATTATTGCACTTTCATTGTGCTTTTGTCAATGTCTTTTTATACTGTTTTCGTGCCAAAACCCTCGAAGATGACACCGCCGCCGCTCCCCGATACGATCCCCTCCGCAGGGGACAGAATTACTCTATTACGAAAACGCATAGGCTTGAGCCAAGAAGGGCTTGCCGAAAAAATGGGCGTTACCCGGAAACAAGTGTCGGACTACGAGCGGGGAAAATCACTTATTAGTCATGAAATGATTATTCGCTTTTCACTTGCTCTTGGCGCTTCAGCCGACGAGATTCTCGGACTCACCGCGATTGATATACCTGTCGAGGCACCAAGCCTTCGTTATACCAGGCGAATGCAAGAACTTGAGAAGCTCCCCGAAATAAAACAAAAGGCCATCCTGAAAACTCTGGATGACCTTATTCGAGCGAATCAATAAACCTATTCTTCTTTTCCAGTCGCCGAAAGACGAACTTTTGCGTATCCGTCCTTTTTCTTGTCCTCGGGATGCGGCTCAATTCCGATTACCGTAATCTCCCCGGTTTCTGGGCCATATACCCAGTAGATTCGCCCCGCGCCGCTCGTTTTGTTCTCGAGGTATGATTGCATCACCTTCATTCCGTACCGGCGAGTTAACGCATCTATATCGTGGCTCTGGAGGCCTGGATGGCGAGGATCATTTGCCAGCAAAGCCATCGCCTTCCCGATCTTTTTATAGAGCTTCTCTTCATCCTTGCCGAGGGTACCGCTTTTTGCCTTCCCGGAGAGGTCGGCCCAAAGCGCTTCCATCTCGGGCACGCCGAGCCGTATCTTGAACATCAGCCCTTGAGCCTACTCGTCCAGGAACCCGGACAGGTCGACCGGTTTCGAGGCTTTCCCCTTCTTGAGGTTCACGATCGCGGTATCCATCATCGACAGCGTTTTTGCCGAAATCTCGAAAGGCGCTACCAACTCCCTCGGCTCAAGAACTATCTGACCATTCGGGTATTCCAATACGTGATAATTGCTATATTTCGCGCCCCGAAGGGTTACGCGCTTTTTTACGTCCATCCGGGCATCATATTCTTTGACTGCTTGCATCTCATTGCCTCCGGTGGGATATCCCACATAGTAAGTATACTTCTCAATATTGCCTTTGTAAAGGGTTCGCTACCCAAACCGGAGGGCCGAAGGCCGTCCGGTCACCCCCGGTAGGGGCAAACCCGGTAACGCTACCTGTTTCGAAGTCTTAATCATATAATCTGAAGGTCACCGGAAAAAAGCGGAAAAATCTAACCGGATTTAAACAATCTCGATTCCTCGAGGTGAACAGAACGAACGTTATGCGGGGAGGAGTGAGCACGAATGTGCTCGCGACGACCGGACAGTTGCCATGGATGGCAACTGAGCATAACGCTCGTTCTGTTTAGAGGTTTTGGCACGATGCCAAAACCGCGACCGAAGAGGAATCAGCCAGCGTGAAAGCTGATAGCCACGCGATCATCGAAGCCGACATCAACTTTTTCACGGGGCCAATATAATAAGAGGTTCAACTGGACAAGCGCCTTTCAGGCGCTTGCAAGTTAACCAGATATTATATGGACAGGGAATATATTGATATTTATTAATCATCTTTGACACGTGCCGAACAAAAATAAATCGCTGATAATGCAATATCAGAATACTTTTCTCCTGGATATACTGATTCTATTATCAGTCTCACCTTTTGCTTGTCAGTAATCAAAATTGTATTAGGAAGATCTATAACCTGAAAATCAGGTGTATCTTGTAATTCAGCTTCAAAGCTTTGATCACCATATTCTATTCGCACATTCTTTATACGCGCATTTTTTTTAAATAAATCTAACCGTGCAGGAAACTGATACCCATTACAAATCACCAATTGATTTACAGATAGATACGAGAAATTCGAATAAATCTTATTTGATTGGATACTGAAATCAATCCACCCGTTCTTGTCCCTCTTTCCATCAACGACCCAAGGATAATTATTTAATGAGAATTCATTCAATCCAAAAAATGGCGAGTAGTTAATATTTTGCTTATTCCAAACTTCAGATACATAACTACTTGTTTCTATTGGTGTAACTGGAAATAGTACAGGAGCAGATGTTATTTGACTATTTTTATTCGTAAAGTATTGCAGAATAAATCGACTCCCCCATTCTGCTTGTGTTATGTGCGATTGCATTAACGAAACGAATGAAATATTATTTTTCAAATTTATATGATAAATAATGAATTTTTTATCATGGGTATTGAGCATTCGATATCCGGAATCAAAAGATACTACTAGAGGATTCTCTTCATTCGTTAACTGACCATTATCATCCCACGTAAATTTCACTAAGTCCTTATCTATCGCAATACTGCTCCTTGAATCGGCATCAAAATATTTACCATAAAGATCAGCATAATCTAAAGAAAAAAATTGACTACCTACGAGGATACAAATCACGATTAATAGAAGTTTTCTCATATTCTCACCTTCTTTATAAACCATGAACGGCCATCATATGGATTGATGCATCAATTCGGGTTCCCGAAGAGATGCCCATGGAACTTAATGTATTGTGTATTTTTGTGTTATCTGATCCTGAAAGAGGAATTATACATCCCTTACCATAAGGTGTATTATAATCAAGCCCTGTTTCGGGATTTGTATTTGAATGCTCAAGATGTCTTTCATTTGAATCAGGTGTCGTCCCACTAGTCCCTACCGTTCTTCCATCTACAGTTTTAGCATTTACTACAATTAGTGCCCCACCGGCGGCAACCGAAGTAGCAGCACCAGCCTCCAGCTGAAAGGAACCGACTGCCAAGGTATTTCCATAATTATTTCCTGCACTAGTTCCATCGGGCTTTGTTAATGGGTAGTTCGACACCGTTTGAACATGATTAATTACTACTTGTTCACCTGTACTTTGTTTTGTTATTACAAGAACATCTAATGCAGCATTCTGTGGATTATTTCGATCTTGTGTAACCAAATAGCTATTTGGATTACGATAGATATCGATTCTCACATCAGTTCCAACTGATACCAAAGCATTTACTGCCGCCTGCGCATCACTACTCGTCAACCCGAACGGATCTGTGAAGTTCACCGGGTCGTTGTTCACGTAGGAGAACCAGTTGCGGCCGTCGCGGATGGGGTCCGACGTGGTGAAACGGGCAGTGGAGGGGGAATAGTCGCGGAAGCCGTAGTCGTAGAGGCCCGTAACGGGATCGTAAGTTTTACCGGTATACCCGGACCCCGCCCCGGACGCGAAGTCGCCTGCGTAGGGAGAGCCGAAGGCGTCGTACTCACAGCGAGTCTCAAGGCTGCCGCCTTCGTCCGTGACCGAGCGGAGGGATCCGAGTATGTCGCTTCCGAAGTAGGCGATGCCGCCCCGGGATGAGGTAGCCGGGCTCCGGGAAACGGCTACGCTCTCGCCCCGGGCGTAAAGCGGGGTTCTTTCTCCCGTGAACCGGGCGTCTGCCCTTCTGTACGCCTCGCCGTCGGGAAGCGCCGCGCGGCCGGAAGGCTCGTCCTCAATCCAGGCATAACGGCCGCGGGTGGAGCCGGCAAAGGCGCTTCCGTCGGATCCCCAGGAGATGCTGTTGCCTAGGCCAACCGCGAAGGAACCGTCGTCAAACGCGGGGCTTTCGCGAATCACCTCGAGGGAGAGGCCGTCGTACAGGGTGCGCATGAGGCTGCCGCCCGCGTCCTGCGTAAGGGTGCGGCGGCCGAAGGCGTCGTAGCCGTAACGGGTGGAGGTCCGTACTTTACTGTCCTTAAGCGTCACTGTAGAGGTTTCCATCCTGTTGTAAGCATTATAGGTGTAGCTTGCGGATTTTCGCAACCCTGATTCCGAAAGGAGGTTTCCGTCGCCGTCGTAGGCGAAGCTTGTGGAACCCGCCCTGACGAGACGGTTCTCGTCGTCGTAGGCGTAGTTAATGGCGCCCCAGGGCGTGGTCTTCGACGATCGGTTTCCCCGTGCGTCGTAGGCGTAGGTTTCCCTCCATCTCTGGAAGGACGGCTTAAGGAGGTTCGATCGGAAGGGCGCCATGCCGTCCAGGAGCGCGCGAAGGGCCGCGTACTCCTCCGCGGCGAAGGCAAGGGTTTCCGCCCGGCCTGAGGCGGTCGAAAGGGACAGCCCCAAATCCTCCGCCTCCTTTTTTGCCGCCCGCGAGAGATCATCTCCGTAGGGATAAACCGCCGAGGAAAGCCTCGATTGACCGTCGTACTCGTAACGGGTCACGGCGCCCGACTCGTTTACAGTGAGGTACCGCCGTCCCTGAGGGTCGTAGAGGTAGGCCTCGGCCCGCAGGAGGCTGCCCGTCGGGGACAATTCGCGGATCATTACCGTTCGCCCGATCGCGTCCCTGTCCGTTTTTTGGGTGACTCCGTTTCCGTAGCGCCGGGAGGCCTCGCGAAGGGCCGCGTCGTAGGCGAAAGACACGGTAAGCCTCCTAAGGCTGTCCGTCGCTGACTGGAGTTCTCCCGCCAGTCCGTAGGCGTACCGCAGAGAGCGGTTTCCGCTCGTCATGGTCAGGCGCCGTCCTCCGCCGTCGTAGGTCCAGGAGGTCGTTTCGCCCGCTTCCTCGTCGGTTTGGCTGACCATGCGGCCCCCCGCGTCGTACCGGTATCGAATGGTACCGGAAGGTCCCGCAGCGCGGATGACTCGGCCTGAGTAGTCCCGGACGACGGTGGAGAGGGTTTGCGTTCCCGACTTCGTTACGGTCGTGAGGGTTCTCCAGTCTGTCTCGACGGAGGTTTTTCTCGACGAATACGAGGTCTGGCCCCTTCGGACGCCCTCGTCGTCGTAGGTATAGCTTTGGACGTTCCCGAGGCGGTTCGTTTCGGATATCAGTTCCCCGTAGGCGTTTTTCCGGTACGTGACGGAGCTTGCCCCCCCGGTATTGTAGATCACGGTCCTGCCGAGATCCGAATAGGCATACCGCTCCGTCTCGGTGCCGCCGACACTCACCGACGTGAGCCTTCCGAGGGAATCGTAGCGGTAGGAGCGGTCGATGCCGGGGCGGCCGGTTTCATGCGCGAGGAGCCCCGCGCGGTTGTAGGTTCCCAGCCACTTCGCGCCGAGGTTGTCCTTCACGGCGGCGAGGTTTCCCGATTCGTCGTAGGCAAAGGTCTCGAAGGATCCGTCGGGCCGGGTAACGCTGGCGATCTTGCCAAGCTCGTTCCATTGGTATCTGGTCTTGGCCCCGTACTGGTCGGTCTCCGATTCGAGGCGACCCGCCCCGTCGTAGCTCCAGGCGGCGGAGGCGTTGCGGAAGTCAGTCTTCCGCAAGGGATTACCCCAGGCGTCAAGGGTCCAGTGGACGGTGTAGAGGCCTCCCTCGGAAACGGTCACCGTTCTCGCCGCGTCATTCCAGGTCCAGGTCGTGAAGGTTTCCCCGTGTCCCGCGGCCTCGGCAGTCGCGGTTTTTACCGCGGAACGGACGAGACGGCCCGCCCGGTCGTAGCGGTAGGATTTCTCCCCGGCGGCGGTATACTCCCGGAGGAGGAGCCCCCGGCCGTCGTACTCGTAGTTCGTGACGAGCCCTTCCCGGTCGATTCTTCGCTTAACCGAGCCGTCGGGGTTATAGACCGCGGTGGCGGGGTCGTTTATCGAGGTAAACACCTTGGCCCCCACCCTGCCCGCCTTGGAGACAAGCCCCGCCCCGTCCCACTCATACCCTACCCATCCGCCGAAGGAGGTTTGTTCCGCGATCACCCTTCCCGCAGGACTCAGGCGGCGGGAGTAAGACTGATTGTCGGGGCCCGTAACGGCCACGATTCTGTCCCAGGGATCGTAGGCATGGCTGGTAGCTACCGTCGCGGGGACTTGGGGCGCGGTATCCGGATTCGGCGACAGGGTTCGGCGCGTGAGGTACCCCGACGCGTCGCGGCTCGAGGAAAAGGATAGGGCCCTCTGGGAAACGGAGACGATCTCCCCCGATCCGTCGCGCTCCTCCTTGCGCCAGCGCAGGGACGCAAGCTCTCCGGTGTCCTTGTCGTAGGCGTAGTTCGTGGACCAGGGGCCGCTGGTTTCGCTGAGAAGCTTGCCGTCGTCCCGGTACTCGTAGGTTTTGGTAAATCCTGAACCGTCGGTTACGGTAAGGGGCAGATGCCTCCTGTCGTAGGATATCCCCGTTTGCCGGGAGATTCCCGTACGGAGATCCTCTTCCTCGATGAGGATAAGGTCCTTGCGCTCGTTGAAATGCCGGGTCGTTCGGAGTCCTTCGGGGGTCGTGACCCGGGTTCGCCGCGGAAGCTCCTCCGTCTTCGGAAGGTATTCCCAGGAGGTCATCCGGCTTTCGCCGTCGGTGAAGGAAAGGGGCCGTCCGAGGATGTCGTAGGACCATGACTCGGTGACGGTCGATCCTCCTATCGCCGCGGAACGGCTTGAAGGGAATCCCGTCTCGGCATTCCATTGGTAGGTCCATACGGCCTGATCGCCGGTTCGGTCCTGATAGAGCTTACCCGTGGTCCCGCTATAGCTTGCCCAGTAGGTCCGCGTCTTGGTCCCGTTCACCCGGCGCCAGGACTCGGTAAGGTTTCCGCGGTCGTCGTATACCCACTCGCTTTCCGCGCCGTCCCGGTCGCGGTAATAAACCATCTGGTCGTAACGGTTCCACCGCCAGGCCTCGTAGGAGGAATCCCCGTATACGGCCCTGACCCGATTGAGCCTCTCCGCCTCGTATTCATAGCGAACCGAGGGGGATGCGGGCCGCGGGAAACGTGAATCGTAGCGGAACTCCCGCTCGAGCTTGCCCGTAGACGGGTCCCAAACGTACTCGATGACGGAGCCGTCGGGGAGGATATCCTTGAGGGGGCGATGGCTCGGGTCATAGTAATGATAGGCGGTCAAACCGGAATGGTTCGTATAGCTCGTCATGCCAAGGCCGGGAAAGTACCCGAAGGTTTCCGAGCCGCCTTCCTCATGGCGGGTCTCGGTTACCAGGGCCCCTCCGGCGGTTTCCTCCCCGTAGGCAATTTCCACGCAGCTGTCGCCGGGCGCCGCCGCGTCGGCCTTTTGAATCCTCTTGAGGCGGCCCTTACCGTCGTACCCGTAGCGCACGGTATCGCCGTCGGCGTCGGTGACCGCCGCGAGGATCCTGAAACCGGGGCCCCATTCGTGGACGTAAGACACCCTTTGCCCCAGGGGGCCCTCGATGCCCTTCAGCTCCCCGAAAGACGTATAGGAAAGGGTCCAGACCGCCCCGTGATCGTTCGAAAGCGACGTAACGCGGCGGGTAGCGGCGTCCCGTTTCCAGCGGAGGAATTTTCCGCGAATTTCCCGCGTGAGGGTCGGAAGGCCCCATCGGTCAAATTCCCTCACCGTGCCGTTCCTGTCCATGAGACGGAAACCCGAGGCGTCCAGGGAATTTTTTCCGTCTACCGAGAGGATGCGGACTCCCCTCATGGACGGGTCCCGGGGCAGCCAGACTCCCGCGGAGCCCTGGTCGGGATCAAAGACCGAGGGACTTCCGCTCTCGTCGATCCACACCAGGGTATCGTTGCCCGCGTGCTGCAGGGCAGGATCGATTCCGCGGAGGGGAAGGACCCCGTTCAGGGCCGAAAGGCCCGCCGCGCGGTCGGCCCGGGCTTTATAGGCATCGTGCAGGGCCTGCACCTCCGAGCGGCTCCGGGACATGGCCACGTACTCCTCCGAGTGGCTCGACCCGCCGTACTTGGTATAGTCGGCAAGGGCCGCGTCTATCTCCGCGAGGTATCCCCCAAGGGCGTCCGCAGCCCCTCGGGCCCCATGGTCGATACCCCTGAGCATTCTCGAATCAATCCCGTAAAACCATCCCCCCGAGGGACGTCCCGGATCGCGGGAACCGCTTCGGTAAGTGCGGGCCACCGCGAGGTCCCGCTCCGCCATCACGTAGATGCCCGTGCTCGTGAGAACGGGATCGCCCGTTTGGGGAGACTCGTTCACCGCCGCGGTCTCCTCGATCTCCTCGCCGGCGGCAGCCTGTTCTTCTTCCGCCCTTTCGACCGCGGCTTGGGCTTCCTCGGCGGCGGTTTCAACTTTATCGACAGCCGCATCCTGGTAGTCATCGCAAATGCAGCTTATCTTGCCGCACTTGACGCAGGGCTGGGGATCCGAGGAAGGGCCGCCGCCCCCCGCGGGGGGAATATAGGATGAACTCGTAGGACAAGAACTTGATTTACAGTCGATCATCTGTCCTCCGGGAGGTCCTCCGGGAATTTGAATGGGTGAGCAATTATGCACGAGCACGCCGGAGGCGAAGTAGCTGTGGGTCCCCTGCACGTTCACGTAGGTCCGGTATGAAAGGGCGCCTATTTCGGAGGCCGCCTTAATGGGAACGGGACGCGCCCATGAGCCGTCGAGAAAGAGCACGGACTTTCCCGGGGCGAAGGAATCGGGTGAGTCCTCCCAGGTCTTCCATCCCTCACCGACTATCCACACCGGATGGCTTCGAAGCCGTTTAAGGGTTTTACCGTTCGAGAGGGTTAGTCGGAACCCCTCCCCGCGAAGGAGTGTCCGGCCCCCGTATTCCCGGAAAGCCAGGGAATCGGATGAGTGGTCATAACTGAGGACCCTTCCCGGCCCAGCCGCGGGAAGGACAAAAAGGCCCGTAAGCGCCAGGACCGTCATGAGGGATACGTACAAGAGAAGCTTGTTTTTTTTCACCGCGTTTTCCTTGTGTGTCAGAAGACCGAATAAAAGAGCCGATTGAGGACGCTTATGGCAGAGCAGTCATCGTTGGGCACCCACGAAGGCGTGTCGTTCACGAAATCAAGGGAAGCGCCGCCGCTTCCCCTGACGTAGGCCGGGCTGTGGCCGCTCATGGGGACCTTGCCGGGACTGACGCCGATGACGAAAACCCCGAGTTGATCCCGGGTCTCCCCGTATTTCCTCGACCACGTACGGAGCACCGCCTGATCGAGGGCCGACCGCAAGGCGGTACCCCGGCTGACGAGGAGTTCCGCGCCGCTCCCCTCGAGGATCCCCGAGCCCGCGAGGCTTGATGAGAGAAGGGCGAGGCTTGCTATGTCCGCGTAGTAGTCGCTCTCGATTCCGGCGAAATAGAAGGCGTCGATTTTGGAAGGATCGAAGAGGGCCGAGCGAAGCTTGTCTTGTTCCGCGGAGGTATCCACCAGGGATGCCAGGGTCGAGGCCCAATTGCCGAAGGCGGCGTGAAGGGCCGGGACCGACGCTAGGCTGACCACGGAGAAGGTCCCGTTTTCCTCGGATTCATACGAGTCCCGGAACGCGTCGACCATGGCCCCGGCGAACTGCGAGGGAGTAGACGACCCCGTTACGGACGAGAAGAGTTCGGAATAATTCCAGCCCGTCTCCCGGGTCGGGCCCTCGGATCCCGCGAGGATGCCGCCGCAATCCCTTAACTCGTAGGCAATCTCCAAGAGGGCCCCAAAGCAGGTGTCGAAGCCGATCACCGAAAGGCCCTCCCCTTCCAGGGCGTCGCCCAGGCCCGAGAGGCCCATGTACGACTGGGAGGTTTCGTCCACCGCCACCGCCCTCATCGGGACCGCTCCGTCCGACGCCGGGGAATCGCCCCCGCGCCATCCCGTGCCGTGTCCCCAGAGGGTGAGGGAATAGCGGTCCGCCCCGTACGCCCGCTTGGCGAAGGCGACGAAGCGCTCCAGGTTGACCGGGTCCGAAAGGTTGAGCTCCGAGGCGGCGTTCCGGGAAAGGCCGAGCTCCGCGGAGTCCAGTCTCCGGGAAACGAGGCCCGCGGAGTTCCCCCCGGGATCCTGCGCGATCTCGTAAAGCCTCGTGTCGGGCCAGTCACCGTTGCCGGCCTTGCGGTCCACCAGGGCCAGGATCGACATGGCCTTCCCGTCGGTAGCCGCGGCCTCCATCTCGTTGAGGTCGTTGAGGGCCTGGCTGTCGAGACTGTTGTCCGCGGCCATGTACAGGAGGTGAGTCCATCCCCGCTTCATGAACGAGGCCGAGAGGGTCTTGTCTCCGTCCATCGCGAGCTCGAAGCTTAAGGTGCGCCCCGGGCTGACCGGGCCGGACCAGGACGAGAGCATGTACCCCGGCGAGGGAACCGCCGTTACCCGCACGGTCTCGTTTTCGTAGTAGGCCGGCTTGTCCGGTTCCAGGGCGACCGTGCCGTTAGCCGGAGGGATGACCGTGAGGGTATAGGATATCTCCGTGGGAATGGCGGAGAATTCCGCCTGTACCCGGTAGTCCCGGTCAAAGGTTATAAAAAGGTTCCGCTGGGTCCCGGAAAAATCTCCCGACCAACCGTCAAAGCGGTAGCCGCTGTCCGCGACGGCGGTAAGGACGCAGCCTTCGCCCTGGCGGTAACCGCTGGTGCGGTCGGGATTGACCGCGACCGTGCCCCCCAGGGGGTTCCTGTCCGTTATGACCTGGTAGGTCCGTTCCCGCTCGAACCGGGGAATGAGCCACTGATGCGCGGCCATCCTGAGGACCATGGGGTTTTCCGAGCCCCCGGCCGTGCCGGTCCAGCCGGAAAAAAGGTAGCCGGGATTGGGCACCGCGGTTACCTTCACGTAGTCCCCCTCGACGTAGCGCGCCTTTTCGGGGTCGACGGCGACGGTTCCGTTGGGGGAAGAATCGACCCGCAGGGTATAGCTCGGCGCTTCGGGGCTCGCGGTTTCCTCCGAGAAATTCGCGATGATCCACTCGTCTTCGGCCATGGCGAGGATCATCGGGTTTTCGCTTCCTTCCTCTGTCCCGCTCCAGCACCCGAATCTGCAGCCGTTTTCCGCCTCGGCGGCGATCAAGACCCGTTCCCCCGGGCGGTAGGAATCCTTTTCGGGGGTAACCGTGACGGAGCCCCCCTCGGGAACGGCGAATTTCAGGGTGTAGAAAACCTCCGGCTCCGGTACAGCGGGGGGATCCTCGATTTTCACGATCCTCCCGGCGGGCAGGTCCTGAAAACAGGAAGCGAGGCACAAGGCCCAAAGCAGAAACGCTCCGAGAGGGAGCGGCGGGAGTTTACGCGTTCTCGCCTTCATCATTCGCTCCCCGTGTAATAGGTACCCAGCGGGTCGCTCCAGGAAGTGCCGTCGGAGTACGCGACCCTGGACACGTAGAAGAAATCGATGATGTAGGGTTCCCCGGGAATCGCGCATATATACTCGTCCAGGGGAATCGCGAGGCGAGCCTTCGCGCGGGCCGGCACGGACCCCTCCAGGGAGGCGCGTATCTTGTTGGAACCGATGAAGGGATTCTCCGAGGTCTCCCGCTCATAAACCATGGCGGAAACCTCCATCCCCGACACCTCGCGGTCATCGAGGTTATAAAAGTCGAACTCGATCCCGGCGAGAAGGAAGGGCCCCTGGTCCCCGCCGATGGCGCAGCGGGGCTTGCCGAGAACGAAGGGAGGGCTTTCCTCCCGGTAGACGGCGCAGGACGCGGCGTGCAGGAGCGAAAGGGCGAGACCCAGGGCCCAGGCGGCGCGGAAAAGCCGGAAGTCAGGGCGCGTCACGGGGAGCCTCCCGGAGAAGAGTCTCCATGTCGCGCCGCATCCGAAGGACGTAGGGATCCCGCAGTCCGCGATCCTCCAGGGCCGCCAGGATCGCGAGGGCTTCCCCGCCCTTCCCCTGCCGGAAGGAAACCACGGCCGCGTAAAAGGGAACCAACGAAGAGTCGCTCCCGGTCCGTTCCGACCGGGCGACCAATTTCGCCGCCCCTTCGATTCGTCCCTCCTCGAGCTCCCCGTCGGCAAGTTCGAGAAGCTCTTCGGCGGAGGCCACCCGAAGGTAGTACATGTCCGTGAGTTCCCCAATGC
>QKDA01000192.1 GCA_003246765.1 Spirochaetales bacterium | reverse complement strand
TTCTGCATGGACGCGGGACTCAATTACGTTTCATGCTCCTCGTTCTCAGTGCCTATCGCGCTTCTTTCCATAGCCCAGGTTGAGATAGAGCGGGCCGAGCAGGCGGGTAAGCCCTTGGTTCGAAGGTCCCTTGCCCCGGCTCTCCCCTCCGCGGGTAAAACCTCGGCGCCGAAGAAATCCGCGGCGGTAAAAAAGGCTCCCGGGGCGGTAAAGAAGCCGTTGACGGAGAAAAAGTCTCCCGGGGCGGTGAAGAAGCCCTTGGCGGAGAAAAAGTCTCCCGGTGCGCCGAAGAAATCCGCGGCGACAAAGAAGGCTCCCGGGGAGGTGAAGAAGCCCTTGGCGGAAAAAAAGGCTTCCGGCGCCGCCAAAGAGCCCAAAACCGCCAAAAAGCCCTCGGCAGCTAAGAAACCCTCTGCCAAAGGCGGAAAAAAATAAGGAATGGGACCGGCGTTTTACGCCGGTCCTTTTTTTGTCAGTACTTCTTCATCCATATGGAGCGCCCGGCCCAAGCCCGAAACGTTGACAATTTCCCCTTCATTATCTAGTATGGGAAGACTATGACCGCAAACGAATTACGTTCCAAATACCTGGCCTTCTTTAAAAGCAAGGGACATGCCGAAATTTCAGGCAAATCCCTCATACCCGAGAATGATCCGACGGTTCTTTTTACGACCGCCGGCATGCATCCCTTGGTTCCCTATCTCATGGGAGAGCCCCATCCCGCGGGAACCAGGCTTACGGATTATCAAAAATGCGTTCGAACCGGGGATATCGACGACGTAGGCGACCCGAGTCACCTCACCTGTTTTGAGATGCTCGGCAATTGGTCGTTGGGCGACTATTTCAAGAAAGAGGCGATTGAATTCAGCTTTGAATTTCTCACCAGCCCCTCCTGGCTCGGAATTCCCGTGGATAGGCTTTCGGTTACCGTTTTCGCGGGAGACGACGAAGTGCCCCGGGACGAGGAATCGGCGGCGGTTTGGGAGAGCTTGGGTATTCCCCGCCAGCGGATTCACTTCCTTCCCAGGGAAGACAATTGGTGGGGACCCGCGGGCGAAACCGGTCCCTGCGGCCCGGATACGGAGATGTTTATCGATACCGGCAAGGCCGCCTGCGGTCCTGCCTGCCGCCCCGGTTGCCGGTGCGGCAAGTATATCGAGATATGGAACGACGTCTTCATGCAGTACAGCAAGCAGAAGGACGGATCCTACCTGAAGCTTGAAAGGAAGTGCGTTGATACGGGCATGGGGGTTGAGCGTACCGTGGCCATGCTGAGCGGTAAGAAGTCGGTATACGAAACCGAGGTTTTTCAGCCTATCATAGCCAGCGTCGAGGGAATCTCGGGAAAAAAATACGGCGTCAACGAGGCCGACGACGTATCGATAAGGATCGTGTGCGATCATGTCAGGTCTTCTACCTTTATTCTCGGCGACCAAAAAGGGGTTACCCCCTCCAATGTCGGCGCAGGCTATGTATTGAGGCGTCTTATCCGAAGGGCCGTGAGGCATGGAAGAAAACTCGGAATCGACGGATTTTTCCTTACGGAGCCCGCCAAGGTCGTCATCGGCCAGCTCAAGGGCGCCTACCCGGAACTCGGCGAAAAGGAAGCCGTAGTGCTTGAGGAACTGGCGGCGGAAGAAAAGAAATTCCTTGAAACCCTGAAGAAGGGGGAAGCGGAATTCGAGAAGATGCTGCCCAACCTCCTCAAGAATCCCCAAAAGACCATGTCCGGCCGCCTGGCTTTCAAGCTGTACGATACCTACGGCTTTCCCATCGAGTTGACCGAGGAGCTCGCCCGTGAGGGGGGGCTGTCGGTTAACCGCGAGGAATTCGACGAGGCCTTTAAGAAGCACCAGGAACTCTCCCGTGCCGGCGGCGAACAGGCCTTTAAGGGCGGGCTCGCGGACCATTCCGAGCAGACTACGGCCTATCACACCGCTACTCATCTCCTGCAGAAGGCCCTTCGCATGGTGCTCGGGGATCACGTAGCCCAGAAAGGTTCCAACATAACCGCCGAACGCATGCGGTTCGACTTTACCCATCCCTCCCCGATGACTCAGGACGAAATTGCCCGGGTTGAAAAGATCGTGAACGATCAGATTAGGGCGGATCTTCCCGTGAAGATGGAGATGATGCCCCTGGATGAAGCCAAGGCGTCCGGCGCCATGGCCCTCTTCGGGGAAAAATACGAAGCCGTGGTCAAGGTTTACTCCATAGGGGAGTTCTCAAAGGAAGTCTGCGGCGGCCCACACGTAGAGCGCACCGGATCCATGGGAATCTTTAAGATCCAGAAGGAACAGTCTTCCTCCGCCGGGGTTCGGCGCATTAGGGCCGTTCTGGAAAAGGCGTAACGAAGCGTGTACGCCGTTTGTTGTAAGGACACAACCCAGGCATGGATCCTGCGGGATTCGCCTGATAAAGAAGGTACAAGATGAAGCGTTTTCTGTTCGCCGTGACCCTAACGGCGCTGGTTTCTGGTTTTGCCGCAGCCCAGTCCGATCTCCAGCCGATCGCGATGGTCAAGCTGCAAAAGTCCGAACCGATAACCCTCAAGCAGCTCAAATCGCGGGTAGACGCGTATCAAAAGGAATTGGGCCGTCCCATGACCCTCGACGAGCGGAAGAAGGTTCTTGAAACCATGGTCAACGAGCGCCTCGTGGTTCAGGCCGCCGACCGCGACGGGATCAAGGTAACCGATTCCGAGGTGAACCAGAACTTCCTTCAGATGATTTCCCAACAGGTCGGAAAGCAGGTCACGGAACTCGAATTCGCCCAGATCGTGAAGCAGCAAACCGACATGAGCATCGACGATTTCATGAAGGCCCAGAACGGCATGACCCTTGCGGAGTATAAGTCCTTCCTTAGGAGCCAACTCCTGGCCCAACGCTACGTTATGGCCAAGAAGCAGGGGGATATCCAAAACGTGAAGGGCCCGTCGGACGCGGATATCCGTTCCTTTTACGAGCTCTCGAAGAAGAACTTCGTTCAGGACGACATGATCCGCCTGTTCCTCGTGGTGTCCCCGAAGGGGGCGTCCGCGGAGAGCGCCGCCGCCGCGAAGAAGAAGGTCCAGGATATGCACGACAAACTCTCGTCCGATCCAAAGTCCACCGCGGCGATAAAGACCCTCTCCCAGCAGGAAAACTCGGGCTTCCAGGGCGTGGACCTCTACATCAATAAAAATTCCAGCGCCTCCCAGCAGTTGGGAATATCCATGGAATCCCTCCTGAAAATCTTCGAAATGAACGTAAACGAAGTGTCCGACGTGACCGAAACCGACGCGGATTGGCAGACCTTCCTGGTAGTGGAAAAGTATCCCGCCAAGATTTTGGGCCTCAGCGACGTGGTCAAGCCGGGAACCACGGTGACGGTTTACGAGTACATCAAGAATAGCATGATCGCCCAGGCCCAGAATAAGGCCGTCAGCGATGCCCTTCAGCAGGTGATCACGGATTTGCGAAAGCCCGAGAATTTCCAGATTCTCAAGGCCGACTCGGATCTTGACAAGGCATTAAGCTGGTAAGGCGATGGCAGGAAGAAGAAAAGGGCGCATTCTTGCGTTTCAGGCGCTCTATGCCTGGGACGTTTCCAAGATTCCGGTAACGGAACTTCTCGATTTCACGTGGCTTGGCGACGACCAGAGAGAACGGCTTGGAGACGAGGGCATTGCCTTTCCCCGTCTCTTGATCGCCGGTGCCCTGGAGCATATCGAAGAAATCGATGAGCGAATCAAGCAGAATCTCGTTAATTGGGACTTTACCAGGCTTAACCGGGTAGATCTCGCGATTCTCCGCATGAGCGTATATTCCCTGCTTTATCAGAAGGATCTCCATCCGTCCATCGTAATCGACGAGGCCATAGACATATCCAAGGAATTTGGTTCCGATGAGTCTTTCCGTTTCGTGAACGCGGTATTGGACAATATCCGAAAACAGTCCCAGGGACAGTAAGGGCGGTGACTCGGAAGCCGGTTCGCCAGGTTTTTTTCCGCGCCCTTTCGCTTGCCGTTATTGCCGCATCGATCTTCCTGACGGAGGGGTGCGGCTTTTTTAATGCCTCCCGCCGATTCAATCAGGAACTGAAGGCGGTTGACGGCCTCTCTTCGGCAGGGAAGCGGGATGCCGCCTTAAAGAGGCTCCGCTCCCTTAGGAAAAGGGCCTCCGCCGCGTCTCAATGGCTTTCCCTGGCCAAACGGGAGCTTTCCCTGTCCGATTACGAGGGCGCCGAGGATACCCTCGAGCTGGCCCTGTTTAAGATGCCAGCAAACGACCAGATCCTGGCGGTCCTCGTAGATACCCTCGCCCGGGAGGGAAAGACCGAGGAAGCCCTGCTCCGCTCCGATGGCCTCCGGGGAACCCAGTACCGCCTTCAGGGAGCGGTCCTTGAGTTGACTGAGGGCGAAACAAGGGGCCCGAGCGCGAGGAATCCAGCGGCCTGGGAAGTAGCCGCCGAGAGTCTGGACGATCCTTTGCTTTGGAAAAACGCCGCCCTCTGGCACGCGGCATCGGGTAACTTGCCCCTCGCCTGCGTCGCAGCGGAAAAGGCCTTCAGGAAGGCGGATCTTTCCGGATTATCCAGTAGGGATCGGCTGCTGCCCGCATTCATTTACTACGACGCGGGATTTCCCGAGACCGCCTTGGGTTTTATAGACCCCAATGCCGAAGACCCCTTGACCCTTTCTCTGCTGGCGGATCTGGCCCTGGAGCGGCGCAGCGAGGCGGAAGCGGCGGGATACTGGGCATCATTGGCTGAAAGGCACCCGAATTATTCGCCCGTCCCTTGGTTTAATCTTTCCCTGGCATCCCCTTCCTCGGACATGTCAATGCTCTACCTTGATTCGCTCCTGGACAGGTTTCCCTCGTACTTTCCCGGGATTGCCCGGTACGTTCGGCTCTTTTTGGAGGGGGATCGGATCGTCGTCAAGGATTCCCTGACCCTTGCCTTGGAAGCAAAGGGCTTTTTCTCCCTTGCCATGAGGGCCGCCGCCAGATCCCATATCGCCACGGAGGAGTCCGCGGCCGCTCGAATTTCCGCGGCGGAGGCCGCATCCGGTCCCGATCCGGATATCCGGCTTTGGATCGAGGGTTTGCGGCTCGAAACCCATCGCCTCACGAACAGTACCGCCCAGGCAGCGAGGGTGTGGGAACTTTTGGAACGGCGACCGGATAGCGATATCGTGTACCGCTGGGGGATGTACTTCTTCTTGACTCACGGGTTATACGATGCCGCCTTTAGCCTGAACCGGGATCGCCCGCTCCCTCCGGACCCCTTTTACGATGCCCTTGAAGCGGCCATGGATGGCGACCTGGCGTCCGCAACGGAAAGCTTTAACGCATGCGCGAATTCAAGCGCCGATTCCTGGGCTGCCATGGCTAATCTGGCCGTGATAGCCGAAAGGCAGGGCCGGACGGCGGATGCGGTGGACTATTTTGACCGCGCTACGTCCTTTGCCCCGAACGACGATTCCGCCAGCGTTCTTCAATACCGTTCGGCGGTGATACTCGCCAAGGAGCGGGATACCCGAAGGGCTGAACAGGTGCTGATGAGGGCCTTAGAGCTTAACCCGGAAAACGGCCGGGCTTCCGCCCTGTTACGGCGCATTCAGGGTCTGTAGCGAAAAAAAAACCTGCCCCTAGGGCTCATAGCCCGGGCAGGTTTTCGACGGATTCCGTTCCCTATCTTTATTCGACTACGGCGATAATATCCGCAGCCTTAATGATGAGGTGATCTTCCCCGTCGATCTTGACCTGGGTTCCCGCGTACTTGTCGTACATAACCCTCTGTCCGACCTTTACGCTAATGGCGTCCTTGTCATCACCAATCGCTACCACGACCGCGGTCTGGGTCTTTTCCTGGGCGGTATCCGGAATGATGATGCCGCTGGCGGTCTTGGTTTCCTGCTTGTCTGCCTTGAGCAGAACACGATCGGCTAATGGCTGTACTTTCATCTAGGTCCTCCTGCGAATACAAATATACGAAAATGACCATGGAGGGTCAAGAAAAATGATCATTCCGCCAAGTGTCCCAGAATGATACAGGTTTACCCCTCTTTATGGCTTGTGGGTCAAAATGATGCATAGGGGGCGTCTCAGCAGTCTTATTTCGCGTTTTTATATTTTCAGTAAATATTCCTTCAATATAAAATAAATCCTTATATTGTAAAGAAAAGTTGTAATATGACGTTAATGTATTTTCTTTAAAGAGCTTTTGGCATGGAAATTGCTATTCAAATAGCATCGTACATACCTGTGGAGGTACAACATGAACAATCCGAAAGTAAGCAGAAACATTGGCGACGACAACATTCTTTCGACATACCTCAAGGAAATTAACTCAATTCCCCTTCTAACCCGGGAGGAGGAGTTTATATACGCCCTGGAAGCCCAGGCAGGCGATCAGTTTGCCAAGGATCACCTGGTAAGGTCGAACCTAAGGTTTGTGGTTAACGTCGCAAAGAAGTATCAAAACCAGGGTTTACCCCTTATGGATCTTATCAGCGAGGGGAATATCGGTTTGCTGAACGCCGTTGAGCGTTTTGACGTGACCAAGGGCTATCATTTCATATCCTATGCGGTGTGGTGGATTCGGCAGGCCATTCTCAAGGCTATTTGCGAAAAATCCAGGATGATAAGGCTGCCCCTAAACCGGGCTAATGAACTGGTGCAGATTGAGAAGGCCAGAAAGCAGATTCTCGGGGGAAAATCCGAAGAGGAAGAGGTAAAGGAAATAGCCGGACTTCTTAACATGGACAGCGATCACGTACGGGACATCGTGAATATCGCACGCGACATGGTTTCCCTGGATACGCCGGTATTTACCGACCGGGATTCCAGCAGCGTGGGCGATTTTATCGAGGATAACCGTTACGAGCAGCCCGAGTCCTTCGTGATAGAGAACGGGCTTCGAGAGGACATAGACGCCCTCCTGGAGACGCTTACGGAAAAGGAAGCGGAGGTTATTCGCTACCGCTTTGGGCTAAACGGCTACGAATCCATGTCGCTCAAGGAAATCGGGGACGTGTTCAACCTGACGAAGGAGAGGATACGGCAGATCGAAAAAAAGGCGATCCGCAGACTGCAGCATCCCACCAGAATGAACCGGCTCGAGGCGTACGTAGCCTGACCTAAAGAAAAAAAAGGGATATACTTGCGGCATCATGATTGATGCCGCAATTTTCGACATGGACGGTATCATCTTCGATACGGAGCGCCTGTACATCGATGCGTGGCGTTCTTCGGCCCTGGAAGCCGGATTCGAGATGAGGGACCGTTTTTTTTTATCCTGCGTCGGCAGGAATGACAGGGATACCCGCGCCTTAACCCTGGCCGAATTCGGCGACCTCTTTCCCTACGATGCCATCAACGAGGGCACCCGTCAAAGAATCTTTTCCATAATGGAACGGGAGGGCCCCCCGGAAAAACCCGGCGTACGCCGGCTGCTCGACTTTTTTAAGGACCGGAAGGTACCGGTTGCCCTTGCAACCTCCACGAGCGAGAAGTCAGCCCGGTGGATGATGGATCGTTCGGGGCTCTCGGAATATTTTACCGCCTTCGCCTTCGGCACCGACGTGGAGCGGGGCAAACCGGCGCCTGATATCTTCGTCTTGGCCCAAGACCGTTTAGCAGACTCTCCCGTATGCGGCAGCCCGCCCCGTACCTCGCATATCTGCGTTTTCGAGGATTCCGAGGCCGGTCTTAAAGCCGCTCAGGCAGCGGGTATGCGGAGCGTTTTCGTTCCGGACCTTGTGGAACCGGATAAAGGGGTATTGGAAAGGGTATGGAAGCGAATCACTCGTCTTGATGAGGCAGCCTGTGAAAGTTTTTTTTACGGATTGTAAATAAATATGCATAAAAACACCAATAAATGTATAAATATGCTTGACGTTAAACCCTGTATCCGGTATGCTCAAGGTATCAAGGGGTAACAATGACGTTCCGGCCTAAGGGTTGGAACGTCTTTTTTTTATTCGCGAGGAGGCGAGTATGGCTTTACTGTCAAAGAACGACATTATTTCTCTGGTTCGCGACGAAGATGTCCGGTTTATCCGGCTCCAGTTCACTGATCTTTTCGGACAGCTCAAGAATGTCGCCATCACGCCAGGACAACTCCATAAATGCCTGGAAAACCAGTGCATGATCGACGGCTCCTCTATCGAGGGTTTTGTCCGAATCGAGGAATCGGATATGTACCTTTACCCCGACGTGGACACCTTTAATCTGCTTCCTTGGAGACCCCAGCAGGGGAAGGTCGCCCGGTTCATTTGCGACGTGCATACCCCCGACGGAAAACCCTTTGAGGGCTCTCCCCGCCATGTCCTGAAACGTCAGCTGGAGCGGGCGGCAAAGCTGGGCTATACCTTCAACGTTGGGCCGGAACTGGAGTTTTTCCTTTTCCACACGGACTCGGAGGGAAATCCGACGCTGGAGACCCACGACAACGCGGGATACTTCGATCTCGGACCCACCGATATGGGAGAGAATGCCCGCCGGGAGATGGTGCTTAACCTGGAGCAGATGGGTTTCGAGATAGAGGCATCCCACCACGAGGTCGCGCCGGGTCAGCACGAGATCGATTTCCGTTTCGACGACGCCCTTAAAACCGCCGACCGTGTGATGACCTTCAAGCTCGCCATCAAGACCATCGCCCAGCGGCACGGACTCCATGCCTCGTTCATGGCGAAGCCCGTCGCGGGGGTAAACGGTTCGGGAATGCATACGAACATGTCCCTCATGAAGGGGGCGGAGAACGCCTTTTTCGACGCGTCGGACCCGATGGGTCTCAGCCTGACCGCGCGGCAGTTCGTGGCGGGCATTCTTGAGCACGGACGCGGTTTGACGGCGGTCACGAACCCGACGGTGAACTCCTATAAGCGTCTCGTGCCCGGATACGAGGCCCCGGTATACATGGCCTGGTCTCCCGCGAACAGGAGTCCCCTGGTACGGATTCCCGCCGCCCGGGGAGGCGCGACCCGGCTGGAGCTGAGGTCGCCGGACCCGATGTGCAATCCCTACCTTGCCTTCGCGGTGATCCTCGCGGCGGGGCTCGACGGGATCGAGCGGAATCTGGCGCCGCCTCCCTCCACGGAGCAAAACATCTTCAAGATGTCCGCGGAGGAGCGCGCCAAACGGGGGATCGGCAGCCTTCCGGGCAGCCTCGAGGAGGCTCTCTCCTGCATGAAGGAGGACTCGCTGATCCGCGAGACCCTAGGGGAGCATATCTACTCCCGTTTCGTCGAGGCGAAGGAGAAGGAGTGGAACGAATACAGGACCCAGGTAACGCCTTGGGAATTGGATTCGTACCTGAACCGCTACTGAAATGAAAAGCGTCGTAGTAGCGTTTTCGAACCCGGTTTTGACCGACTGGGTTTCGTCGACGCTCAAGCGCGGCGGGTATACGATCGAGTATACCTGCTCCACCGGGGGCGATGCGGTGCGGATCGCGGAGTTCTGCACCAGCATGGTCGTGGTGAGCGGTTTTCAGTTTCCGGACATGACCGTGGAGGATCTTGCGGGGATTTTGGCCGGGAGGATTGCCATAGTGAGCATTCTCCTGCCGCACCAGCGGGATCTGGTTTGCCGGAACGACATAACCGCCCTGCCATACCCCCTGTCGCCGGTGGATCTCCTGAACGCGGTGGATCGCGCGGAAAGGGAAGGCGCCTTGAGCGCGGTGAGCGCCGGGATGGGAACGGAGCGTAAGGGCGGGTCCGGAAGGTCCGCCGAGGAAAAGCTCCTCATTCTCAAGGCGAAGAACTCCCTCATG
The DNA here is from genome assembly GCA_003246765.1 of Spirochaetales bacterium. Taxonomy (GTDB): domain Bacteria; phylum Spirochaetota; class Spirochaetia; order Treponematales; family Treponemataceae; genus Teretinema. The sequence continues at coordinate 4,936 of QKDA01000192.1, read as the reverse complement.
GAGCGCCTGGGAATGACCGAGTCCCAGGCGCATAGGTACCTGCAGAAGAACAGCATGGATCGCGGGCTGAAGATCATTGACGCCGCGCGAAAGATAATCGAAGGGTCCTTTGATTTTTAGGGGATCCGAAACGCACAACGGTTCGCAAACGCCGGCGTTGCCGGCGGATTGAAGCTTATTGTAGAACGCTTTTTTCATGCACCACGGGGAAGGCAAGGGAGTCTTTTAAGTCGTTGCGGGGGAAGGGGCTAAAAGTCATTCGTCAAGGGGGAATTGCCGTGAAGAAAAGACTTTTAATGGTAGCCGCGATAACGCTGCTAATGGGTGTGATCATGCCGTCCGTCATTGTCGCGCAGTCGGCGGGAGAAGCGGCCACGTACACCAAGGCCGAGATCGACGGGCTTCTCGAGTCGAGGGCCACCGCCGATGCCACCACCATGATTTGGATGGTTATGGGCGCCGCGCTGGTGTTCATCATGCAGGCGGGCTTCGCGCTCGTGGAAGTGGGCCTTACGAGGGCCAAGAACACGGCGAACATCCTCATGAAGAACATGATGGACTTCTGCCTGGGATCCCTGGCTTTCTTCTTCGTGGGCTTCGGCCTGATGTACGGCGCGGACAAGTACGGCCTTTTCGGCACCGATCAGTTTACGCTGCTCGGAATTGACGCCGGCGACTGGGCGGGCAAGATGCGCGACTGGTTCTTCCAGGTCGTATTCGCCGCCACCGCCGCCACGATCGTCTCCGGCGCCGTGGCGGAACGGATCAAGTTCAAGTCGTACCTGATCTACACCGTGTTCCTTTCCGCCTTGGTCTACCCCGTGGCGGGCCACTGGATATGGGGCGGCGGCTGGCTTGCCGGCATGGGAATGCACGACTTTGCCGGTTCCACGGTGGTTCACTCCGTCGGCGGCTGGGCAGCCCTCATGGGCGCCATCCTCCTCGGGCCCCGAATCGGCAAGTACATCAAGGTGGACGGTAAGACCGTGGTTCGCGCCATTCCCGGGCATAACCTGACCTTCGCCATGCTCGGCGTGTTCCTTCTCTGGTTCGGATGGTACGGCTTCAACCCCGCTTCCACCCTGAACGGCAACGACCCGATGATCGCACACGTGGCGGTCACCACGACCCTTGGAGCCGCTGCGGGAGCCCTGGCGTCCATGATCACCGCCTGGCTCTGGTTCAAGAAGCCCGACGTGTCCATGACCATGAACGGCGCCCTGGCGGGCCTCGTGGCGATCACCGCCCCTTGCTACGCCGTCGACCCGGTTCCCGCGGTCATTATCGGCCTCGTGGCCGGCGTTCTGGTGGTTCTTTCGGTGGAGTTCTTCGACAAGATCCTCCATATCGACGATCCCGTCGGCGCGGTATCGGTTCACCTGGTGAACGGTATCTGGGGAACGCTGGCGGTGGCCCTCTTCGCGGTTCCCGGTAGGCTCGCCGGAAACCCGGTCCTGGAAAAGGGCGGGCTCTTCTTCGGCGGCGATCCGGCGGCTCTCGGGGTACAGGCCCTGGGCGTCGTGACCGTCGGCGCCTGGGTATGCGCTACCATGGGACTCCTCTTCGGCGTCCTGAAGGCCGCGGACTTCCTCAGGGTTTCCAAGAAGGAAGAGATGCAGGGCCTGGATATCAACGAGCACGGGGCGGACGCCTACCACGGCTTCCAGCACTTCAGCAACATGTAAGGGGGAAACGGAATGAAACTTATCATTGCGTACATACAGCCGCACAAGCTTAACGACGTAAAGCAGAAGCTCTACGAAAAGAAGATTTTCAAGCTTTCCGTGACCAACTCCCTGGGCTGCGGGCAGCAGATGGGCTACACCGAGAGCTTCCGGGGAGTCGAGATCGAGGTGAACCTCCTGAAGAAGGTTCGCCTGGAGATCGCCGTAAACGACGAGTTCGAGCAGACCACGATAGACGCCATCTGCGAGGGCGCCTATTCCGGCGAGATCGGGGACGGCAAGATCTTCGTGGTGGAACTCAAGGACTGCGTGCGGATTCGCACGAAGGAAAAGGGGAAAGAGGCCATAGGCTAAGAGCCCCGTACCGCTTGCGGTTTCCCGAGAAAACGTGTATATTTGGGTGACCAGAGCTTGGAAAACAAGTGAGGAGCCCGGTCGTTATGGCCGGGCTCTTTTTTTTATGCGTAAAGGCGGGTAGAGGCTATGAAGGCAAAATTCATCTTTATCACCGGCGGCGTCGTCTCGTCGCTCGGCAAGGGTATCACGGCCGCGTCCATCGGGCTCCTACTGAAGAGCCGCGGCGTGAAGGTAGTCAATCAGAAGTTTGACCCCTACCTGAACATCGACCCGGGCACGATGAACCCCTTCCAGCACGGCGAGGTGTTCGTCACCGTGGACGGGGGGGAAACGGACCTGGATCTGGGGCATTATGAGCGTTTTACCGACGTGCCCCTCCACCGGTACAACAACACCACCGCGGGAAAGGTGTACCAGGCGATTCTCGACCGGGAACGGGAGGGGGGCTATCAGGGCAACACGGTCCAGGTGATTCCCCACGTTACCGACGAGATCAAGAACCGCATTCTCGAGACCTCCCGGGTAAACGACGCCGACATTATCATTACCGAGGTCGGGGGGACCGTGGGAGACATCGAGTCCCTCCCCTTCATCGAGGCTATCCGGCAGATCAGGCAGTCCGTGGGCAAGGAAAACTGCATCTTCGTGCACCTGGGCCTCCTTCCCTACCTGAAGGAATGCGGGGAGCTCAAGACGAAGCCCATGCAGCACAGCGTGAAGGAACTCCTGGGCTTCGGAATTCAGCCCGACGTAATCATGTGCAGGAGCGAAAAGAGCGTGTCCAAGGGAATCCGGGAAAAGCTCAGCCTCTTTTGCAACGTGGATAAAGAGGCCATCATTGAAAACCTGAGCGCCAAGTCCATCTACGAGGTTCCCCTCATGCTCGAGCGGGAGGGCCTCGGAAAGATCCTTTGCAAGCTCCTTTCCCTTCCCGACGTGAAGCCGAACCTGGACGACTGGAGCGCCATGGTGCACCGGTATTACCATCCCGAGCGGGACGTGACCATCGCCCTGGTGGGCAAGTACGTGGACCTCCACGACGCCTACCTCAGCGTCGCCGAGGCCCTGACTGCCGGCGGCATCTACCACAACGCCCGGGTAAAGATAGACTGGATCAACTCGGAGCACATTACCGACGACGACGCGGCCGCCCAGATTCTGGGCCAAGCGGACGGCATCATAGTCCCCGGGGGCTTCGGGGACCGGGGCGTCGAGGGCATGATCCTCACGGCCAAGTACGCCCGGGAGAACAAGGTCCCCTATTTCGGGGTGTGCCTGGGGATGCAGATCTCGGTGATCGAGTTCGCCCGCAACGTGCTCGGCATGAAGGACGCCAATTCCTCCGAATTCAGCACCACTTCCGAGTATCCGGTCATCGACCTGATGCCGGACCAGCAGGGCGTCAAGCTTGGGGGAACCCTCAGGCTCGGGGAATACCGCTGCCTCATCACGGAGGGCTCCAACGCCGAAAAGGCCTACCGCATGCACGACATCATGGAGCGGCACCGGCACCGCTACGAGTTCAACAACCTTTTCCGCGAGCAGTTCGAGGCTTCGGACATGCTCCTTACGGGGCGGAACCCCGAGAGAAACCTCATCGAGATCGTGGAGATGAAGGGGCACCCCTGGTTCACGGGGGTTCAGTTCCACCCGGAATTCGGTTCCCGGCCGAACCGTCCCCATCCCCTTTTCAGGGACTTTATCGGCGCTTCTCTGGAGAATGCGGCCAATAGGGCCCCGGCCAAGGCCTAAGGGCAACCGCGCTGAATCCCCCGTCGTTTCGCGGGGGGGGAAGGACGAGAGAAGGGACTGTCCGGATGACTTACCGGACAGTCCCTTTATTTTTTCTATCGGACGTAGCCCCGGAGAGCGTCAAGCTTGAAGGAAAGGTATATCCTGCTCTTGCCGAGGGGATCCCACGCCTCCCCCTCCCTGAACCGGGTGAGGATCCCCGCCGCGAACCGTGCTCTCCCTTCCTCGAAGCTGCCCTCGAAACCCGCCGTGTACCAGGGATCCGCGCGGAAGTTGAGCGGGAGTCCCGTGTCCGGGGTTGCCGCGCCGCAGGAATTCTCTCCCCACTGCAGGTTTTTTTCCAGGAAGAGCCGCCCGGCGGTCCCTCTGCCCTCCGTAAAGACCAGGGAGGGCGAAACCACGAGAAGACCCGGCCGGGCGGGATTGAGGCTCCCGGACCGGGGCTCCGAAAGGGTGTCCGGAAGCGGAACCCCGGGGGGAAGGTCGAACCACCGGCCCCGGAGCTCTATCTCGCCGAGAAGACCCCCCAAGCCGCTTGCCAACCGAAGGGAGAAGGCTTGGGAAAGCCTCTGGCGGGCGTCGGTTCCCGGAAAGGACGAAAGGATGAGGTCGTAGCCGAAAGACGTCTCCAGGGCCCCGCCTGAGGGAGCGTTGTCGGTGATCCGGCGGGCGACGTCTATTCCAGCGAGAAAAGAAACCGCGCTGGTTCCCTCGGGCCCGGCGTCCAGGCCGAAGGATTCCTCCGCGGTCCTTTCGCTTCGGGCATGGAAACCCGCGACGAAGGCCCCGTCGATGAAATCGGTCCAACGCCGTTCGGTCCGTACGGGGAGAGCCCACGAGAGGAGTATCCCCGATTCCTCCCTGAAAGGGTCGTTCTCGCCTAGGCCCAAACGTCCGTATCCCCTATAGGCCGCCGCCGTCAGGGAGCCCGTGTAGAGCTGCATTCCCCCCGCGACGAGGCCTCCCGCCTGAGAAATTTCCGGATAGGCCAATAGTCCGGCGGTAAACCAGCTGACGGCGGAACCTTCCTGAAGGGGATAGCCTTGAAGATACGCAAAGGCCCCGATTCCCAGGGCGGCGCTGCCGTCTTTCATGGGGATCGCGTCGGCGAGGGGCAGGGCCAGCTGAAGCCTGGGGAGGTT
>QKDA01000061.1 GCA_003246765.1 Spirochaetales bacterium | reverse complement strand
GCCGCCGCCGGGGCGGAAGGCTTTACCGATCCCTTGAGATCCACCGAGACGATGGATACGGTCAGGGTTACGTCGCTTATTTGGGCAGACTTGAGTACCAGGGCCTCCTCGGCGCTGGAAGACACAAAATACACGACGTTTTCGTGAAACACGTCCTCATAGAGGGCGTCGAAGTCGGGAATGGTCTTGAGTACCTGACCGTGCTGCTTGAGGGCGGCGAATACCTGAATGCCGCCCACGGTATTCATGGGATTAGATTCGTCGAAGTCCACCTTCACCATATACAGGGAATCCCCCGACGGTATGGCTTCCTTAAGCTCCAGGAGCTCGTATTCGGAGAGGAGGGAGAGAACGTTGCCTCCCGTGGTGGGAACCGTGGGCTTGGGCGCCGGCGGTGCCTTCGGTTCCGGAGGGGGAGCCTCCTTGGCCGACTTTTTAGGCGCCTTAGCCTTGGGGGCTTCCTTCGCCGGTATAAGGGCCATGAGCCTTCCCTTAAGGTCGCTGACGTCTTCCCCGTAGACGGAACCCTCTGCCCTGGCGGCCAGCATGGCCTTGATGGTGTCCAGGGACTGCAGAAGTATGTCGATAACGGGCTCCGTAATGGCCACGGTACCCGCGCGAATGACGTCCAGAAGGTCTTCCATGACATGGGTGAAACCGGAAAGCTCATGCATCTCCACCGTGGCGGAGCCCCCTTTCAGGGTATGGGCAGCCCGGAAGATTTCGTCAATGGCATCATGATTAGCCGGATCGCTCTCGATGACCAGGATATTGCTTTCTAGGGTAAAAACCTGCTGTTCGGCCTCGCTGAAAAAGTCCTTCAGGAGCTCCGCATTGTTGATATCCAGATAATCACTCATATAATGTCAAGTTTATACGGTTTTCGGCATTAGTCAAGCGCATTAGCTCTCCCTTTTTTTCAAAGCAAATATAGCCCGAATCTCCTTATATAGGATATACTGTTCTTAGGAGAAACCATGCGCCGTGCCTTGCTGACCGGAATACTGCTACCCGCCCTGCTTTCCGCGGGCCTTTGGGCCCAGACGGTTTCGCGCACGGAGCTCTCGATCGCCACCTCGGCGACCCTCGATCCCGGTGGCGCCTTTCCCCGGCTGATCACCTCCGGGAGCGCCGGCGGGCGCTTCGTGCCGGTGTCGGCCCTGCGGATCAATGGATCTGCCTTTTTCGCGCTTCCGGATACCCTACGCTTCTTTCACGGCGACCTGGTGGAACGAACCCTGGGGTATGCGCTCTTTAAGGGCGCGTCCGCCGAGATGCCCCTTTTTCTGGGAAGCGGCCTGGATGCGGCGCTATTCACCGGGATCTATACCGATCCCTCATCGGACGATCTCCTTCGCAGGTACCAAAAAAAATCCATAGAACCGCCGCGGATGACCGCGAATCTCGCCGCCAGGCTTTTGCCCGTCTCCCTGCCCGCAGAGGGAACCGGAATAGCCCTCGCCGGGGTGCCGGGAAACGGGAACGCCGCCTTGGCCCTCTATTCCTATTGGGACGGGAAGCCCCTGGACCGCTCCGTTATCCGAAACGACTTCAGGGCTGCCATGGCGGCGGAGTCCCTGCGGTGCAATCTGTTCGCGGGAAGCCGCCTCTCGGCGGCCACTGCGGACCTGCGGTTACGGGGAGCCCTGACGGCAAGTTTCGGGAACAGCGACCGCGCGGAGTTCTTCGCGGGGCTGGGGGTGCGGGATATTACGCCGGGATCGGACATGGAGAGGAAGGCGTACCTCATGTTCGAACCCCGCCTCCGCGGAGACTGGCACGAGTTTGCCTTTTCCTTCTTTTCGGCCCCCATGTACGCCGTGGAGAACGACGGAACCGAAACCTACGGGGGAACCTTTTTCGGGAGCAACCTTCTCCTGGCCCTAGGGTCCCTTGAACGCAAGGGATTCAGGGGAGGCCTCGCCGTATCAGGGGCGATCGACCCCGCTTCCCCCGGCAGGCTCACCCCGGTTTCGTTCTCGGTTAACCCGTTCGTCACCCTCAGGGTGTCCGATTACGAGATGGATGCCGCCCTTACGGTCAATCCATTCTGGCTCGACGACCCGGCCCTCGCCGGCGAGCTTACCCTATCGCTCAAGGCGGTGTACTGATGAAACGCGTACTCATTCTCGCCCTGTCCGCAGTTCTCGCCCTGCCCCCCGCCTTTGGGGTGGAGGTTACGGCGGATTTTAAGGCCAGTTCCTTCGCCATGACCAAGGACGGCGATTTCGATCCGGGGACGATTCGCTACGGCGGGGCCTTTTCCGTAAGCGACCGGCTCACGCCGAATCTTTTCGGCTACCTCGCCTTCGACAACGACCCGGTATACGGCAGCATGCTTTCAGCCCGGGGGATGTACCGCACCTCCTATATGGAAATATCCGCGGGGCCCGCCTTCGGGGTGCTCAACGGCTCGGAGGGCTCCGACGGCGTCACCATGCTCTTTCAGCCGGGACTGGGAATTGGCTTTAAGCTCACGGTTCCGGGGGTGCTGGTAGCCACGGCGGACACGGAATTCGCCCTGCCCGCGGCGGTGCAGACCGACGGTCAGGTGTACCTTCAAAAGAACGAAATCTCCGCGGGGTTCTTTCTCCCAAACGTGCTGTGCACGGTCAAGGTTTCCCAGAAAAACGCCAGTCTCCTGGACGGCGGGGCTGGGAAAATTCGAAGCTCCACCGACTACGGGCTGTATACTACCGCCTATAAAAAGGGCTCCATGTTCCGAATTTCCATGAATTTCGTGTACCGGATCATCGATTACTTCGTGGCCCAGGATTATGAGGGAAACCGGAAGGTTGCCAATCTTGTCTTGGGAGGGGGCTTTACGGTTACCCCGCGAACGGAATACTCCCTCTTCGTGGACGGGAGCGGGGCGCTTTATTCATTCTCCCTGGGGTCCCCCGAAACGGGGTTGGACAGGTTCATGTTCGACCTTCGGGCGGGTGTGAGCCTCAGTTTGGACCGGCCCACAACGGGAGAGGCGGGGAAATGAGAAAAGGCAGTCCGGCACTAACCGGACTGCCTTTTTTTTATAGCGAAAGCTTACCCAGGCGGGCGCAGGCCTCGGCGACCTGTTCCCGGTGCCCGAAGGAGCTGAACCGGATGAAGCTCTCCCCCGCGGGGCCGAAGCCTGCTCCCGGGGTACAGACTACGTGACATTCCCGCAGGATGCGGTCGAAAACGTCCCAGCTCTTTCTTCCCGGGAAACGGGCCCAAATATACGGGGCGTTGTAGCCGCCGTAAAGCTCCACCCCGGCCGCGGCGAAATTGGGGAGCGACAGGGCTTCCCTGATCAGCCGGGCATTCTCAAGGTAATAATCGGTGAGGGCCCTGGTTTCGGCGAGGCCCGTTTCGTCCAGGGACGCGAGGCCGCCCTTTTGGGCAATGTTTGAGGCTCCGTTGAAAACGGTGGTCATGAGCCTGGTCCAGTCTTTCATCACCGGGGTTCCGTCGGCGAAGGCGAGCTCTTTGGGTACGACGGACCAGCCCAGGCGGACGCCGGTAAACCCGATGGGCTTGGAAAAGGAATTGATCTCGATGGCGCAGCTCCGGGAGCCCTCGATCTCGAAGATCGACCGGGGAAGCTCAGGATCGCGGATATAGGCCGAATAGGCGGCGTCGAAAAGGATAACGCAGCCCTTTTCGCGGGCCGTATCCACCAGGGACTTGAGTTGGGCCTTGGTAGCCACCGCTCCCGTGGGGTTGTTGGGGGAGCAGAAGTACACCAGGCCGTTGCGGGGTATAAGCGAAAGGTCCGGGAAAAAGCCGTTCTCCGCCGTACAGGGCATATACGCTATTCCCTCGTAGCCCGAACCGTCGGCCTTCGTTTTTCCGGCGGCCCCTATCATTACCGAACCGTCTACGTACACCGGATACGCAGGATCCTGCACCGCTACGGCAGCGCCGGCTCCGAAGAGCCACTGAAAGCGGCCGATGTCGCACTTGGCCCCGTCGGAGATAAAGACCTCCTCCGGGCTCACGATCCCGCCGTACACGGCCGAGGCAATCCGCTCCCTCAGGGCAGTGAGCCCGAGGTCCTCGCCGTAGCCCGAATAACCCGCGGGCGTTCCCAGGGCCGCAACCTCCGAGCTGAGCCCTTCGACCACGTGAGCCGTCAGGGGCTCGGTGGTATTGCCGATCCCGAGGCTTATGATCTTGGCCTCGGGGTGCTCTTTCGCGAAGGCATTCCGCCTTTTGGATATCTCCGGAAAGAGGTATCCGGAGGAAAGGTTCGCGATATGGGGGTTTCGTGGGATCATGGGTTCTCCTTCAGCGTTATTTTATGCCTAGCAAACTATAGCAACTATTCCGGGAGGTGGGCAACGGGGATTTCAGAGAAAAGCCAATCCTCCGAGAGGCGGTGGAGCAATCCCTGCATGGCGTATTGTCCGCCCTCGACGGTGAAGTGGTTCCCGTCGGAGGACATGACCTGAACCGCGCTGCCCTTTTCCAGGGTCAGGTGCGAGACGAAACCCCCAACCGTTTCGCCTGCCGCTTCCCCCAGGGCGCCGCTGATAGGGCAGCGCACGACGATCCCCGGCCCGAAACGGGCGGCGATCCGGTCCTGGACGGAATCGATGTAGCGAAGCGACTCCTCGTACGCGGGATCCTTCACCCGGGGCATGCCGACCCAGTAGACCCTGGGAACCGACAGCAATGCGAGGTCGATCAGCTCTGAGCATTTTTCCCCGTAGGCCGCTTCCCATTCGGGGGTATGCTTTTTCATGATACGGCCTTGATTGTCCCAAAAATTCTGGTAGTCGTTCATGCCGAGCATGATAACCACCGCGTCATACCGATTGGCCGCGAGGGTGTCCGAGAGTTTTGCGGGCCAATTGAAGTAATCACCGCGGATAAAGCCGGAGGAGTGAACCGCGAGAAAGTCCACGGTGACCGGGGAAGATGGGCCTAAAAGCCGGGAAAGGCCGTTGGCCAGGCTGAATACCTGGGAATCCCCAAAGAAATAGAGCCGCAGGGGATTCACGGAGGAATAGATGGCCGGCGGGCTCGACGATCCCGGGTCCGGTACCGGTACTGGGACCGGTTGAGAGGGAATACCGCCTGAATCGGGCTCTGCCGTCGGTACAGGAACTTCCGCCGGGCTCTCCGCCGGGTTTTCCGGCAAGGCTGCCGCAGGGGAGTCCTTCGCGGTCTCAACCCTTGAAACCGCATTGCGCCGGTTGAAGTACCGCGTATCCCACTCGGGTAGCTCGGAAAGCCCGGACCATGAAAGAAAGGACTTCCGGGCGTCGGGCATGAAACCGTCCAGACCCGTTTCAGAGGCGAAGGAGGCGACCGCGTCGGTAACCGCGAGGGCAATGGCCCTCACGTGGAGATTGGGTATGCGGGACGCGGGGATCCACAGGGATTGTCCCGCCAGGATAGACGCGGCTACGACGGTCAACGCCGCCGACAAAAGCACCTGATTCGGGCTGTAACGGTCTTCGCTTCTTTTTTTCATTCCCGTCCCCTAAAACTGGAAGTAAATGAAGGGAGCTACTCCGGACATGGAAACTATGCCGAGCAGAACCAGGGCTCCCGCCGTCAGGAGGCCTTTCACGGGAATGGGCAGGGCGACCCAGAGGGTAAAGCCCTTTTTTCTGGCTGTGTCGGGGTACCATTGGATCGCGAGGGCCAACGCCAGGAGAACCGCCACGGTGGGCGAGAGGACCGTGGGAAGGGTCGTTACGTTCGCCAGGGAACGGAACCACTCGCCTACAGCTTCCAGGGAGGGGGCGCGGAAAACGATCCAGCTGATGGTGGTAAACATAAAGGTGGCGAACACCTGAAGCGCCCCTTTCCACCACACGGGAGATTTGGAAACCCCGTAGTCAAAGCCCCGTTCCAGAGCGAGGGCGAGCCCCTGCATCATCCCCCATACCACGAAGGTAAGGGCCGCGCCGTGCCAAAGCCCGCCCAAGACCATGGTGAAAAAGAGCGCTGCCAGGGTTCTGGCCTTGCCGAAGCGGGAGCCCCCCATCGAGAAATAGAGGTACTCCCGGAGCCAGGATGAAAAGGTGATGTGCCAACGCTTCCAGAAGTCGGTAACCGAAAAGGAAACGTAGGGACGGTTGAAGTTCGCCGGGGTCTCGAAGCCGAGAAGCAACGCCGCGCCGATGGCCATTTCGCTGTACCCCGAAAAGTCCGCGTACATGACCGCTGAATACCCGAAGGCCGCGATGAGATTTTCCAGGGTTCCGTGGGCCAGGGGATCCGAGAGGACCGAATCCACGAAGAGAGTGGAAAGGAAGTTCGCGAAAACGAGTTTCTTGAACAGTCCCGAGAGGATGAGGAGCGTAGCCCGGTCGAGGGCTATGGGCTTCGAGCCGGGCTCGATCCCCGCGGTTACCGCCGTTTCTACCCCGGGAAGGAAATCCGCCGCGTGTACGATGGGCCCCGAGGCGATTTGGGGAAAAAAGGAAACGTAAAGAACCACGTCGAGAAAGCGCTGTACCGGCGGCAGCTTGCACAGGTACACGTCGAAAACGTAGCTCAAATTCTTGAAGGTATAAAAGGATATGCCCACGGGCATCACGAGGTTCAGCACCGGCAGGGACCACCCCCAGGAAGCGGAGGCCGAAAGCCCAGTGAGGGAGAGGGCGAGGAAATTCCAGTACTTGAAAAAGCCGAGGAGGAGGAGGTTCGCCGCCACCGCCAGTATAAGGGCGAGCTTTCTTCTTAAGTGCTCCTTGCTCCTCCCGATGAGGGCGGCGAAGCCGTAGTTGGCCGCCGTCGCCCCCAAAAGGAGAAAGCAGAAGCGCCAGTCCCAAAAGGCGTAGAAGGCATAGCTCGCCACGGTGAGGAAGAGTCTCCTGTCCCGGCCCCGGCGGAATACGTACCAAAAACCGATGAACACGAGGAGGAAAAAACCCGCGAATTCAAAGGTCGGGAACAGCATCGCCGGCTCAGGCCTCCGCGTCCAGGAGGAGCTCGTCTATGGGCTTGCCCGCGGGAACCATCGGGAAAACCATCTCGTCGATGTCCATATAGCAGTCGATGAGGGCGGGCTTCCGTACGGATATGGCCTCGTCAAAGGCCGCCCTGAATTCCGCCTCGTTCTTCGCCCGGAAGCCTCGGATTCCGAAGGCGTCGGCGAGCTTGACGAAATCCGGGGGCCTGTCCAGGGTGGTTTCGGAGTAGCGCTTGCCGTAGAACAGCTTTTGCCACTGCCTTACCATGCCCAGGGTTCCGTTATTCGCCACCACGATCACCACGGGCAGCCCGTAGTGGGAGATGGTGGCCAGCTCGTTGAGGTTCATCCTGAAGGAACCGTCGCCGGCGATATGCACCACGCTGCGGTCGGGATTCCCCGCCTGGGCTCCCAGGGCGGCGCCGGTGCCGTAACCCATCGTACCGAGCCCCCCGGAGGTGAGGAAGGTGCGGGGCTTGGCGAAGGGGTAAAACTGGGCCACCCACATTTGATGCTGTCCCACCTCGGTGGAGACGATCGCGTCGTCCCCAACCCGCCCGTGGATATATTCCAGAACGAACTTGGGATGAAGGGGGGTCTTTCGGGAATACATGGCGGGCACGTGCCTTTTCCACTCCTCCACCCGGTCGTTCCATTCGTCCCTTGGACGGGGAGAGAGCCGGGTCAAAAGGGAAGCGAGAATTCCCTTTATGTCCCCGTTGAGGCAGGCAGCGGTGGGAATATTCTTGTTGATTTCTGCCGGGTCTATGTCGATTTGGAGGACCTTAGCTTCCCGGGCGAATTTCGAGGGATCCGAGATGACCCGGTCGGAAAAGCGGGCGCCAATGGCCACGAGAACGTCGCACTGGTTGGCAGCGGCGTTGGAGGCCTTGGTGCCGTGCATGCCGATCATGCCCGTGCATAGCTCGTGGCTCGCGGGAAAGCCCGTGATGCCCATGAGACTCACCGATACCGGGGCGTTGAGCCTCTCGGCTATCCCCTTAAGCTCCTCGGCGGCCTCGGATATAACCACCCCTCCCCCGGCGTAAATGAAGGGCCTCTTGGAGGAGGAAAGCAGGGCCGCCACGGAGTCCAGTTCCGCATCGGTGGGCACGGGATTTTTCTCCCGGTTGCGGCTCACCCTGGCGGAGACCTCGTGACGGGTTTCAGGGACCCAGTCCGCCGTCGCCGCGGTGACGTCCTTGGGAATGTCGATGAGCACCGGGCCGGGTCGGCCGGTCACGGCGATGTCGAAGGCTTCCCGCACCACCTCCGCGAGGCGGTTAACGTCCCGCACGATGTAGTTGTGCTTGGTGATGGACATGGTGATTCCCGTGATGTCCACCTCCTGGAAGCTGTCCTTCCCCAAAAGATGGGTCGGCACGTTGCAGGTGATTGCCACCATGGGAACCGAGTCCATGTAGGCCGTGGCGATTCCGGTGACGAGGTTCGTACAGCCGGGTCCGCTGGTGGCCATGACCACCCCGACCTTGCCCGTGGATCGGGCGTAGCCGTCGGCGGCGTGGGCCGCTCCCTGCTCGTGGGCCGTCAGGATGTGCCGGATGCGGTCGGAATTCTTGTAGAGCTCGTCGTAGATATTGAGGATCGTTCCCCCGGGATACCCGAAGACTGTGTCGACCCCCCGTTCGACGAGGCATTCAATGACGATCTTGGCGCCGGTGCACTTCATCGAGTCTGCCCTCCCCTTCCGTCACACCGAAAGCACGGCGCCTGAGTCCGCGCTGGTGACGAGCTTGGCGTAGCGGGCAAGATAGCCCTTGGTGACCTTCGGTTCAGGGGCCGTCCAGGCGGCGCGCCGGCGGGCGAGCTCCTCCTCCGAAACCTCAAGGGTGATCGAGTAGGCGTCGATATCGATGCTGATGCGGTCGCCCTCCCGTACGAGGGCGATGGGTCCTCCCACCGCCGCCTCGGGGGAGCAGTGCCCGATGGAGGCTCCGCGGGTGGCGCCGGAGAAGCGGCCGTCGGTGATGAGGGCGACCTCCTTGCCGAGGCCCTGCCCCGCCAGGGAGGCGGTAACCGCGAGCATTTCGCGCATGCCCGGCCCTCCCCGGGGACCCTCGTAACGGATGACCACCACGTCCCCCGAGACGATCTTCCCCGCCTGGATGGCGGCGAAGGCGGCGTCCTCTCCCTCGAAAACCCGGGCGGGCCCGGAATGCTTCATCATCTCAGGAGCCACGGCGGAGCGCTTTACCACGCAGCCCGAGGGGGCGAGGTTTCCGAAAAGCACCGCGATTCCCCCGGTCTTGGAATAGGGATTCTCCGCGGTCCTGAGGACCTGGGGGTTCCTGTTTTTGGCCCGGGCGATATTCTCGGCGACGGTTTTGCCCGTCACCGTGGGGAGGTCCGTATGGACGAGGCCGAGCTTGTCCAGTTCCGCGAGCATGGCCTGAATGCCTCCTGCCGCGTCCAGGTCCTCAATAAAGTTGTTTCCCGCGGGAGCAAGCTTGAGGAGATTCGGGGTACGCTCGGATATCTCGTTGATCTTCTTGAGGTCGATGGTAATGCCCGCTTCCTTGGCGATGGCGGGAAGGTGGAGCATGGTATTGGTGCTGCATCCCAGGGCCATATCGGCGGCCAAGGCGTTCTCGAAGGCCTTTCCGCTCATGATCTGCCGGGCGGTGATGCCCTTCTCCACCATTTCCATGACCGCCATGCCCGCGTGCTTCGCCAGGGCGATGCGGGCGCTGAAAACCGCGGGAACGGTTCCGTTTCCGGGAAGCCCCATGCCGAGAACCTCGGTCATGCAGTTCATGGAGTTGGCGGTAAACATGCCCGAGCAGGAGCCGCAGCTGGGGCAGGCGACCGCTTCCATGGCGGCGAGCTCCTCCTCGTCCATCTTGCCGACGGCGACGGAGCCTACGGCCTCGAACATGTCGGTGAGGGAGATGCGCTTATCCCCGTGCCTGCCCGCCAGCATGGGCCCGCCTGAGACCACCACCGTGGGAAGGTCCAGCCGGCCCGCGGCCATGAGCATGCCCGGGACTATCTTGTCGCAGTTGGGGATCATCACGAGGCCGTCGAAGGCGTGGGCCGTGGCGACGCACTCGATGGAATCGGCGATGAGCTCCCGGGTAACGAGGGAGTACTTCATGCCCTCGTGGCCCATGGCGATGCCGTCGCACACGCCGATGGCGGGAAATTCCATGGGGGTCCCCCCGGCCATGCGGATACCCGCCTTTACGGCGTCGACTATCTGCTGGAGGTGGATATGACCGGGAATGATCTCGTTCTTGGAGTTTACCACCCCGATGATCGGCCGCTCGAGCTCCTCGTCGGTGTAGCCCATCGCCCTGAACAGGGAGCGGTGGGGGGCTCTCTCGATTCCCTTCTTCGTTCGATCGCTTCTCATATCGTACCTCCGGATCAGTATAGCATCAGGTGCGGGGGCCTAAAAAGGCACCCCCGCCGTTTTCCTTTAAAGAGCTTCCAGGGCGCCGACCACGAGGTCGCCCATCTTCCTGGTTCCCACGAGTTTGTCTCCCAGGGCCGCGCGGTCCTGGGCCCCTCCGGCGATGTCGCCGGTTCTCCAGCCCCCGTCAAGGACGGAAGAAACGGCCTTCTCCACCGCGTCCGCCTCCGCGCTCAGGCCCAGGGAGAAGCGGAGCATCATGGCGCAGGTGAGGATCGTGGCCAGGGGATTGGCCAGGTCCTTCCCGGCGATGTCCGGGGCAGAGCCGTGAATGGGCTCGTAGAGCCCGGGCCCGCTTTCTCCCAGGGACGCGGAAGCGAGCATGCCGATGGAACCGGTGATCTGGCTCGCCTCGTCGGACAGGATGTCCCCGAACATGTTGCTCGTGACGATCACGTCGAACTGGGCGGGGTTCCTTACCAGCTGCATCGCAGCGTTGTCCACGTACATATAGGAAAGGGCCACGTCGGGATAGGAGGCTTTCATGGCCTCGCTCACCTCCCGCCACAGGCGGCTCGACTCGAGAATGTTGGCCTTGTCCACCACGCAGAGCCTCTTCTGCCGCTTTTGGGCCGACTCGAAGCCGATTTTCACGACCCGCTCGATCTCCTGGCGGCTGTAGGTCTCGGTGTCCCAAGCGGAGTTCCCGTCGGCGGAACGGCCCCGGTCGCCGAAGTAAATGCCCCCGGTGAGTTCCCGCACGATGAGGATATCCAGGCCCTGGGCCACAATTTCAGGCTTCAGGGGACAGGCCGCCGCGAGCTGGGGGAACATGAGGGCGGGCCTCAGGTTCGCGAAGGTTTTCATTCCCGCGCGAAGCCCCAGGAGAGCCCTCTCGGGGCGGAGGTTTCCGGGAAGGGTATCCCATTTAGGCCCTCCCACGGCTCCTAAAAGCACCGCGTCTGCGGCGAGACAGGCGTCGAGGGTTGCCTTGGGAAGGGGTTCCCCCGTGGCGTCAATGGCGCAGCCTCCGGCCTTCGCCTCGGTAAAGGCAAAGCTATGGCCGAATTTTTTCCCGATCGATTCGAGAACCCTGCAGCCCTCCCGAACGATGTCTGGACCGATGCCGTCGCCGGGGATGGTGGTTATTTTGAAGTTCATAGACACACTCCTACAGTATTGTTAAACTATTTTAGTATTTATACATTTCTTTGTAAACCCCGCCGCCATGCACCTCAGACCTACAAGTATGCCTTAAACCGCTTTTCCACGTCCAGAATGAGCTTGTACTCGAAGGAATCCACCAGGGCAATCCAGGAGGCCTCGATAAGGTCGCTGGATACCCCCACGGTGGACCAGGCTTCCTCCCCGTCGGTGGACTCGATAAGTACCCGAACCTTCGCGGCGGTGGCGCTTCTCGAATCGAGAACCCTCACCTTGAAGTCCGTCAGGCGGATATCCTTAACACCGGGATAGAAGCGCTCCAGGGCCTTTCGGAGGGCGCAGTCCAGGGCGTGGACCGGTCCGTCCCCCTCCCCCGCGGTGATGGCGTCCTCGCCGTCCACCCCGATCTTGATCTGGGCGAAGGCGGTGCAGCCCTCGCTCCCGTCGGGCTGCTCGGCGATGATCTTATAGTAGTGAAGGTCAAAAAAGGGCTTGTATTTGCCCAGGTTCTTCCTGACCAAAAGCTCGAAGCTGCCCTCGGCGCCCTCGAACTGATAACCCTCGTGCTCCATCTCCTTAACCCGGTTCACGATCTCCTGGGCCAGGGGACTGTCCTTCCCGATGTGCTCGTCGAATTTCCGGAGTTTTTCTATGATCATGGAACGGCCCGCCACCTCGCTCATGAGGAAGCTCCGCTCGTTGCCCACGGTTTCTGCCCTCACGTGCTCGTAAGCCCTGGGGTTTTTGGTCATGGCGTCGATATGCATGCCCGCCTTGTGGGCGAAGGCGTTGTGCCCGACGAAGGGCATCCCGTTCTCCACGGTCACGTTAGCGATTTCCGCGACCCTGCGTACCATGGGGGTCAGGGTGGCAAGCTTTCCCGGGGGCAGGCAGCTCAAGCCCATCTTGAGCTCCAGGTTCGCGATGACGGTGGAGAGATTGGCGTTGCCCGTTCTCTCCCCGATGCCGATGAGGGTTCCCTGCACCTGAAGGGCCCCGCCCTTGACGGCCATGAGGGAGTTAGCCACCGCCATGCCACCGTCGTTGTGGCAGTGAATGCCCACGGGCAGGCCGAACTCGGCGACCACCTTCTCGGTGCTCTCCCGGACCGCGTCCGGAAGGGTGCCCCCGTTGGTGTCGCAAAGCACCAGGCACTGGGCGCCCCCCTCGACCGCGGCGCGAAGGGTCGAAAGGGCATACTCGGGATTCGAGGCATAACCGTCGAACCAGTGCTCGGCGTCGTAAATAACCGTTCGGCCCTGGGCGCGGAGGTAGGCCACCGTGTCCTTGATCATGGCGAGGTTTTCATCGAGGCTCGCCTTGAGGATCTCCGTGACGTGGAAGTCCCAGGTCTTTCCGAAGACGCAAACGTCCTCGGTGTCCGCCGCGAGAAGGCTCGCGAGGTTGGCGTCATCGGCGCAGGAGATTCCCTTGCGGCGGGTAGCCCCGAAGGCGACCAGGCGGGAATTGTCCAGCTTGATCTTCTTCACCTCCCGGAAAAACTCGAGGTCCTTCGGGTTCGAGCCGGGATTTCCCGCCTCGATATAGGCGACCCCGAGCTCGTCCAGGGCCCGTACGAGATGGAGCTTGTCCTGCACGGAAAAGCTTATTCCCTCGCCCTGGGCCCCGTCCCGCAGGGTAGAATCGAAGATGTGAAGTGTGCCGAGGGTCCCGGCTCCGGATTTTGCTTTCATGCTTCCCCCCTGGTGCGTTCCTGTTCAAGCTCATAGCTCATGGAGTTGATCGCCGCGAGATAGGCCTTGATGACCGATTCGACGATATCCGTGGAAACTCCGGAACCGTTCCAGGTGCGGCCGTCCCGGGTAACCCTGACGTGGCTCTCGCCCTGGGCGTCGGTACCCGTGTCGGTAGCGTCGACGATCTCGAGATTGAAGTCCTCGAGCTTGATGTCCCCGCCGCCGACGATCTTGTCGATGGCGTTCAGGGAGGCGTCCACGGGGCCGTCGCCGATGGCCACCCTTTCCACCTTCGTGCCGTCCTTGAGGAGGAGCCGCACCACCGAGGTGGCGGTCATGGAAGAACCGGAGTTGATCACGTACCGG
Organism: Spirochaetales bacterium; assembly: GCA_003246765.1. Classification (GTDB taxonomy): domain Bacteria; phylum Spirochaetota; class Spirochaetia; order Treponematales; family Treponemataceae; genus Teretinema. The sequence goes on along the minus strand of QKDA01000061.1, from coordinate 1,268 downwards.
TCCAGGCGGTAGGCCTCGGGAATGTTCCTGAAGCCCGACACCAGGGCGTCGATGTCCCGGTCGGATACGGTTTTCTTTTTGTCCGCCAGGACCTTGAACTCCTCGAAAAGCTCGTTCAGCCTCTCATCGGACACCTTAAAGCCCAGGTACTGGAGGCGCTCCTCGAAGGCGTGTCGGCCCGAGTGCTTGCCCAGGACCATCTTGTTGTGGGGCAACCCGATGGATTCGGGGGTCATGATCTCGTAGGTGGCCCGGTTCGCCAAAACCCCGTGCTGGTGTATTCCCGCCTCGTGGGCGAAGGCGTTCTCCCCCACGATGGCCTTGTTCGGCTGGCACCTCACCCCCGTAGCCTGGCTTACCTTTTTGGACGCCTGGTAGAGCTGGGTGGAATCCACCCGGGTGGTCATGCCGTAGTAGTCCTTGCGGGTGTAGAGGTTCATGACGATCTCCTCCAGGGCAGCGTTGCCCGCCCGCTCGCCGAGACCGTTCACGGTACACTCGATCTGGTCCGCCCCCTCCATGGCCGCCGCCAGGGAATTGGCCACTCCGAGACCGAGGTCGTTGTGGCAGTGCACGGAGATGACCGCCTTGTCGATGTTGGGGACGTTCTGCCTGATGCCCCGGATCAGGGCGCCGAACTCGCCGGGCACCGCGTAGCCCACCGTATCGGGTATATTGACCGTGGAAGCCCCGGCGTTGATGACCCCCTCGATGACCCGGTACATGAAGGCCGGGTCCGAGCGGGAGGCGTCTTCCAGGGAGAACTCCACGTCGCCGCAGAGGTTGCGGGCATAGCGCACCATCTTCACCGCCTGGTCATACACCTGGTCGGGGGTTTTCTTGAGCTTGAACTCCATGTGGATGGGGCTCGTGGCGATAAAGGTATGGATCCGGGGATTCTCCGCGTCCCGAATCGCTTCCCAGGCAGCGTCAATGTCCTTTTCCAGGGCCCGGGCGAGGGAGGCCACGGATACGCCCCGAATGTTCCGCGCAATGGCCTGTACGGACTGAAAGTCGCCGGGACTCACGATGGCGAAGCCCGCCTCGATAACGTCGACGCCGAGCCGTGAAAGGCTCTCCGCGACCTCAAGTTTGTCCTGCAGGTTCATGCTGCAGCCCGGGGCCTGTTCGCCGTCGCGCAAGGTGGTGTCAAAAATCTTGATCTGTCGTGCCATAGCTTACCGCTCCTCTATTCGTGCAAAATGGCGCATCGCCGTAGCGTGTGAGCCCACTATAGCGGCTTTATGCATAAAGATGCAATAAATATT
>QKDA01000204.1 GCA_003246765.1 Spirochaetales bacterium | reverse complement strand
ACGAGGTAGATCGCGGCGAAGAGCCCCGGCGGCACCGAAAAGAGCAGGGTCAGGAGGATCATGGCCAGGGTGTTGAGAATGATCGTGGAGATGCCGCCGATTTTTCCCGAGTCCACCGGCGCGGAGAGGAGGAAGGACAGGTTAAGGTTCCTTCCCGACTCGGTACGGGCGAGGTTTACGAAGGAAAGGCCCTTGGTGGAAAGGAGATTGGCCCCGCCGTAACCCGCGGCCCCGGGGGTGGACGCCAGAAGCGAGTAATACTCCTCCAGGGAGGAGGCCTTCAGCGCGCCCTCCAGTTTCCCGTCGTAGCCCGCGGCCTTCGCCATGTCGAAATACTCGGTACCCTCCGGGGGAATGACCATGACTACCGGCAGGTCGTACCCGTCCAAATCCTTCCAGTTGAGAATTTCCCCGCGGTAGAGCCGGGCTACGGAAGCCTCGTCGATGGTGCCTATCCTCATGTTGTCCTTGAGGGCAGTGACGGAGGGGTTCACGGCGAAGGCGACGGTCCTGAGGGGAAGGCGGTGCAGCGAGCGGCGCTCCGAGGACGAAAGCCCCGCGAACTCCTCGGCGGTCATGAGGGCGATGCCCCCTGCCTGGGAGCGCACCGCGGCCGCCGTGGCCCCGGCGTCGCCGGGGTACTCCACCAGGGCCCCCGCTTCCCCGACCCCGAGAGCCTCGGCAAGGCGGAGGGAGGCGGCGTCGGAAACGTAGGGATAAAGGTCGATGTCCTGGGAGGAGACCCGCTTCCAGGAGGTGTATTCGTCGGTAAAGCAGTTCCTCAGCACGTCGAAGGGAAGCTCCCGGAGTTTCACGCGGGAGTTGACCACCGCCTCAAGGCCGCCCACGGACTCGCTCCGATGGGATGCCACGGTATACTCGATTCGGTTGCTGTATACGAAGCCCCGGTACATGATGTAGCCGAGGATCACGAAGAGGGCGGCTATGGTGAAGGCCGCGGAAAACCGCACGAAACCGACGGAAAGCCGCTCGCCCAGGGTTATTTTTCTTTTCATCGGGCCTGCTCCTTTACCGCCGACTTAAGGGCGAGCTGAATGAAGATGTTGAGGGAGAGAATAAAGACGAAGAGGACAATGGCCGTGGAGAAGAGGGCCGTCAGGTGATCCCCCTCGGCGTAGGACATGTCGGTGATGATGTTCATGGTAAGGGTTCGCACCATGGAAAGGGGCCCCGTGGGCATGATGGGGGCGTTGCCCGCCACCAGGAGAACCGCCATGGTTTCTCCGAGGGCGCGGCCCATGCCGAGGACGACGCCGGTGATGATGCCCGACCGGGCCGCGGGAAAGAGTACCCCCACGATGGTCTGCCATTGGGTGGCCCCCAGGGCGAAGGAGCCCTCGCGCAGCTCCCGGGGCACCGAGCGGACCGAGACCTCGGTCATGTTGATGATGGTCGGAAGGGTCATGATTGCGAGTATTATGGAGGCGGCGAGAACCGAGTAGCCGTTCCCCCCGAAGAGGAGGCGTACCGCGGGAACCACGAAGGCGATGCCGAAAAGCCCGTAGATGACCGAGGGAATGCCCGCGAGAAGCTCCACCGCGGATCGGAGAAAGCCCCCGATACGGGCCCCCGCCATTTCCGAGAGGAAGACCCCGGTAGAGATGCCGATGGGCACCGAGATAGCCAGGGACAGAAGGGTCACGAAGAGGGCGCCCACTATAAAGGAAAGAATGCCGTATCCCGGATTCCCCGAACGGGAAGGGCTCCAGTCGGCGGAAAAGAGGAAATCCCCCACTGAAACGTGGGCGAACAGCGGAAGGCCGCGCTGGAAGATAAAGATCGTCATGAGAATGACGCTCGTTATGGAAAGGAGTGCCGAGACGAGAAAGATCCTTTCCAGGCCGGACTCGAACATCCGCATCGATTTTTTCACGAAAAAGGCTCCTGGCGGCCCGCAGGGGCGGACCTGTTCATTACGATAAGAAACCGGCGGGAAGGATTCGCCCCGCAGGGGATTCCCGCCCGCCGGTTCACCGGCGAAACTCCGGGTTAAGGGACCTTACTTGAGGGGGACGAAGCCCGCCTCTTTCACGATCACCGCGCCCCGGGGGGAGAGAATGTAATCGATAAAGGCCTTCTCCACGGAACCCTCGACGGCGGCCCCAAAGGTCGCCATGTAGAGGTTGCGGGAAGCGGGATAGGTGCCGTCGCGGGCGGTGGCTACCGAGGGGAGCACGCCGTCCAGGGAGAGGGCCTTGCCGCCGGCCTTGGTGATTTCCTCGACGAAGCCGAGGCCCACGTAGCCGATGGCGCCGGGAGTGGTGGCTACCTTGGCGGCGACCTCGCCGTTTTCCTTGGATACGATGGCGTTCTTGGTGTACTCGACCTTCTTGGGATCGAGGATGATCTCCTTGAAGGAGCCCCAGGTTCCGGAGGTTTCGTCGCGCACTACCACCGTGATAACCTCGTCGGGGCCGCCGACTTCCTTCCAGTTCACGATGGAACCGGAGAAGATGCCCGCTACCTGGTCCTTGGAGAGGTTGGCCACGGGGATGTCCTTGTTCACGACCACGGCGAGGGCGTCGCGGGCGATGACTACGGGAACCGCGCCGCCGTCGAGCTCGGCCTTCTTGAGGTCGCGGGAAGAGCCGGCGAGGGTGACGGTCTTGGCGAGAAGCTGCTTGAGGCCCGTGGAGGAGCCGAGGCCTTCGTAGGAAATCTTGACGTTGGGGTTGGCCTTCTGGAACTGCTCGATCGCCGCGTTGGCGATGGGCTGCACGGTGGTGGAACCGCCGAAGGTGTAGGTGCCGGAAAGGGTGGACTTCGACGCGGTTCCGGAATCCTTGGCTCCGCCGGCGAATACGAGAGCGGTTCCCGCAACGAGGGCCGCGATAAGGGCGATGGTCTTTTTCATTTGGATCTCCTCCAAGTGGTTTGGTTGTACCCAAAATATCCCTGACGCGTGAGATTACTATCATCTTTGTGTTAATATTTGATTAAACGGCGAAAGTCTAAAAGACATTCCCGCCGTCATGGGGTATTTTCAGGCCATGAGCAACGAAAAAATACTCGCGGTAGACGACGAGCAGCCCATACTTGAACTGCTCAGGTACAATTTGGAAAAGGACGGCTTCCGGGTCATGACCGCCGGAAACGGCGAGGACGCCCTGAGGATCGCCAAGGCCGAAGGGCCCGACCTCGTCCTGCTGGACCTCATGCTTCCCGGCATGGGCGGCCTCGACGTATGCCGCCGCCTAAAGGAAAACCCCTCCACCGCGGACATTCCGGTCATCATGGTGACCGCCAAGACCGAGGACTCCGACGTGGTCCTGGGCCTGGAACTCGGCGCCGAGGACTACGTGACCAAGCCCTTCTCGCCGAAGGTGGTGCTTGCCCGGGTCCGCACGGTGCTCAGGAGGCGGAACCGCAAGCCCGTGGAGCCCGAGGGGGAACGGGTGACCATTCACGGAATATCCATAGACCCGATACGGCACGAGGTTTCCTCCGACGGGCAAAGCCTCGCCCTCTCGGTCACGGAATTCCAGATTCTCGAACACCTTGCCCGGAACCCCGGGAGGGTGTTTTCCCGGTCCCAGATCATCAGCGCCGTGAAGGGCTCCTCCTACCCGGTAACGGAACGTTCCATAGACGTGCAGATCCTGAGCATCAGGAAGAAGCTCGAGGTCAAGGCGGAACTGGTGGAAACGGTCCGGGGGATAGGCTACCGCATGAGGGACGAGGCATGAGGTACGTCCCGTGAGAAGGCCCGACCGGGACCGGCGCACCTGGTCCATCCTCTTTTTCCCCATGGGCGCCGTCCTGCTCCTGGCGGTGGTGGCCTTTGCCCTGGCGGGGCTCTACGCCCTGAGGCGCACCGCCTTCAGGCAAACCGAGGAAAACCTCCGGCAGTTCGGCTACGCCGTAACCCATTTCCTCGACGAGTACCCGGTGCTCACCGAAACCGAGGAGCTTCAGCGGTTTTGCAGGAATTTCGGCGCCGAACCGGATTTTAGAATCACCATAGTCGGGCCCGACGGGGTGGTCACGGCCGATTCCAACGCCTAC
>QKDA01000126.1 GCA_003246765.1 Spirochaetales bacterium | reverse complement strand
AGCCCGAGGAGCCCCGCGTTGAGCAAGGCCGGCGGCAGCCCCCCGGCCGCGGTGAAATCGCTGAGGAGTATGGCCGGGGAGGTCAGGATGCGGGCCAGGCCCGGCAGCAACGCGGAAAGGGGGCCCGAGGCGATACCGGCCGCCGCGAGGGTCAGGGGAAGAAGGGACGCGAGGGCATACTGTTTTCCCTTTGAGGGGGTCATAGGGCTGCCTCCTAGAAGACAAGTATCCGCCGATCCCGGCAGGATTTCAAGGTCCGCTTGCCTTCCCGGAAAAAGCGGGATATCCTGCTAAATTATGCCCCATCATCCTGAGGCAAACCGCCTGAGCACCCTCTTCGACACCGCCTCTCCCCAGGACAAGATCAGGCTTCTGGCGGCGATCGCCATCGTGCTCGACCTTGCCGTGATCGCCCTGGAACTGACCCGGATCATGCCGGGAAACGCGGTTAAAAACGTTTCGGACTTCATAATCCTGGCCCTGCTTCTCGTCCTCTTGGCGAAACCCCGCTGGACGTGGGGCCTGGCGGTGATCGGCATTGGGGAATGCGCGGTGAACATCTACTACGGCGGGCATATATTGGGATTCCTTTACTTCATGTTCGGCCTCGGCGTGCTCCTTAAGGAGGGCTTCTTCCGTACCGGGCGGGCATGGAAGGTAGCGGGGCTCTCGGCCTATCTCGCGGCGGTGACCCTCTCCCAGCTGTGGACCTTTAGCCTCAAGCGCTTCACCATCACGGTGGTGAACATTGTCCTCGCGGGGGTAATCATCCTCGGCTTTCTCTACCTCTTCCACGACGCTCTGCGGGGTTTCTACCGGGAAAAGCCGGTACTGGACCTCACCCGGAGCGGGCTTTCGGCGAGGCAGCTCTTCTGCGTACGCGGGTGCATGGAAGACAAGAGGATCAAGGACATGGCGGCGGAGCTGTACGTGTCCGAGTCGGTGGTAAAAAAGGAGCTCCTGGCGGCGTACGAAAGGCTGGGGGTGGCGGACTACCGGGAACTCCGCTACAGGCTCGACTCGAGCAGGGTGCTGTTCCCCGAGGATTGACCCCCGCGCGCTTCCCGGGTATACAGTGCCTATGAGCGAGTCGCCCCTGCCCTTCATTGAGCTATTCATATTTACCTACGGGGTGCTTTTCGCGCACCTGGGCCTTTTCGTTCTCGTCATTCCCGGAATCCGGGGACCGAACCGTTCGGCGGCCCGGCTCCTCACGAATTTCGGCGCCCTTTGCGTCACCGGCGCCCTCTCGCTCCTGCAGAACCTGCAAAACCCGATCCTCGACTATTTCGTTTACCTGGCCCTGATCCTCATCGGACCTTTCTCCCTGGAATTCATCGCGGACTGCCTCAATTCCCGGGATCTGCACCGCAAGGTATTCAAGCCCGCCTGGATTCTCGCAGGAAGCCTCAGCGTTCTCGGGGGAACGTTTTTCTTTACCCCCGTCTCGGAGCGGTTCGGGTACGCCGCGGGCTACCTGTGGATTGCCCTTCTTCTCACCCACGTGGTCCTCATGGAACGGAAGGCCCAGGGATCGCTCCGGCGCCTGCCCCGGGAGATTAGGGCGTTTTACCTGACGATTTTGGGAAACCTCGTCCTGGTTTTGTCCATGATGGGCATTCAGCTCAGCGGACGCGTTTCGTCTATGGCGGTTCCCTGGACCCTGACCATCGTGTCCCTGGTGGTACTCTCGGCGGTGATCTTCCGGCATCCGGAGGTTTTCAGGGTTATCGCGGAGGAGGCGGAGGCCCGGCGGTACGGGAGGAGCCGCCTCGGCCGCGAGGAGGGAGATCGGCTGGAGGCCCGGCTCGGGGAAGCCCTGGAGAGGGACCGGGCCTACGCGGAAGGGGAGCTCAGGCTTCCGGACCTGGCGGCCCGCCTCGGGGTGAGTCCCCAGGTTCTTTCGGAACTCATCAACACCCGTTTCAACGCCAACTTCAACCAGCTCCTCAACCGATACCGCATCGCCCACGCCTGCGGCTGCCTTACCGCCAAGACCGAGAAACCGGTGATCGACGTCGCCTTCAGGCAGCTTACGGGCATGACTCCCCGGGAGTACCGGAACGCGGCGGGAAAGGGCCTTCCCCGCCCGACTCCCGAGGAGATACGCCGGGGGCTTTACTCCAGCACGAGGGTCTGAATCGCGTTGGCCGGAATGGAGGCGCGGATCGTCTGGGAGCCCGCGAGTATGTCATACTCCAGGGCCTCCTTGGAGGTATTGAGCACGATAACCGTGAACTTCCCGTCGGCGTTGAGCACCGCCGCCGCGTGGAGGGCGTCGGGGTCAAGGCCGGGGGCGTAGGCCACGGCGTTCATGACCCGGTCGCCGGGGCGCACGAAACGGCTGACGTGGCGCATCACGTCATAGAGGGGGGTGTAGTATACCGTGCCGTCGGCGGGATCGACCATGACCGGGGCCCCGCAGAAGTTCGCCACGTGGTTCGGCCCGCCCCGCTTGTCCAGCACCAGGTTCCAGTCTACCCACCCGGTGAGCCAGTGATTGAGCCCCTCGATGATGTTTCTCGCGTAGCGGTGCACCGGCGTGTATTTCGGGTGAAGGCTCTTGTCGCCGGCCCAGTAATAGCCCCACTCGGTGGCGTTCTCGTTCCACCACCATCCGTCGTCCTGCCACCATGAATACAGGGGCTCGTCGTCCCCAAGGGAGTCGATGCAGCCCTCGGTATGCAGGATAGCCTTGTCGGGGAATTCCCCGTGCACCGCGTCCAGGGCGGCATTGAAGGTCAGGTTGGAAGACTCGTACCAGTGAACGGCGGTTCCGTAGGTATAGGCCGCCGCGGCGGGGTTTCCGAGGATTCCCCGGGCGTACTCCTCCACGCCGTCCCGGTTTTGGTCGTAGCCGAGGATCTTGACCCCGCCGAAGCCCGCCGCCGCCATGGCCGGCCCCAGGTTGTCCGCGATGAAGGCGCTCTCCGAAGCCGCCGGCAGGGTCATGCTCTCCCACTGCCCCCCGTTCCCGTGGGGCTCGTTGACCGGGGTGACGGCCCAGATATCGACGCCCTCGTCCCTGTAGGCGGCAAGGTACTTGGCGATATAGTCGGCGTACGTGGAATAATTGGCGGCCTTGAGGTCGCCCCCGTACCAGCCGTTGTTGCTTTTCATCCAATTAGGCGCGGTCCAGGGGGAGGCGATGATGCGGAGATCCGGTTTTGCCTCCAGGGCTTCCTTGATGAGGGGTAAAAGGTCATATGAAGGGTTTTCGGGGCTCAAGCCATCGTAGAGACCCCCGTAGCCCGCCTGGGAAGGCGCCGGGGTGTCGGCGAAACCCTTTTTGTCTTCCGCGACGCTGAAATCCGCCAGGTTTTCCGCCGCCGAGGGGGCATAGCTGTAATTCCCCGCCACGGAGAAGTCGCAGGAACCCACGTGGGTGCGGGAGAGGGTGTAGTCGGCGCCGGAGGGACCGAAGTAAGCGTCAATCAGGGAAGCTCGTTCCGACTCGCCGAGGTACGAGAGAATGTAGGCGGCGGACTCGGTGAAGGAACCGCCGAAGCCGTCGATGGTCTGCTTGAGCCTCTCCGGCTGAAGGAGAACGAAATTCCCCGAGGGGAATTGGGCGTTGCCCCCGGCGGCGCTCAGGCTGCCCGCGGCCCTAAAGCGGTCTCCCGCCTCGCTGCTCACGGTTACCGCGGCTCCCGCGAGCCCCCAATCCGTTCCGAAGATATTCCCGTCCACGGTAAAGGATTCAGAGGTCTCCTCGCTGTCCGCGTATCCGGACCGGATTGCCACGGCCCTTAATGAGGCAGTGGAAGATAGGAGGAGGGGGCCTTCGTAAAGGGGTGAGTCCGGGCCGGGGGCTTCACCGTTGAGGGTATAGCGGAGCTGGGCGCCCTCGGTGCCGCTGGAAAGGCTGATGACCTGAACGCTTCCGGCCTCGGAGACGGAGGTCTCCTGTTTGAGTATTCTGAAGAACGGGTGAAACTCGCTGGCGGCCAGAGAAATCTGTTTTCGCCGCAAGCGATTCGTGCAATTCACAATACATCGCACGGAGTAATGAGATTGATCAACGGCATTGCATCAGGAAGCCTGACAAA
>QKDA01000233.1 GCA_003246765.1 Spirochaetales bacterium | reverse complement strand
GAGGGCGATTACGATGGGCTTCAGGGACGCATTGCGGTACTTTTGTCGGTTCATGCGAAAAAGTTTAGCCCTGCCCCGGGGAGCTCTCAAGGGAAAAAGCGGGCTCCCGAACGAAAGAACCGCGGTTCTTTTTAAAAAGAACCGCGGTTCCCCGAAAGCACCCCCATTCCTCCTGCCGTAAAGGCTATTTACACAGATTCCTCACCGGTTTTTCATGAAAGAGGTCTATACTTGGCCCATGATATTCAACAAAAAAGAGTGGTCCTATATCTTTTACGATTGGGCCGAGTCGTGCTTTACGGTCATCGTGCAGGCCTTTATCTTCCCCATGCTCTACGGCCTGCTTACCCGGGGAATGACAGGAGCGGAATCCATTTACGGATTCATCGTTTCCTTCATCAGTCTCGCCGTGGCGGTTCTCTCCCCCGTGCTGGGAACCATCGCCGACTACCGGGGCTATAAAAAGAGGTTTTTCCTGTTCTTCTTCGCCGTGGGAATCCTCTTCACCTTCCTTATAGGATTCTACCCGGCGGATCCGAAGTTCTGGTGGATGGTACTCATTCCCTACACCATCGCCTCGATCGGGTACGCGGGAACGAATATCTTCTACGATTCCTTCATCGTGGACGTTACCGAGGACGAGCGAATGGACAGGGTTTCCACCGCGGGCTACGCCTTCGGCTACCTCGGGGGAAGCACCATTCCCCTGGTGATCGCCATAGTCCTCCTCCAGATGCTTCCGAAGATGACCGTGAACGGCATGCTCACCCTCGGAGGCTTCTCCTTCCCCTACGACGCCTACACGGGCTTCAGGATCACCTTTTTCATGACCAGCCTCTGGTGGCTCGTCTTCTCCATCCCCTTCCTGAAGAACGTGAAGCAGGTACACGGCATAGAGCCCGAGCCCCGCCCCGTGGCCAACGCCTTCCGCAGGCTGGCGCGCACATTCACGGACGTGCGCTCCTACGTCCCGGTGTTCCTCTTCCTCCTGGCCTACTTTCTCTACATCGACGGGGTGCACACGATCATAGCCATGGCGGTTCCCTTCGCGGCCAACGCCATCGAGGGGGTCACGGCGGACAACGCCACCGCTACCCTTCTGCCCATACTCCTGGCGATTCAGGTGGCGGCATTCTTCTTCGCGATCCTCTTCGCCTTTCTCGCCCGTTTTTTCCGCACCCGAACCCTGCTTTTCACGACCATCGCCGTCTACTGCGCCATCAGCGTCTTCGCCCTCTTCGTCACCCGCATCTCCCATTTCTGGATTCTGGGAATGATGGTGGCCACCTCCCAGGGGGCGATCCAGTCCCTCTCCCGGTCGTACTACGGGAAGATCGTCCCGAAGGACATGGCCAACGAGTTCTTCGGCTTTTACACGATCTTCGGCCGTTTTGCCGCGGTGTTGGGGCCGGCCCTGGTGGGGGGAATCTCCCTGGCGGTTCTTAACGCCTTCGGGCCCCTTCCCGGCGGAACCATGCGCTACGGCGTGCTCTCCCTTATCGCCCTCTTCATTGCCGGGGCAGTCCTCTTCAGGGTTGCCGAGAAAAAGGCGGAAGCCTGATGCCCGCGGCCCAGGACCACTGGCGGTTCTGCCTCTCGGCCCTGGGTAAGGACAGCGCCTACGCCGGTCCCGAAACCCTGGGTACCCAGGGGCCCGACCCCTTCTATTTTTTCGGTCTCCTGCCCTGGAGGGGCAGAAGGGATCGGAAAAAGGCCCATGCGCTGGCGGACTGGCTTCACGGCGCGGGCCCTGAGGAGGTTTTCGTTCCCCTGGCACGGGCCGCCTCGGAATTGTCGAAGGACACCGAGGCGCAAGGCCTTCCCGGCGCGGAAAACCGTTGGCCCTTCCTTGCGGGCCTCCTCTTTCACTTCCTTCTTGACCGCGCGGTACATCCCTGGGTGTACTGGAACTCGGGCTTTTCGACTCCCGAAGCCCCGGATCCGGCCTCCAGCGCCCGGCACGCCCGGTTCGAGGCGGCCCTGGACGCCGTCGGCATCGACTCAATAATGGAAGCCTGTACAGCCTCGGAAAGCGCCGCGCTCGCCCTCGCGCCCCCAAGGCTTGTTTGCGCGGCCCGGAAGGAATGGCTTTCCGGGGCGGACGAGCTTTTTCTCAGGGCCTTTCCGGGGCGCTACGTTAAGGGTATGTATCCCGAGGCGTGGCAGGACATGACGGCGGCCCTTTTCTTTCTTTGGGACCCCCATAGATGGAAGCGTTTCCTCGCCGAAGCCCTGGGGGCAGGGAACAGCCTTCCCCGCGGCATGATCCGGCCCGTCACCGGGAAGGATCGCGGGAATTTCGATTTTCGCAACGAAAGAAGGGAACCATGGCTCGATCCCGGTACGGGAGAAACCCGGAGGGACTCGGCGCGGGATCTGGCGGCGCTGGCCGCGGGGGAAGCGAAGGAGCTTATCCGGGTTCTCGAGGGGATCGCCGGGGGAAGCCTTGAGGCGGATGCCCCCGCCTTTCTCAGCCTCCTCGGAACCCGCAATCACGAGGGCTGCGATCCGGCGGGGAGAATGCGCTTCCGCAAGGGGAATGCGCTTCCGTAGCGACCCCGCCGGGAGCCCGGCCGTTAGCGGGCCCCTGAAACGCCCAGGAAGCGGAGCACGTCCTGAGCGCTGTAGTCCAGGCCGAACTTCTGTATCAACAGGCGCAGGGACTCCAGGTGGGTCCCCACGGTCAGGAGGGGCTTTTCCACGGTACCGTCGGAATAGCCCATGCCGAGACCGAGATTCGCCAGGAGTCCGTTGCACAGGCACCGGGCCTCGCCGCTCCTCTGCCCGTCCCCGCCCTTCGCCGCGAAGGCCTTGCCGTCCTCGGCGGGGCAGCGGTAGCCCAGGGACCCGTCTTCCTTCTTGAAAATCTCCCGAAGGAGCCCTATGTTGCACACCCGCTTCCGGGCCATGTGCTCGATCTTGCCCGAGAGGGTTCCCGCCAGCTCCCCGAGCTTGAAGGGGTACCCCGTGGGGGAGGCCAGGGGATGGGTAAATACCTTGGCGGTGCCCGCCTTGACGGCCTCGAGAAAGCGCCGCTTCAGCTCCGGAAGGAGCCCCGATTCCCGGCAGAAGGCGAAGAGGGTTCCCACCTGCACGCCGAAGGCCCCCTGACGAACCGCCTCGCCGACCCCCTCGGGGGTTCCCCGGGAGCCCCCGATCCAGAAGGGCACCTTGAGGCCCGCGAGCTTTCCGTAGTCCACCTCGTCCTTGGGGCCGTACTCGGGCTCGCCGCTCTCGGAGAGGGTAAGGCCTCCCCGGGGCGGGGCGTTGTGGCCGCCGGCGGTATGGTTTTCCACCACGATCCCGTCGACCTTGCCGCTGGCCCGGGCTACCATGGTCATGGCGAGAACGTTGGAAGAAACGATGGCGAGAAACTTGGGACGCTTCAGCTCCGAGGGGGGATTCGCCAGAATCCGGGAGGGCTCGAAGCTCACCTCGTGGCGCTCGTCCTTGGCGGCGCCCTCAACGGTCACCTTCATCTCGCAGCCGAGACCCTGGGAGTAGCGGTCCAGGATACCAGGAACGTGAAGGGGGATGCCCGCGCCCATGAGCACGTAGTCGACCCCCGCGAGCATGGCCCCGTAGATCCCCGAGGGGTTGGGAAGGGAGATCTTGTCGAGATAGTTGATGCCTACGAGGCCCTCGTGGCCTTCCTTGGCGAGATAGATCTCGGCGAAATTCGCCGCTACGTTGAGGATCTCCAGTTCCCGGTTTTCGCCCTCCGCCCGCCAGAGGGGAAGGCTCGTGAATTTACCCTCAGGGCCGATACCCTCGGGTTTGAAATACCGCTCCAGGATTGAGGCGGCCACGGCCTGGTCCGGGAAGGCTGAGAGGGCCCGCCGCATGGCGCCGTCGGTATCCCCCTGCTCGAGCCGCCTTACGAGGAGTATATCCAAGGCAGTGCCGGAAACGACCCCGAGCTCTCCGGAGACGGAAACCGCCCTCGCCAGTCTCCAGTCGGAAACACCGACCCCCATGCCGCCCTGAATTATCCTGAATTGTTTCATTATTTCGTCCTTTAGACAAAGTTTGTCATTATGTCAGCATAAATAGAGCC
>QKDA01000020.1 GCA_003246765.1 Spirochaetales bacterium | reverse complement strand
AATTCTTCGGTTCGGCACATCAATGCAACCATCGATCTGCTGGATAAAATTACTCCGAGGAATAACATTGCGGACGAAATAAACAACATGCTTGCGGATAAGGTTTTTTCCGATGAAGGCACCCTCTCTGCCATTAACATGCTGTTGGTTCAAAAAGCGGGATACAGGACAAAGTCCAGAAATCTGTCTTCCCTTACCTCCAACATGGCCGGTGTAATTAAGGAAGCTTCCGGTTGGAAGGCCGTAGACGTGGTGATCGGATATCACCATCCGGATCTGGGTTATATCGTAATTAACCCGAAGAATCCGGAGAGCCAGCCTGTCCTTGAGGGTTTTAGGAAGAACGAATTGGTCGTGGTGTATGCGGGGGCAGATAAGGGTAAGTCTTCCGAAACATCCCTCTGGGATGCCGCCATTGACGCGCTCGTCGATCTCCTTGAGGGCCGAAAGGCAAAGATTCCCGCGGGATTAACCTCGGGATCGTACTCATTCGTGGCGCAAAAAAAGAAAGCCGAAGCCAAGGTTTCAAAACAGGCCCGGGCGCCCAAGAAACCGGCGCGAAGCGCTTCCGCCCCTTCCGTTTCGGCGGCCCCTCCCGCCGCCGGTGCCGCCTCCGCGCCGCCGCCGGCCCCCGTTGCCGCCCCGGGCGCAAAGAAAATGTCTCCCCTCGTTTCGGTGGTGGTTACCAACGAACTCTTTCATAACGGGAACGTTGAGGCCTGGAAGCGTATCATTCGGAGCTTCAACGCGCGCTATCCAGCCTTGCAGGTTTATATCTACTACGACGGCGAACGGATCGTCGATATAAATACCCTGTTCAAGTGGGGAAAGGTAAAGCACGGCAGCTGCATTCAGTTTTGCGTTTCCGGCGAGAATATCCAGGATCTCGCCAAGCTCTCCCGCTATTTCCGCCAGGGCGCGAGCCCCCAATTTGAAGCCTTCCTGCACGGGTCTCCCGATACCGTGATGAACCTTTTCTGAGGAATAGAACGAGAGCACCCACAAGGAGCCTAAGATGAGCATAGCGAACGCCATACATTTTTTTAGTCAGGATACGACGGTCGGAAAGAAAATAGACAGCGACCTTCTGGGAATACGGGGTCGACAAGCGAATGAGTTCGCCGAATTGGGCCTTCCCATCCTTCCCGGATTCATTATTGATTCCAGTGCGGCCTCAAGCCTGGAGAAGGACAACGTGTATAAGGGAATTGCGCCTTATCTTAAGAGATGCAATACCCTGGTGGGAAAAACCTTCGGGGATTCGGACCACCCGTTACTCGTAAAGATCGTGATATCCCCGAATCTTGCCATTACCAACTATCCAACCCTCCATAATTTCGGGCTCGCGAGGAATACCGTCGCGGGTTTTGAGTTGGGGGTGGGAAAGAATTTCGCCGCCCATGAGGTGCTTTTCCTTCTGCGGGGAATTCTCGCCATCCTGAAACGCTCCGCCTCCCTGGAGGAAAAGGCTTCCGATGAGGCATCCTACGAGAAGGCCCTTAAGGACGTCGAGACCAGAATGAGGGACGAAAGGGTTCGCGGGTCCGCTATAGAGATCATGAATACCTTCGCGCCCTATCTTCCCGCGGGTTTCTTCGACAGCGCCGAGGATCAGATAGAGATTTCCCTAAAGGCCATAAGCCGCCTTCTCTCCGTGGACGATCAAAACGACGGGGATACCGCCATCCTGGTTCAGCCCATGGTTTACGGTAACTTCGGGAAGAATTCCTCATCCGGCTCATTCTTTAGCCGTGATATCGTCACGGGGGAGAAACGCCTGCAGGGTAAGTTTTTCAAGGAAAAATTCGACGACATTAACGCGGTGGGACAGGACATCAACAGCATCGAGGGAGGCGCCCTAAAAAAACTTCAGGAAATCGCCTGGATGCTTGAGGACGACAGCAAGGAAATCCGTCAAATTCGATTTACCATCGAAAACGGCAAGCTTTGGCTTATCGAGCAGAAGTCCGTAGAGTCGAAGAGCACCATCTCCCTCGTTAAGCTTCTGCTGGACCTGAATGCCCGCAAGGTTGTGAGCGACGAGTATGTGGTAAAGACGGTCAAACCCGGCCTGCTCAACGAGATTCTCCATCCGGTAATTGACTTGGCCAGCGTGAAAGACCTGAAGTTTTCAAAGGGCGGCATTGCCGGCGCCCCGGGGGCCGCGGTGGGCAGGGTGTATTTCTCAGCCGATTCCCTCATAGACGCCATTCGCTTGGCCCGTCAAAACGGCGAGGATACCCGATGCATCCTGTGCATGCCCGCGACTTACGCTGGCGACGTAAAGGGAATAGAAGTCGCCACGGGAGTTCTCTCGAATGAGGGTGGGTACTCCGCCCACGCATCGGTGGTCGCCCGCCAGTACGGCAAGATCTCCCTTGTCCGCCAGGACATGTCCATTAAGGGAAAGAAGGCCGTCATTGACGGGGTAACCGTAAATGAGGGCGATTATCTAACCCTAAACGTGCCCTACTATGGGGAGTCCACGGTGTTTTTCGGTTCCGCCAAGCTCATCGAGCCGGATCCCCAGTCGTCGGGCCTGCTCGATTTTATACGCCTGACCCGTTCGTTTATCCAGGACTTCCACGTACGGGCCAACGCGGACAGCCCCAGAGACGCGCAGCTGGCGGTTCAGTTCGGGGCGGAAGGGATCGGCCTGTGCAGGACAGAACACATGTTCTTCAACGAAAAGCGTATCAACGTTTTTCGGGAGATGATCCTTTCAAACGATCCCGGTGACCGCAAGAAGGTCCTAAAAAAACTGCAGAAGATGCAAAGCGATGATTTCTACGGCATTTTCAAGGCTATGGCCGACCGGGAAGTGACGATACGGCTTCTCGACGCCCCTCTGCACGAGTTCCTCCCTCATAATGCGGGCGAACTCGCGGGCTTTATGCAGTATCTGACCGCGAAGGGCGAAAAGACCTCCAAGTCCGAAGTCCAGGAGAAAATCGCCGCTTTGGCGGAAATTAACCCCATGCTCGGACATCGCGGCTGCCGCATTGCCATTTCTTATCCCGAAATTTACGAGATGCAAGTGAGGGCGATCTTTGAGGCGGCTTATACCCTCCAGAAGGAGGGAGTTAAGGTTTATCCGGAGATTATGGTTCCCATAGTGATGAATTTCCGGGAGCTTAAGCAAATCGTCTACGGGAAGAAGATAGAAGGCCATACCTATCAGGGTATTGCGTGTATAGAGGAGCTCGTTCGGGAAGAGCTTGGCGTCAAGCCCCTGGACTACCGCATCGGAACTATGATTGAGCTTCCTGCCGCCGCCCTGAGCGCCGGGGAAATCGCCCGATACGCCCAGTTCTTTTCCTTCGGAACCAATGACCTCACCCAAACGACTCTGGGCTTGTCGCGGGATGATTTCAATTCCTTCATGCCCGACTATACCATGTTCGATCTCATAGACGGGAATCCCTTCGCCGTTCTGGATCCTCGGGTAAAGGAACTGATAAGGATTGCCGTAGATCGGGGAACCGCCGCCCGGCCGGATCTTTCCAAGGGCCTGTGCGGAGAACACGGCGCCCGGCCTGAAAACATTCGTTTCTGCATGGACGCGGGACTCAATTACGTTTCATGCTCCTCGTTCTCAGTGCCTATCGCGCTTCTTTCCATAGCCCAGGTTGAGATAGAGCGGGCCGAGCAGGCCGGTAAGCCCTTGGTTCGAAGGTCCCTTGCCCCGGCTCTCCCCTCCGCGGTCAAAGCCTCGGCGCCGAAGAAATCCGCGGCGGTAAAAAAGGCTCCCGGTGCGCCGAAGAAATCCGCGGCGGTAAAAAAGGCTCCCGGGGCGGTGAAGAAGCCCTTGGCGGAGAAAAAGGCTCCCGGTGCGCCGAAGAAATCCGCGGCGGCAAAGAAGGCTCCCGGGGCGGTGAAGAAGCCCTTGGCGGAAAAAAAGGCTCCCGGCGCCGCCAAAGAGCCGAAAACCGCCAAAAAGCCCTCGGCAGCTAAGAAACCCTCTGCCAAAGGCGGAAAAAAATAAGGAATGGGACCGGCGTTTTACGCCGGTCCTTTTTTTGTCAGTACTTCTTCATCCATATGGAGCGCCCGGCCCAAGCCC
>QKDA01000001.1 GCA_003246765.1 Spirochaetales bacterium | reverse complement strand
GCGCTCGGTGATCTCGCCCTTCTTCTGGACGGGAACCGGGTTCGGCAACAACTCCCTCTACGGCGGTTCCAAGGCCAACGGACACATCGAGCTCGAGGCAGACCTGCCCGCCGCGTCCTTTGACGCGGGCAACACCGGCGTCTTCGACCTCGACCCGAAGGTCTCGGGCCGCATCAGCCTGCGCGGTACTGTTTATGACGACCAGCGGCTCGCCTCGATCTGGATGTTCATAGGCAGCGGCAACGCGAGCGAGTTTACCTTCACGAACGCCGGCACTACCTCGAACCAGTTCGACACCGACGGCGACGGAACCCTGGAGACCCTGGGCAGAACCTACACCAGGCTCGCGACCTTCAACACGGGCACCGGGCTCTGGGAACCCGTGGCCGCCTCGGTGGAAACCGAGGGCTGGTCCCTGACCCTTGACCAGGCGTACCTCGACCAGGGCGGGCACCTGGTGAACTGGCGCCTTGACTGGGACAGCTCCCTCATTACCGGCGTGGCCGCGACGGATCGGCAGATCCGCGTCATCGCGGTGGACCGGCGCCCCAACGCCTCCAGCGAGACCGCCAACGCCACCGGAAGCGTGACGACCAACAACGTGCCCTCCTACCAGGTGGACGTGGTACCGTATATTACGCGACTTGGTACAGGGATCTCCGCTACCGCGGGAGCGGAATTTGCCCGGTCTGCGTCGGGAAGATACTCGGTTTACAACGGGGAGACGATATCGGCGTACGGTTTCAATTTCAACGGGGCTTCAACCGCCGTTACGGCGGGGGGAACCAGTCTTGGAACCCCCGTCGTCTCCGGGGATCACCTGAACCTCACTATCGGCGGCACTATCAACAGCGGCTCGATAGTGGCCACGGTGAACTCGATACCTTCTCTGAACAACGTAAATCGGAACCCGACCTTCGACGTAGACGGTCAAACCGTAACGGCGTATGGTTATAACTCACAAGCGAACGGTATAAACAACGATCGCCTTGACGACGATTGCTCAATATGGGTGTGGGATTTAGGCGCTTTCGTGGCTAGTACGAATATTACGAGCCCGATGATGAAGATGGACGGCGCGAGCAACTACTACCTGAGTTACGGCAACGGTGTACCCAGTATGGCGGTCAACAGGAACGGGACCGTGACCCAGGTAGACTACAGCTATAATAAATTCCACAACACGAACGTGGGATACGATTCCTCGGGCAATATTTATGCCGTTGCTACCAATACAGACCGTATCGACAACACATCGGCCAAGTTTTCCTTCTACTCCCGCGCGGTATCGCGAAACAACTCGATTTGGTACACCACTTCCTGGACCGGAAAAAGGCTTTTGGAAACAGTGTACAACACCGCTACGGGCGTGTACGATATTGGCAGGGTCCCCATTCCAAAATTGGTAGTTCGCGGAACTACTGCGGATACCCATGTTTATATGAGCTATTTCGACCATAATCATACGTATTCGCCTGTGAAGTTCAGGTACGGGACGATCGATAACGCGAATGCCATGACGGATGGCTTGCAGCTGGATATCTCTGGTACCGCAGAAGGGTATACGAATAATACCGTGAGTACCGGTTCCGCGGCGAACTTCCATGTCGTGGCGGGTAGTGACATGACCTACAAAGGTGGTCAGTATACCGCCGTAGGGGTGACCTCCGGAGGCGTGGCGGTCGTGGCTTGGTATGATGCCTCGGCGAGGCAGTTGGTTTACTCCTTCAATGCAAGTCCCGCAACCCCCGTTGTCGGGGGCGCGTGGCAGACAAACGCCAAGGTGATAGACAGTAGTTATGCGGGTTGGTACGTGGACATGGCGGTGGATGCCAATAATGGCATCCATATTGCCTACTACAACAGCGCCAGAGGCGACCTCAAGTACGCATACTTGCCAAGCTATAACTGTACCGCTGACCAAATTTCGGTCGTGACCGTGGATTCTTATCTGTCCGTGGGAACCCAGATTACGGTGAATACCCGTACAGAAACCATTGACTCCGTGGTAAGGCAAGTTCCGTACATCACCTACTTCTACCCTTCATTCACGCAGACGTCCAATTCTGTCCGTATCGCATGGCGTTCAGACTGGACATCCCTCACGAACGGGGCCGTAAGCGATAAATATTCGGGATCATGGGAGACGATGACGATACCGACTCCCAACGTTCCGACGGACGGTATCGTGTGTTCCGGATTGCCTACTTCAGGGGCTTACGCGAATCAAGCGGTGTTGGGGTACATGACGGACGCGAGGTATGAAAGGGCCGTGCTGAAATAGGCAGAAACGGGGGGGGCGGCGAGGCCGTCCCTCTCCCTCACTGCCCCCGTAGCCACTCCCTCAGGTCCCCGGCGAAGGCTTTCCTTGCCGAGGGATCGGGGAAGGCGGCGGCGAGGGGGTCTGATCGGGGGCCCGATGATGCGGCGGCCCAGAGCCTCGCGTTGGCGGCCTGAATGTCCCGGGTTTCAGCGGATGAGCCCACCGGCGCGAGACCTGATTCCGCCGCCAGGGCCTTTTGAACCGGGGCGGAAACCAGGGCCGAGAAAAGGGCGTCCGCGTCGGCGTCCTTCCGTTTTGCCCCGACCCTGACCGCCACCGTACTCGGGGCTATAAAAGCCCTCTCCCTGCGGGCGTTCGCCGCCGGAACGAAGGTGCTGTCGTATTTTTCTATAGTTTTCTGGGCGATAGTGCGGTGCCGCGAGAGGGGCATGAATACGTAGGCCGCGGCGTCGCCGGCCATGAGGGCTTCCAGGGTCCTTCCGTCGATGCTGAGCCATTCCGGATGGAGGAGCCCCTCACTCCGCCAGCGCGCGAGAAGCGCCAAGCCCGGGGCCACCAGGGGATCCCGGGAAATTTCCCCGATTTTTTTGCCCGAGGCGGCCAGTTCCGCGAGCCGGTCCAGGGCCGCGCCCCCCGCCGCCGCCTCGACGACGGCCCCGGCGAACATGGAAAGGTCCGCGTCCTCCGCCCCGGCGCAGACGATGGGCCAGAGGGTCGGCTTTTTTACCGCCTTCCCCGCGGCCTCAAGGTCTCCGAGGGAAGCGGGCTTTCCGAAGCCCTTGAGCGAGAGAATGCGCCCGTTCCAGGCGAGCTCAAAGAAGTCGAGGAGCACCGGGAGCCCGTACCGCGCGGAATCGTCCCTGCCGGCCCCGCGAATCGCCGAGGGCATGAGGGCCAGGTCGGCGTCTTTCGGGGGCACCGCCCCGCCCGCGAGGGAAGCCGCCGCCGCCCCGCCCTTCAGTATCAGGATCGAGGAGCGCCGTACCTCCCTTTCCTGGGCGGAAAGGGGCAGGTCGGGATTCAGGGCCTTGAACGCCAGGTTCCGGCCGGGCGACTTCCGAGCGGCGAGGACTTCCTCGAAGGCTTTCCTTTCCCCGTCATCGATCCCGTAAAAAGAAACCCGCAGGGGCCCCGGCCTGAGGATCGCGAAGGCCGCGAGGGCCGCAAAAAGCCCTGCGAGGACCGCCGCTGCCGCGATAAGGGCTTTCCTGGAAAATCGCCCGTCTGTCGGCGCGGGGCGCCGGGTCTTCCTGTTCTTTTTTCCCATAATGGGTCGATTTTAGCACGAAAAGGACTCTTGGGCGCGGGACTATTTCCTTTCTTTGCCGGTAATCTCGGAGACTTCCAAAATGAGGGCCTCCGTGGCCGCGAGTACCCGGGGATCGAAGTCTCCCATGGCCGCGAAGGCCGCCTCCCCCGCATAGTGCTCCATCACCAGGGAAAGGGCCTTGCGGCGTTCCCCCTCGTCCCGAGCCCGCCGGATAGTTCCCTCCCCCGCGACGCTCCGGAATTTCATGCTCCAATCGCAGGGCCTCTCCCCGGTCTCAAGCTCGTGGCCCGTATCGATGAAAAAGGCGGCTTTGCCGTTTCTGTCGATGACCTCGAGTTTCCTTCCCTCCCTCGCGCAGTGAAAATAGAGGATAAAACTTCCGTCGGCCTTCCGTTCCCATCCGTAGTTGAGGGCCACCGCGTAGGGCGCATCCCCGTCCAGGAGGGCGAGATGGCACGCGTCGGCGTCCCTGAGTATGGCTTCCATCGACTCGCTATCGGTAATTTCCCT
>QKDA01000102.1 GCA_003246765.1 Spirochaetales bacterium | reverse complement strand
AACCGTAAGTCCGCCGAAGGTGGCCTGGTAGGATCCCCCGAAGAAGTCTTCGTCCCCGTAGTGGATGTCCTCGCCCCCGAAGGTTACCGAGGCCTTCTTGTAGCCCTCGCCGGGCTTGGAGGAGGACGAAAAGACCCCGCCCCCCGAGTGGCGTTCCCCCTCGCTCCGGAAATTCGCTGAATCCCCGCCGGCGCCGCTCTCGGAGCCCCCCGAAGCGGGTCCGTCGTCCCTGCGGCGGTAGCGGAAGGAAGAGCCTCCCAGCAGAATCTGGACTCCCACCACCAGGAGCACCAGGGGGAACACGAGGCGCCAGCTGAAGTTGCGGGGAAGGATTCCCTGGGCGTCCAGGAGGAGCAGGGTGCCGATCCCGAGGAGGATGGCGTTGCCCGCGTTCGGGCCGCTCTGGGTCATGGAAAGCAGGGCCGGGATGATGAGGAAGAGGGTCCACCACCCGTTAAGGTTTACGTAAAAGTCGAACAGGCCGAGCATGCTCCCGCCGATGAGCACCCCCGCGGCGAGAAAAAGAATGCCCACCACGACGGTCGAAAGGTCGCGTCTCATAGAATGCCTCCGTTTATCACTTTATAACACCCTTAAAGGACGAATCTGTTCACCTGATCCGCGAGGGCGGTGAATATTTCGTCGTTTTTCGTCTTTATCCGGGTAACGCTGCCGAAGGTACCGTTCATCCGCTCGGTGTCGTCCTTGATGGCCTGCATTTCCTTTGTCACCTGTTCGGAACCCTCCACGAGGCGCGAAACCGCGTCGTCCAGGGA
This sequence comes from Spirochaetales bacterium, assembly GCA_003246765.1. Lineage (GTDB taxonomy): Bacteria > Spirochaetota > Spirochaetia > Treponematales > Treponemataceae > Teretinema. Next base: position 5,292 of record QKDA01000102.1, on the reverse strand, counting down.
ATCCACGTCTACCGTGAGGTAGCTTGCCGCCTCGTTTACGGATTCCGTGGTCTGCTGCATCTCCTTCAGGGTTTCGGCTACCTGGTTCGAGCCCGCCCGCTGCTCCCGCATGGCCCGGTCGTTCTCGTGCTCCATGCTCGTGACGGTCTCGATGAGGGTAAGGACCTCGTCGAAGCCCGAGGCTGCCTCATTGGAGGCGGTCACGGCGTTCTCGATGGCGGAGCGTACGTCCTTGAGCTGGCCGTTGACTATTGAGGACTGCTTGGTGCTCTTTTCCGCCAGGGACCGGATCTCGTCGGCCACCACCGCGAAGCCAGCGCCGGCGCTTCCCGCGTGGGCGGCCTCGATGGCGGCGTTCATGGCCAGGAGGTTGGTTTGGGCGGCGATGGCGGCGATGACCCGGTTCGCGTCCATGAGCACCGCCGAGGCGTCCACGACCTTTCGGATGAGCTCGTTGGACTCGGAAATCCGCGTCTTTCCCCGGTTGGCGGTGCCCAGGAGGTTCTCGCAGGCCCCGTTGATCCTCTCCACGTTCTGGGTGACCGAGGCGATATTGGCGATCATCTCCTCGATGCCCGCGCTGGAATTGCCCACGCTCGCGTTTTGCCGAATTACCGCCGCGTGGAGGCTTTCCGCCCGGGAGGCGATCTGCCGGGACGCGCCGGAGCAGTCGCTGATGGCCACGCCCTGCCGCTCCATGCCCCGTTCCGTGGCCTCCACGGAGGCGTTGATCTCCGCGAGCTTGGTTTCCGCGTCCACCATGACGGTGCCGAGGATGGCCTCGTTGTGCCTGAGGGTGGTGGTGCCGGTCTTGATCTCTCCGAGCATGACCCGGAGCACCTCGAGGTAGGTGTTGAAGTTTTCCGTTATCTTGCCGGTTTCGTCGAAGTTGAGGATGGAAACCTTTTTGTTGAGGTCCACGGACTCGCTGGAGCCGAGCCCCCGGATCTGGCCGTTCAGGAGATCGAACTGCTTTTTGTCCTGCCGCTTGGAATAAAGGGAGATGAAGAATACCGCGATAAGGATGAGTCCTCCCGAGCCGAGAACCGAGAAGATGGGATCGTCGGGGCCCATGGAGTTTTCGGGACGCTCGAGGTAGTACCAGGTGATGAAGGCCACGTGGGTGAGGCTGATGGCCACGGTCGCGATGGGAATGAAGATGCCCTTGAGCTCGATGAACCAGTCCTGTTCCTTCCGGCTGGAGCAGCCTCTTGGGCTCCACCAGGAAGGAGTCGATGATGAAGGCGTTGAGGAGGGATCCGGCGAGGGACTCGGAGAGCTTGACGGCGAGCACCGCGAAGAGGGGCAGTCCCGAGGGCATCCTCCCCCCGCCGATGACCCAGTAGAGCCCCACTGCGAAGGTCCAGATGCCGGTGTTGTAGACCATGAGCACCCAGGGGAGACGAACCGCTATCACCCGGGCCCGGGCGACGTTCTTTTCGCTCACGGGCGCGCCCGTTTCCGAGGCCTTGAGGGCCTTCCACAGGGGCGAGAGATACCAGACGATCAGGAAGGCGGTGAAGGTGCAGATGAGGATGCAGTAGAGGTAGAGCTTTGGGCTCAAGGCCAGGAGGAGGCGCTTGCCGTACCCGAAGGTATTCGTGGGATTATAGAGCTGTGAAAAAAGTTCGCTCAGGAATACGACGCCGATCTGTACGTAAAAGTACGAGGCAATGGCCTTGCGCGTGATGGATCGGGCGCATTTTGCGATTTCCATGAGATGCTCCTTCCGGTATACGTCTTCTATTTTTCGGCTCGGTAGGGCCATGCCTTGAGGCTTGCCGCTTCGAGAAGTATAAACCAGGGGCGGGGGACCCGGCAATTTGGGTTCACGACAGGTCCTTGAGGGCCGAAAGAAGCATGAGGGGATTCGCCTCGGCCCGGGCCTCAAGGCGCAGGAAGGCCTCCCGGGTTTCCGTGGCGGAGCCCGAGAGCACCAGTTCCCGCCTGGTGCGCAGGTACCATAGGTAATGAACCTCCGGATGGTCCAGGAGGCGCCTGCGGGAAAGGGTGTCCATGAGCTCCCCGGAAATCTCCACGTGGTTCGCCTGGCCGGTCTGCCAGTAAACCCGGGGCCCGCAGATGCAGATGACCACCCGGCGGAAGCCCTCGGCGAGGGAGTCGTCGTTGCGGAACCCGTCGATCACGAGGCGGGTGGAGCCCAGGGAAAGGTCGTAGCCTCGCTCCCGGAGCTCCCGTCTGAGGGCGACGATCTCCTCCCGAACCGTGCGCAGGGCGTCTTCCCGGGTCTTCGCGTCCTGGAGCTGCTTGCGCCACTGCCTGAACTGGGCCTCGTAGGCGCCGAATTCCGGGGTGTGGGAAAGAAAGGACTCGGTCTCCGAGAGGAGTTTCCACTCCGGGGCGAAGCGGTCCGCGAGAAATCGGCTTAAGGTTCCTTCTTTTTTGCCTGCCATGGTCGCTCTTGAGTATACTCTGAAGGGAATGAAATATCTCGTCCTTTCGGACATTCACGGAAATCTCGACGCCCTGGAGGCGGTGCTCAGGGACTCTCTGCCCGGCGCGGAGGGCATTCTTTGCCTGGGGGATACGGTGGGGTACGGGCCCGATGCCGCCGCCTGCGCGGACCGGCTCCTGGGCCTGCGGGACTCGGGGCTTCCCTTCGCGGCGGTGCGGGGAAACCACGACGCCGCGGTGGCGGGGCTTCTTTCCACGGAGTGGTTCAATCCCCATGCCCGGCGGGCGGCGGAGCGTACCCGTTCCCTGATCGGCGGGGCCCATAAGGACTGGCTCGCCTCGCTGCCGGAGGAAGCGGCCCCTCCCGGGACGGGCGCGGGAGGGGTTCTCCTCGTTCACGGCTCCCCCCTGGAGCCGGTGACGGGGTACCTGTTCGGGGGACTGGAAACCCTGGGCGCCCTGGAGGAGCTTAAGCGCCGGGGCATCGCCCTTTGCTTCGCGGGACATACCCACACCCCGGCGTTCTACAGCGCCCGGCGGGGGGCCTCTCTGCTTTGTCCTTCCCCGGGGCGGTCGGTTCGGGTGGCTCCCCGCCGGGATTCAGCCCGCCCCTCGCCGTCGGGGCCCCTGGCCCGGCTCATCGGGGGGGGAGGGATCTTCCGCGGCGGCCCCGCGGCGCTTCCTGCCGTCGTGAATCCCGGAAGCGTCGGCTTTCCCCGCTCCCTCCCGGACAATCAGGACCCGGAGCGGTACCCGGCGGAATACGCCTTTTGGGACTCGGAAGCGGGGACGGTGACCTTCATGAACGCCCTCTACGACCGCAGGCCCTTCGAGGCCCGCCTCGAGGAATTCTGGGGCTCATTCGAATGAGGCGAGGTATTCCCAGCGCTCCATCCGCTCGTCTATCTTGAGGGCGACCTCCCCGAATTCCCTGCCCCATTCGGAGAGCTTGATATGGTCAGCCTCGCCCCCGGAGAGGAGGGCTTCGAGTTCCGCCTTCCGGTTTTCCAGGGCCTCGATCTCGGCCTCGATGCCCTCGTATTCGCGGGTTTCCGCGAAGGTCCTCTTTTTCGGGCGGTTCCGCTCGGCCTTGCCCCCGGCGTCGGCGGCGGTTTCCCCGCCCTGACCGGCTTTCCGGGATTCGCCCCCGTCGCCTTTTCGCCCTCCGTCGCCCTCCCTCGGCGCTTCTCCACCCCTCTTCTTCGCCTTTTTCTCCTCCCCCCGGATCTCCAAAAGCTCGGTGCAGCTGCCCACGAAGCCCTCCACGGAACCTGAGCCGTCGAGGACGAAGAGGGTGTCCGCGACGCGGTCCATGAAAAAGCGGTCGTGGGAGACCACCAGGAGGCAGCCCGCGAAGCCCTCGAGGAAGCGCTCGAGGACCCCCATGGTGTAGATGTCGAAGTCGTTGGTGGGCTCGTCGAGGACGAGGAAGTTGGGGTTCCCCATGAGGAGGCGCACGAGGTAGAGGCGCTTTCGCTCCCCGCCCGAGAGGGTGGAGACGTCGGAGTACTGGACGCGGCCCTCGAAGCCGAAACTTTCCAGGAGCTGGCCCGCGGTGAGGCTGCGGCCGCCCGGAAGCGCGATGACCTCGGCGGCCTCCCTGACGTACTCGAGCACCGTGAGCTCAAGGTTGCCGAAGGCGGGGTACTGCTCGTAGTAGGCGAAGACGGTGTTTTCCCCGCGGACCACGGTCCCCGCGTCGGGGTCGAGGCGTCCCGTGAGGAGGTTGAGGAGGGTGGTCTTGCCGGAGCCGTTGCTGCCGAATACCCCGATGCGTTCCCCCTTCCGGAAGGAGTAGGAAAAGTCGGAGATGACCGGCTTGGCGTCGGAAGCTGGGCCGTCTGCGGCGAGCGCGCGGGTTGCGGAATCGGCTGCCGCGCGGGGCCATGCCTTGGAAACTCCCTTTACCTCAAGGATCTTGCCTCCCAGGCGGCGTCCCGTGACCTCGAAGGCGAACTCTTTGTCCTGGGCGAGGCGCTCCCGGTTGATCATGCGGTGGATGTTGTCTACCCGGGCGCGGGCCTTGGTTCCCCGGGCCTTGGGCCCCCGGAGGAGCCATTCCCGCTCGGTGCGCAGGACGCTCTCGATGCGCTCCTCGGCGTTGGCGGCGATTTGGCGCTCCAGTTCCTTCTTCTCGAGGTACTTGGAAAAGTTTCCCTCGTACATGGTAAGGCGGCGGTTTTCGAGCTCGTAGATGCGGTTGCACACGGCGTCGAGGAAGTAGCGGTCGTGGGTGACCATGAGGACGGAGCGGTCGGTGGCCGCCAGGTAGTCCTCGAGCCAGGCGATGGTTTCCACGTCCAGGTGGTTGGTAGGCTCGTCCATGAGGATGAGGCGGGTGTCTTCCACCAGGACCTGGGCGAGGGCGACCTTCTTGAGCATGCCCCCCGAGAGGGTGCCCATGGGAAGGGAGAGGTCGTCGATGCCCAGGGTTTGCAGCACCGAGGCGATTTCGGTTTCCCAATTCCACAGGTTTTTCTCGTCCATCTCGTGGGAGAGGGCCTCGAGGCGGGAGGTGAGGGCATCGGCGCCCCCGCTTACGGCGGTCGCGGAAAGCGAGAGGGCCACGCAGACCGCGCGGTATTCCTTGATGACCCGGAGCTTGGGGCTGTCGGACTTGAAGACGTGGTCCGAGATGGTGTCGGAGGGCTCGAAGGCGGGGTTTTGGGGCAGGTAGGAAACCCCCGCGGCCTTGTTGACCACCACGGCGCCCGAGTCGCCCTGGAGACTGCCCGCGACGCAGGAGAGGAGGGTGCTCTTGCCGGAGCCGTTCTTGCCGATGAGGGCGGCCTTGTCGCCCTCGTCGAGGCCGAAGGAAACGCCCGTGAATAGCGGAGCCTCGCGGCCCATGCGGGAGAGCTCGGAAACGGAAAGGAG
>QKDA01000147.1 GCA_003246765.1 Spirochaetales bacterium | reverse complement strand
CAGAATACCCGGTTTACCGCGGGAGTATCCGAAAGGGGGGCAATCACGTCGAGGCCGAAATCGGTGCCCCTGACCCCGGCAACCAGGGAGGGAGAGGAAATCCTGAAAGAGGAGGTTCCCGAAAGCTTGGCGACCTTGGCGCGAACCCGCCCGTAGTAGAGCTCGCCCCGGGAGAGCTCGCCCCGTTCGTCGTCGGAGCCGCAGGAATAGGAGGTGTTCTCGGCGATCTGGATCGACGCGGAGACGGGATGTATGGACAATTCGAGGATCGTCCCGGGCCCGGTGCTGATGATGTCTCCTATCATGATCTCCATGCCGAAAACCTCGGGGGAAGAGGCGTCGAGGGTTTTCGAGACCCCGGCGCGCACGAGCCTGAAGGCCCCTCCCTCCGCGTAGGTAACGTTAGCGTACTCGCCGGCTTGGGCGAAAGAGGCCAGGAAGAGACAAAGGGCAACCGTAAGACAGCTTTTATTTCCCATAACTATGCTATATTATAAGTCCCTATGGTTTCGAGCACAAGTGCGATCGACACGAGCGTAACCGACCCGAACATCGACGCCCTCCTGGCGGGCATACCCCTGGGAAGGTCCGCATCGAAGCGCCAGTGCCGCTACAGCCAGAGCGAGGATTCCTTCCTTGTCTTGGGGGAGCCCCTGGAAGTGCCCTCCTTTCCGGTGCATCACGACTTTCTCGATACCCTGCCCCCTCCGGGCTATACCGATGCCATAGCCCTTATCGCGGACCGGGTTGCCCGATCGGTACCCTGGCTCCTCGCGGGGACCCGCTGGTACTTCGATCCCGTCAACATCCACAATCCCGCCTTTTACCGAGTGGAAACCCTCGAAGACCGGGCGTACCTCTACCTTGCCCGGCTCGACCTCGCCTGCAGGCCCCTGGAATCGGAGATCTTGGAGGGGGGAAGCAACAACCGGACCCAACGCTACCGCAGCGCGCATCTCTACTTCGAGAGCGACTGGTATCCCCTGGCCCGCATACCGGACCCTCGGGACGAAAAGACTATCCTTGAGATACAGCAGACCATTCCCGTTACCTGGAAGGGCGAGTCCGGAGAGGGGTACATGATCCACGGCATCTGGATGGACTCGGACATCAACAAGTTCTTCAGCAAGCTCGTTCTTCCGCCGGGGAGAAGAAACCACCCCTTCTACCCGGTTACCTGTAAGCACCGCTGCGTGAGCGTAAATGCCCTGGGGCTGGAACCGGGCAGGACGGCGCGGGGTCCCGCAGTGCTCCGGGGTATCAAGGACGCCCTGGAACCGGAGCTCGACGACATTCTCGAGGACCTGCAGGCGGCGCCCTTTTCCGAGCTCTTGCCCCTCTTTCAGGAAATCAAGGCCCGTATGGACCCAGATCTGGGCGTTCCCTGGTCAAACCTTCAGGTTACGGCCTCCCTCAACGACAGGGAGCATAAGGAGTATTCCGTTGAATTCTGATCCTCGATTCATGGCCTGTCCCTTTACCCGGGAAGCGGATATACGGGGCCTTAAGGTGACCGTTATGGGTCTGGGCCTGAACGGCGGAGGCGTCGCCACGGCGCGCTTTTTCGCCCTTCGGGGGGCCGACGTCACGGTTACCGACGGAAAGGGCGAAAAGGACCTCGAACCCTCCCTGGAGGCCCTCGCGGACCTTCCCTCCATACGGTTCGTTCTTGGCCGCCACGTAAAGGAAGATTTCCGCGGCGCCGACGTGGTCATCAAGAATCCGGGCGTCAAGCTGGAGGGGAACCCGTATCTCGAGGCGGCCCGATCCATCGAGAGCGACGTATCGGTGTTTCTCCGCTTTTCCCGCGCGCCCCTGCTGGCGGTAACGGGAAGCAAGGGCAAGTCCTCCACCGTCAGCGCCCTCCATTTCGGACTGAAGGAACTGGGTTATCCCTCCTTTCTGGGGGGCAACATCACCGTAAGCCCCCTCACCTTCCTCGGCGAAACCGGCGATGACACGCCGGTGGTATTGGAGCTCTCCAGCTGGCAGCTCGCGGATCTCCGGGGCCGGGGACTTCTCAAGCCCAGGGTGGCGATCCTTACCCCGGTCATGCCGGATCATCAAAACTGGTACGGGGGAATGGAGCCCTACGTGGCGGATAAAAAACTCCTCTACGCCGACATGGACGAAAAAGGGGTGCTCCTGTGCAACCGGGATGACCAGTGGGGCCCCGTTTTCGCTTCCGAAACCCCCTCCAAGTCGGTTTGGTACTCTGCCTCGCCCTTTCCCGAAGAACCGGGAGCATGGCTTGAGAAAGACGGATCCGGCTGGATGAGACCCGCGGGCCGAGCGGACGCGGTCAGGATTCTCCCGGAGCGGCTGTCCGTGCCCGGGGCCCACATGAGGCAGAATCTCCTCAACGCCGCCCAGGCCCTGGTTCTTTGGGGGGCCGCGCCTGAGGCCGCCGCCGAAGCCCTGGGACGGTTTTCCGGTATCCATCACCGGCTTGAGTTTTTCCACGAAGAGGGAGGGGTGCGCTACTACAACGACTCGGCGGCTACCATTCCGGAAGCCGCCGCGGCCGCCCTTCGTTCCTTCGAGGCACCGGTACTGCTCCTTACGGGGGGAACCGACAAGAACCTTGACTTCGCGCCCCTAGCCGAAACCGCGAACAGGGCGAAAAAAATCCTTCTCCTCGCGGGAAGCGGCACGGACAAGCTCATTCCCATGCTTCGAGCGGCCCGAATAGGCTTTGAGGGCCCCTACCCGGACCTTCCCGCCCTGGTGCAGGCCGCGAAAGACCGGGCGCAGCCGGGGGACGTGGTGCTCTTCTCCCCCGGGGCGACAAGCTTCGGTCTATTTAAGAACGAATTCGACAGGGGCAATAAATTTCGCGAGGCCGTGCGGGGAAACTAACCCCTCTTCGCCCGGAAATGGCGTATACTGGAAGGCATGAAAAAGTACCTTCATATCACGGTGCCGCTGCTTTCGGTTCTCCTTTGCTCCCTCTTCGCCTTCACCAGCCTGGACAACCGGGTCTTCGACCTCTTCCTTCGGGCAACGCCTCCCCTCCGGGAGGACCCCTCGGTGCTCCTGGTGAACGTGGACGATCAGGCCATCGAAAACGTCGGCCTTTGGCCCTGGACCCGGGACATCCTGGCGGACGCCATGGTGTTCATGAAGGAGCTCGGGGCGGAAACGGTGGTGTTCGACTTAAGCTACCTCGACCGCAGCCCGGTCAAGGTCGATCCCGCCTACGTGAAAAAGGAACTCCCGGGATACCTCGATTACGGTTTCAACAGCATCGACGAAACCGTGGGCCAGGTGCTCGACGCCTTCGCAGACCGCACCCTGGGACCCGCGGACGCGCAGGCCTACAAGGAAGAGATTATCGCCTTCAACCGGGGAATCCGGGATCAGCTGGATTCCTCTATCTCCTACGTTACCCGGGATCTGGACGACTACTTCGCCAAGTCGCTTTCCTTCTTCGGCGACTCCTACCTCACCCTCACCATGGTCATGAGGGAGGACATCCCCGGAAAGGATAAAACCTGGGACATGTCCGCCTACGACGGAGGATGGCTCAGGGACAACGTCGCCCTGCAGGGCGTGCGGGGCGAGAGGGACAGTCTCACCGAAGAGCTTCCCGGAATGACCCCGGCCATACAGATTCTCCTGGAGAAAGCGAGGGGCGCGGGATTCGTGAACGCCCTCCCCGATCGGGACGGATACCGGCGGAGGGTAAACCTCCTTTACAAGTGGGACGGCTCCTACTACGGCCAGCTCGTGTTCACCCCCCTTCTCAGGCGACTGGGGAACCCCGGGGTAACCGTCAGCGACTCCCGGATAACCCTGCAGGGGGCGTCGGTGGGAGGGAAAAAAAGGGATATCGTCATACCCCGCAGTCGCGACGGCTCGATTCTCGTGAACTGGCCCAAAAAAAACTACAACGACTATAATTCCATTTCGGCAACCGAGCTCATCAACTACAACATGATAGAAAAGAGCCTGGTCAAAAACCTCACCGCCATGAAGGATTCGGGGTTTTTCAATTACTACGCGGGACAGGACATGCCCCTGGACCTCTACGACTCCGCGGCCTACCTGCGGGACGAGCTGAGCGCGGGCGAAAGCCCCGACGGCGGAATTACCATGGACG
>QKDA01000187.1 GCA_003246765.1 Spirochaetales bacterium | reverse complement strand
AACCCTACACCCTGCCGAAATTCATCATCACCTGCTTAAGGCGCTGCTCGAGAAGCTCGAAGGAGAAATACTTGCGGGCCAGGAGAAAGTTCTTTTCCGCCAAGAGATTCGCGATCACCGGGGCCGAAAGGAGGGCCCTGACCTGTTCCACCGTGTCCGGAGTTATATAGCTATCCATGAGGGCCACCTCGAAGCCCACGGGCTCAATATCCTGCTCGTAGATGGAATAGCGGTTGACCAGAATGGGCTTCTTGAACCACAGGGCCTCCAGGAAGGCGTTGCCGAAACCCTCGTAGGACGAGGGATAGGTCACGAAATCCGCGTTGAGGTAGCAGTCCCACAGGCTATAACGGCGTACCCCCTTTTCGTCGATTCCCCTTGCGGCCCCGATAATGTCGGGCCTGACGATTACCTCCACCCCCAGGAGCTTAGCGTAATCCATAGTCCTCTCGAAATACTCGGAGCCCTCGTCCCTCTCCTGGTGGCTTATAAGGAGCTTTACCCCCTGGTCCCTCAGGCGGCCCGCCAGCTCAATGGCGTGCTCGATGCCCTTGCGGGCGATCATCCGGGTGGGCTGAAGGAAGAGCTTCTCGCCGCTTTTCAAGCCGAGGTCCCCGCGCAGCATCCGCCCGTAATCGTCCAGTTCCGGGGGGGAGGTATGGAAATCGAAAACGTTGGGAACCACGATGGAGGAAAGCCCGCAGCGGTAGGAGAGCTGCCTGCGGCCCTCGGTATTGATTACCACGTGGTTCACCGAATGGAGCCTCGGGGGAAAGGCCATGGCCAGGAAGTCGTCCACCGCGCTCCTGGAAAAGCGCTGCCGCTCCCAGGCGAAATCGTGGTGGTGGGCGATAACGGGTATTCCCGTCTCGGCGATAAACTCCGTGATGGCTACCCCCAGGGCGATGTGCATGGGGATGGTGAGGGCGTTTTCCACGATGAGGAGGTCTATCGAAAAATTCGAGACGAAATCGTAGAGAGATCGCTTGAGGGAAGAACGCAGGTCGTGAATCTCCCCGGTGAGGGCGTCGGAGCGAACGTGAACGCCGAAACACTGCCTCTGAATCTCTTCCACCCGGGGATGGCCGAAAAAGGCCTCCTCCACCACCATGGACCTCAAGGGATCCCAATCGGAAAGGCCGGAGAAAAAAAAGCACTCAAAGCCCATGCGCTCCAGTACGGTTCGCCATTTTTCCGTTTCCAGGGAAACCCCGTCGGTCCCCTTGAAGCGGGTTGAAACAAAGCCGATTCTCTCGATGCGTTCGGTTCTTGTCAAATACATAGGGATTCCCCTCCTGCTAGGTCTATCCACCGGGTTTCCCAGGGCTTAAGGATCAGCTGGGCCGGCAGGGGCGATTCCGCCCCGTTAAAGACGGCGGGAAAGCCCGAGAGATTATGCGCGCACAGGACAAGGCCGCCCCCCGGGTCGGGGCCCCTGAGCAGGGCGAAAACGGGCCCTTCGGCGTCAAGTATCCTTTGGGGGCTTCGGGAATGAAAGGCCGGATGCCTAGAGCGAAATTCGAGAAGCCGGGAAAAGCCCCGATAGACTAAGTACCTGCGGGACGCAGGGTCGGCCAATTCCCGCTCAAGCTCGGCGACCCTTGGCCGCTCCCGGTTGATCGCCCGGTTGTACCCAAGGGTTTCGGGCCCCTCCTTCCAGTTCCCCGAGCCTATCAGGCTGTGAAAGTACACCGCCGGGAGCCCGGCCAGGGCGAGGCTCACCGCCTGGGTCGCCAGAAAGGCCCGGGCACGGGTTTCCGTGTCCCCCTCAAGCGGGGCTACGGCGTCGGCGTACACGCAGTTTAGCTCGTAGGGAACCGGTCCTTCCGGGGTCGACTTGAATGAGACGAGACCTCCCCGCCTCTGTACCTCCCTGACGGTGGCAGCGAATTCTTCCTCCGGAAGGAGACCCCGAACGGGCCCTACCCCGATGCCGTCGTGGCTCGCGGTAAAGTTCAGGAACACCGGACCCTCATCGGGAGGAGGAAGGGCGGCGGCCCAGCGCCTCAAGGGACCAGCGTCGCCCGAGACCGCGGCGTGAAGGAGCAGCGGCGGCAGGGCGAAATTGTACACCATGTGCGCCTCGTCCCCCTCGCCCCAGTAGGAGAGGTTTTCCCGGTGGGGAACGTTGGTTTCCGTGAGGATGGCCACGTCCAGTTCCAGGGCCTCCGCCGCCGATCGGAGAAGCTTCACGACTGCGTGGGTTTTCGGATGATGCAGGCAGGAAGTGCCGTCTTCCTTCCAGAGAAAGGCGATCGCGTCGAGCCTGACGATACGGGCTCCCCGCTCCGCGTACTCGAGGAAGATCGAGATGAACTCCAGGAGCACTTCGGGAACGGAGAAATCGAAGTCCGCCTGATCGGGACTGAAGGTAGTCCACACGTAGGCGGCGGAGCCGTCCTTGCGGGGGAAGGCCGTGAGCAGCGGATGGGTCCGGGGTCGGAAAACCTTGGAGCTGTCGTAGTCAGGATCCCGGGTCAGATACCAGTACTCCTTGCCGTCGGTTCCAGCGAGAAATGAGGTGAACCACCGGCTTTTGACGCTCCCGTGATTGAGTACCAGATCGAAGGCGAGCTTAAAGTCCCGCCCGATTCGCCCCACGTCCTCCCAGGTTCCGAGCCCGGGATCGATAGTCCTGTAGTCGATAACGGAGAACCCGTCGTCCGAGGAATAGGGAAAGAAGGGCAAGAAATGCAGGTGCGAGAAGAGGGGACGGGCCCGCCTTTGCAGAAAGCCCCCCAGGGCAGACAGGGCCGACTCGCCGCCCTCCCCCATTCCGACCATATCGCCATAGGTTATAAGCAGGGCCTCCGATTCCGTGAAGGAAAGTCCCGGGTCCCGGCCGCCCTCGGGGCCCTCCTTCTTTAGGCGCAGGGCTCCCGCGGCGCTTAGGGACCCCTCCATCTCCGAAAGGAGGGCTTCTACCCTGAGCGCGAAGGAGGGCCCTTCGGAAGGCCCGTACAAAAACGACGAAAGGGCGAGTATCCGTTCCCTGCAGGCTTCGGTCACTGGCATGGAGTCCTCCTTGGGAGAAAACGTAAAAGCTGCCCAAGGTCGGTGACAACCGCGTCAGGCTCGAAATCGCAACGGGGATCGTCTTTCCTCAACTTAAGCGAACGCCTGTCCCCCGCGAAGAGACAGGTCCGCAGTCCCGCTTCCCGGGATGAGGCCATATCCTTGAGCATGTCGTTTCCGACAATGAGTGCGTCCCCGGGAGAAAGACCCCTTTTTCCTAGAGCCGCAACGAGGTCCGCGAAAAGACGGGGGCTCGGCTTTCCCCTCCCCTCCTGCCACGAGAAAAGGGATAGGTCCTTCTCGAAGGCAAAGCCCTCCAGGGTATCACCGAGGAGCAGGGGGAAGAGGGGAAGCGTATAGGCTTGGGCGTTGGAGACGATGCCCAAAAGATAACCCCGGGATCGCAGGGATCGGAGGGTTTCCGCCGCAGAGGGCATGGCCCAGGCCTTATTAACCGATGCCTCCCAGGCGGCGGCGAAAAGGAGGGACCTTTCCCCGTCAAGACCGAGGATGCGGGCCCAGAGGCGGTCCGCCTCGATCTCCGGGTAGGGCTCGAGCGGCTTCATGCGCTCATGCTCGAAGCGTACCTCCCGGGAGAAGGCTGCCTCCAGCCCCGTTAGGGACGCGGTAATTCCCAAACCCTGCATGAGCTCTTCAAGCTCCTCCGTAGGCGTTACGGTCAAGGAATCTTCTGCCGCCGCGATATCTCCGGTCTCGCTTATGAGCAGGGTCCCGTAAATATCGAAAATCACCGCCCTTATTCCGGGCAGCTCGGGTAAACGGCAAGGAATGCCGGTCCCAATGGGTTCCATGGGCTTTGCGCAGCCCCGGACCGCGTCGCTTAGGGTCATAGGGAAGCCTCCGAGGAAACCACCGTGAACCTTTGGCCCCGGAGAAAAAAGTCGAGGAGCCGTTCACGGTCTATGGAGTGTCGAACCGGGGATTCCGCAACGGCCCTGTAGGTCTCGAGAAGGGCATCCCTGTAGCGCTCCAGGGAATAACGGGAGCGGATTACCCGATCGTTCTCCGCGATTAGTCCTGCTCCTTCGGAAGCGAAAATTTCCTTCAGGAAGGGATTGTCCGCCGCGAG
>QKDA01000021.1 GCA_003246765.1 Spirochaetales bacterium | reverse complement strand
AAACCGGATGCCTTCATTCTCGTGCAGTGCCCGTATACAAGGGAGAGTCTCTCGTCCATCGCGGGGGGCGCCGATCCCGCGACCCTCCGGAGGGTCGATATCGCCCAGGGCAGCTGGGGACTCCTGTATCTCGACGGCGGCGGCGCCGGGTTTTACGTTCCCCCTTCTGAATCGCCCATGGCAACCGTCCTTCGGGGCATGAGCGGCACCCGTCCGGAGGAGGTTAACCTGGAATTCGCCGAAAAGGACCTACTCGCGATCCGCCGGGATTCTGGTACGGGAAGGAAGGGCGGCCCCCTCGCGGCCCTCGGGTCCTTCCTGTCCCGGATCGGCCTTTCCCTGGGAAAATCACGATACCTGGTGGAGTGGAAGCTTCCCGGCGGGCAAGAGGTCATGATCGATTTCTTCCTCACCGGAAGGGAAGGCGCCTTTACCCAAGCCCTTGAGGGGCATAGGGCCTTTGTCCGGGACGAGGCATGAAACCGAACCGGGGACAGACTCATTTCGCGGGGGTAACCGTATCGGGATCCCTGGCGGAAACCGTGAGGGGCTGCCGACGATGGATGCACGAGCGTTACGGCTGCAAATCGGGGCACCTTACCCCCCCCCACGTGACCCTTATCCCGCCCTTCGATATCGGGGAAGAAAAAGACTGCCGGAAGCTGGAGGAGGCGCTGTCGGATTTCGCGTCCAAGGCGGAGGCCTTCACTGCCCTGGTGGAAGGATTCGGTTCCTTCGGAGACAGGACCCTGTTCGCCCAGGTAACGGATAATCCCGCGTGGACCCGCTGGCGGGACGCCCTGGCGGCGGCCATCCGGTCCAAGCTCCCCGAACTGCAGCTCTCTACCCGTACGCCCTTCGTCCCCCACGTTACCGTTTCGAACCGCGACATTCCGATCAGGGCCATCCCCGAGGCGCTCAAGCACTTTCAGGGATTGAACGTACGGGAATCCATACCGGTTAACCACGTAGTTCTCTTTGAGCGGGTCGGAAGCCTCTGGGAAATCCGCAACGGCTGGTACTGCGAATAGTCAGGCGCGGTTGCCCGTTCGACTCCCCCCTAAAAAAGAAAAAACCGCCCTGTCGGACGGTTTTATCTTTTTTGGAGATGGGGGGAGTCGATCCTCCTCTCGGCCCCTTCCCGGGGCCTCCTTCCGGACCGAGGCAACCGCTGACGCGGCCCTCCGTGGCCGCTCTTCCTCGCCTTCGCTCGGCGCGATTGCCCGTTCGACATCCCCCCTTCTCCCTATCAAAACGAAAAGCCGCCCGAAGGCGGCCTTTCGTTTTTGGAGATGGGGGGAGTCGAACCCCCGTCCTGAAGTGAGACACAGGGGCGTCTACAGGTTTATCGGCGCGAGGTGGTTGTCGGGAGCCGGTGGCAGCGCCGCAAGCGTCGGCTCCTTATCCGTAAAAATGTCCCTTCTCCCGTTACGGCCCAAGAGTCGGTAAGCTCCGGTTGGCGTCGGAAATCCGGATGCTTCGGAGCAGCATCATCCGGTTTCCGCGTTCTGCTACTTACGCAGCGAGAGCGAAACTGTCGTTGTTTTCGGCAGTTATAGGTTTTGACCCGTTTGGAGGACGAATCAGCCTCACCTGCAGCCCAAGCATCGACCACCACAGTCGAAACCGGTGCACCCCCGAATAAACTAAAAAAACTTACGTTTTTTTTAGTTTATTCCATGAGTTTTGGTAAACCAAAACTCACGAATACACTTAAAAGTACGGGTTTTGGCGCATTCCGTCAAGGCTTGGACCGGCCCCGGAAATCTTTCATGGCAGCGGAGATTCCGAAGAAATCCGCCACCCCGTCGAAGACCGCTACGGGGAGCAGCCTGAGAAGGTACACGGAATAAACGAAAGGCGGCATGACGACCCGGCGGGAACCCCGCGCGATGGCCTTGACGATCCGCTTGGCGGCGTACTCGCCCTTGAGTATCGGGAGCACGAGGGGAAAACGGGTGCGAACCCCCTCAAACATGCCCGTATCGATGAAGAAGGGGCAGACCACGGTGGTAGAGACCCGGCTTTTACGACCCCGAAGCTCCATACGGATCGCCTCATGCAGCCCGAAGGCCGCGAATTTGCTCGCCGAATAGTCCGCCAAGCCCGTAACGCCGATAATCCCGGCGGCGGAGGAGACGGTGACCACGTGCCCCCGGTCCCGCTCAAGCATCCCCGGCAAGAAGGCCCGAAAAGTCCAGAAATTCGCGAGGGTATTGATTTCCATGGTGCGGAGCACCTTCTCGTCGGGGGTATCGAGAAAGGTCGTGCCCGAAACGATACCCGCGTTGTTCACGAGAATATCCACCGGCCCCACGGACGTTTCGACCTCTGCGGCAACCCGGTACACCTCATGACGGTTTGAAACGTCGCATACCATCCCCGTAAGGGCGAGACCCTCCTGCCGGGCCTGAGCTACCGCCCCTTCGAGGGCCGAACCGTTGATATCCCACAGGACAACCTTGGCGCCCCGCTTTGCCAGCAGTTTCCCAACCAAAAGGCCGATGCCGCTCGCGCCGCCGGTAATCAGGGCTATTGAAGATGACAGTTTTACCATATCCGTCATTATACCACAGGTTTAAGGGAGTCAAGGCCGGAACCGATAATCAGGATAACCATTGCGGAGGGTTCATGAAAGCATCGGCGCAACGTCTCTTCCCCGTCCTTTTGATACTGATATCCCTCGTTTCCCTACCCGCTCAAACGGTACCGGAAATCATCAAGCTCGAGGCTGCGGCCTCGTACTACGGCGCCGAATTCGACGGAAAGACCACGGCCAGCGGCGAGAGATTTGACATGAAGGCCCTGACGGCGGCCCACAAGACCCTGCCCTTCGGCACCATCCTGGAGGTCACGAACCTGTCCAACGGAAAACGGGTCACCGTAAGGGTAAACGACCGGGGGC
This sequence comes from Spirochaetales bacterium, assembly GCA_003246765.1. Lineage (GTDB taxonomy): Bacteria > Spirochaetota > Spirochaetia > Treponematales > Treponemataceae > Teretinema. The sequence goes on along the minus strand of QKDA01000021.1, from coordinate 1,208 downwards.
CCTTCGTGGGGAACCGGGAAATCGACCTTTCCTGGGGAGCGGCGGAACGAATCGGGATGCTTGAAACGGGTATAGCGAAGGTTTCGATCAGGAAGGTCGGCATGGCGTCCGGCGCCGAGACCGCAGGCGCCGAAACCCCAGGCAGGCAGGCGGCTCCTTCGGGCCAAACATGGATCATCCAACTCGGTTCCTTCGCGAGCGAGGATAACGCGGTCCGCTTCTCCGAAACCCTCCGGGGACACGGCTTCGATCCCTCCCTCGAGCCGGCTGCGCGAACGGTGAGGGTAATAATCGCCGGGCTTACGGAAAGCGAGCTTCCCGCGGTGAAGGAACGATTGATTGCGAAGGGTTTTCGTGATTTCCTCGTCCGGCGGGAACAGCGGTGAGCCGGACGCGGCTCTTACTCGGCATCTCGGCGCTCCTCTCCCTAGCCGGACTCGCAACCCTCTTTCTCTACCTCCCGGCGGACTTTACGCCGGCGGCCCAGGGGCAGCTCGCCGCGGTAAGCGTCGTTTTTGCCCTGGGAACCGCTTTCTTCATCCCCCGTCAGCCCCCCTGGTCGATCGCCGGGGCGCTCGTAAAGCTTTTTTGCCTGTATTTCACGGTCAAGGCGTCGGGAACGCAGGCGGCGGCGTTGGCGCTGCTCCTCCTTTCCTTCCATTTCGAGGTATACCTCGCCCTCCATCCCCTCCAGGGGGCATTTCTCGATCTCGTGCTCTTTAGGATTATCCTTTCCGCCGCGGCCCCCCATACCGCCTGGAACCTGAGCGTGGACGGGCCGGGAATCGCCGCCTTAGCGGTTCTTGCCGCGGTTTCCGCCGCCGGGGCCCTCACGGGTTCCATGATCCGCCGGTCCGGCATAATCCAGGAGCGGCGCGAAAGTCAGCTCAGGCGACTGGAACAGGCCGTGAGCAACCTGACGAAAACCAATGAGGCTTATCAAACCTACGCCACGTATATAGAAGAAAATTCAAAAGAGGACGAGAGGAACCGCATCACTCGGGAAATCCATGATATCGTAGGATACTCGATGACCAATCTCCTGATGATCGTGCGGGCTGCCCTCTACTCCGACAACCAAGATCAGGTTACGGAGCTTTTACAAAAGGCGGAAACCCATATCAACGAGAGCATGCAGGAGATACGCGGATCCCTGCGCAAGCTCCGCTCGGTCCGCAAGAAGGCGCTGCACGGGCTTGAGCTCATGG
>QKDA01000272.1 GCA_003246765.1 Spirochaetales bacterium | reverse complement strand
CCTGCGGGAAAGGCGGCGGCGCACGGACCTCAAGGAGCTCCAGCTGAGGCAGAGGGAGGTGGAACTCCGGGAACAGGGCTACCGCCGGCTGGAACGCCTCCTGGACGAGAGCCGAAGCCAGCTGGAAAACCTCGTTCGCGAGATTCGGGAGGGAGAGCTTACCCGGGAAAAAACCCTGCAGGTAAAGGCCTGGATGGGGGAACTGGGGGAGCGGGTGGAGGCGGAACGCTCGGGACTCGAGGCGGACCGGGAACGCTCGGAAGCCCTTCGCCGCGACTTCGAGGATCGGGAACTACGCCTGGCGCGCGAAGCCGCCGAGGGGGAACCGTCCGGGGCCGGTACGGGCCGGGAGAAGACGGGAAGAAAGGCCCGCCGGGAAGGGCGAGCCTCCGCGTTGCCCGGGGGAATCCCCCTGGGTCCCTCGCCCCGCTCCGAGATCCTTCCCGATTTCGCCCCGGGGGTCGAGGTATACGTGGGTCCTTCCCGGCGTCGGGGAACCCTGGTACGGGAGGCGAAGAAGGGGCAGTGGATCGTGGCCACCGACTCGGTACGCCTCACCGTAGGCGAGGCCTCCCTTTCGGCGGTGCCCGTAAAGGCCGATTCCCCGGAGCGGAAGGTTTCCGTGGAGGTCCATGCGGAGATGGGGGAGGGGGACTCCCCGGTCTTCGAGCTCAGGCTCCTGGGCATGCGCCACGACGAGGCGGTCAAGGCCCTGGAGAGGCAGCTCGACCTCGCGGCCATGAAGGGATTACGGGAATTCTCGGTGGTTCACGGAAAGGGTCACGGCGTCCTGCAGGAGGCCGTGCAAACCCTGCTTCGCTCCTACCGGGGGGTTGAGGAATTCCACTTTGCCCGCCCCGAGGAAGGGGGAACCGGGAAGACCGTGGTGAGGATGATCGGGAACTGAAGGCCGCGCGGGGTCATCGCTCCGCCTTCAGGGGCTCCGTGACGATCTGCCCCCGGGTTTTGTCCAGCACGAAGCGAACCTGCTTTTCCGGCTTTTTCAGCTCGTAGGTCACGTGGCAAATCTCTATCTCCGTTCCGGGATAGGCGGTGCCGCCAACCTCCACGTAGGCGCCGTCGTTCCGGTCGATCCGGGGGAGCACCGCCGGGATGCGGGCGATAATCTCGGCCTTTTTCGCCTTCAGCTCGGCGATATGGGCCGCTATGTCCGGAAGGGCTTCCTCCTCGTACATCTCCTCCGCCCGCTGAATCTTCAGCGCCAGAACCTTCAGCTGCTCGTTGGATATGTCCAGTTCCTGCTGGACCGTGAAGTCCGTTCCGCAGCGGACCCTGGTTTTCGCGCCGTGGGAGCTGCCGATCTCGTGGGCCTGCACCCCGCCGATGGCGATCACCTCGCAGCCCACGAGCTTTCCCGACTCTCCCATGCGTATGGTTCCCATGGAATAGACCTTGGACTGCACGATGCTTCCGGTGACGGTGATGTCTCCCCGGACTGCCACCCTGCAGTTCTGGATGTACCGGGCCGTGAGGTTCCCCCCCACGCGAAGGGTTCCCTTGCTTCCTCCCTCGATGCCGGACTGGGCGATAAGGTCCTTTTTGCAGACCACGTCGGTTACGTCGAGCACCTCGCTGGTGACGATGGATCCGGCGGCGTAGATCTTGAATCCGTCCGCCACCTTGCCCCGAAGGATCACGTCGCCGGGAAAGGTGATGTTTCCCGTGGTGAAGTCGACGCCCTTCTTGAGCTCCAGCACCTCCTCCACCGATACCAGCCCGTCCCGGGAGATCGAGAGCCTCCCGCTTTTCCCCGCGAAAAGGCCCTTGTCGGTTTCTACCACGTTCTCTCCCGCCAGGAAGGGGGCCACCTTTTCAGTGGAAAAGGGAAATTCCGTTCCGTAGACGTCGATCCCGGCCTTGCCCTCAACCGCGGGAATGCGCCGCGCCAGGGGTTCCCGGTGGTTCACGATGCAGAAGGCGCTTAAGGTGTGCCAGTCGATCCTGGCCGCGTCGGGGTTGATTTCGGGCTTGCGCTCAAGGAATTCCTTGCGCATCATGAAGTGCTCCGGTATTTCGGTCACGCTTTCCTGGGAACGGGCCACTACCACGTCCCTGAGGGGCTCGTGGGTGGAATTGCACTTGAATACCGCCGCCTGCACCGCCTCCTGGTCTATCCCGAAGACGATCCCCGAGTCCGCGAGCTTTCCCAAAAAGGTCGGGGCCGTGAGGAAGGCTCCCCCCGGGATGGGCGGGTAAAAATGGGCGGTCACCCTCTTTTTGTCCCCCGACACGATTACCTCGGCATACCCGTCGTTGGTATCCCCCTGCCGGATGAATAGGCTTTCATCCTTGAGCGTTTCCTGCTGTTCTTTCTTCTCTTCCTCTTCCACCGTGCGCGGTCTCCCGTCCCATTATCGGCCTTATTCTCGCTTGACATTACCGCCGACATTATTCATTATATATGTATAATTATTCACATATCGGATACCAACCAGTGAAAGAACGACTGACCCGTCTTAAAACGATTCGCAAGCTCATCAAGACCTATAGGATTGAGTCCCAGGAAGCCCTTCTCGGCTATCTTTCCCGGGAGGGCTTTGCCGTCACCCAGGCCACCCTTTCCAGGGACCTCAAGCTCCTCAAGGTAGGCAAGCTTTCCGACGGGCACAACGGCTACGTCTATACCCTTCCGGGGGACGAAGAGCGCCAGGAATCGGAACAGACCGTGGTCCAGGACTTCCTCCGGGGCTACATTTCCATCGAATACTCCGGAAACATGGTGGTCATCAAGACCTATTCCGGCCACTCCGACGTGGTCGCCGCGGCCTTGGACAGCATGAATCTCGAGGAAATCCTCGGCACCATCGCCGGGAGGGACAACTGCGTGTTCGCCTGCCTCAGGGAGGGCGTCAGCGGGGAAGACTTCCTGGACACCCTCAAGATGAAGATCCCGGAGCTGGACGAGTAAACCGCCCGTTCGCGCCCCGATACGCCTTTCCCAACCCACCGGCCCCGCGCCGAATTCCCAGGAGGACAATCCCATGATTAATTGGAACAATCTCGACTCAAGCGAAGCCTACAAGAAAATGCTCTCCCTCAAGGGGCAGGTGCATCTTTGCGAAGCCCTGACGGCGGAGCGCGTGAAAAAGTACGAGGCCCCCATGGCTGCGGGGCTCGTGTATAATTATGCAGCGAAACAGGTAAACGAGCAGATCCTCACGGTGCTCCAGGAGCTCGCCGAGGAGCAGCAGCTCGTCGAAAAGTACCGGGCCCTCCTGGACGGCGAGACCATCAACACCGGGGAAAACCGCAAGGTGCTCCACCAGCTCGCCCGGGGCCAGCTCGGCAAGGACGTGCTCTTCGAGGGCAAGAACCTCCGCGCCTTCTACGCCGAGCAGCAGTCCAAGATCGCCGAGTTCGCCAGGAAGGTTCACTTGGGAGAGATCAAGGGAACCAAGGGCGACAAGTTCACCACCGTCGTCCAGATCGGCATCGGCGGCTCCGACCTGGGTCCCCGGGCCCTCTATCTCGCCCTGGAGCAGTGGGCGGCCGGCAAGAAAAAGATGGAAGCCCGCTTCATCTCCAACGTGGACCCCGACGACGCCTCCGCGGTGGTTTCCGGCATCGACCTTGCCAAGAGCCTCTTCATCCTCGTCTCCAAGAGCGGCACTACCCAGGAAACCCTCTCCAACGAGCTTTTCGTCAAGGACTTCCTCAAGAAGGCCGGCCTTGACCCCGCCAAGCAGATGATCGCCGTCACCAGCGAGACGAGCCCCCTGGCGAACAACCCCGGCTACCTCGCCTCCTTCTACATGGACGACTTCATCGGCGGCCGCTATTCCTCCTCCTCCGCCGTCGGCGGCGCCGTGCTCTCCCTCGCCTTCGGTCCCGAGGTATTCGAAGCCTTCCTCTCGGGAGCCTCCGCCGCGGACAAAACCGCCCTGGAAGCGGACATCCGCAAGAACCCCGCCCTCCTGGACGCCCTCATCGGCGTGTACGAGCGGAACGCCCTCGGCTATCCTACCACCGCGGTTCTCCCCTACAGCCAGGCCCTTTCCCGCTTCCCCGCCCACCTTCAGCAGGCGGACATGGAATCCAACGGCAAGCAGGTGAACCGCCGGGGCGAGGCGGTTTCCTACGCCACGGGCCCGGTAATCTTCG